>CAWKJK010000071.1:0-32287 GCA_963849655.1 uncultured Nitrospiraceae bacterium
TTACGCCACTGTTAAGCGAAAAACTGCTCGGAAGCAAGACTTGACATCGTGGAACGGAGCTGCGCACGTCGCCACATGGAATAGAGGACTGGAATGACGATCAACGTGAGCACCGTCGAGCTGACCATGCCGCCGATCATCGGCGCGGCAATCCGTTTCATGACATCGGCGCCGGTTCCGGTGGTCCACATGATAGGGAGCAAGCCGCCCATGATCGCCGCCACCGTCATCATCTTGGGTCGTACCCGTTGAACCGCACCCTCCATGATGGACTCGTGCAGGTCATGCGCCGTCGTCATGCGACCTTCGCGTACACGCCGCTCATACGCTTCGTCGAGATAGACGAGCATGACCACGCCTGTCTCCGCCGCCACGCCGGCCAGGGCGATGATGCCCACCCACACAGCCACGCTGAGGTTGTAGCCCAGGTAGTCGAGATACCAGATGGCTCCGATCGCGGCGAAGGGGACGGACAGGAGCACGATCAGCGATTTCGCCAGCGATCGGAAATTGAGATACAGCAGCAAGAGAATCACGGCCAGGGTCACGGGGACCACCAGCTTTAACCGCTCTTCCGCCCGCACCAGATGCTCGTATTGACCGGTCCAGATCAGCCGATAGCCGGAAGGTACTGTCACTCGGTCTCGCACCGCGCGTTGGGCGTCTTGGACATAGCCGCGCAAGTCGCGGCCACTGACCGCGACCGACACCAGACCGGCCAGCGCCCCCGCTTCATCCGCGATCGACGGCGGCCCCTGCGTGATCACCATCTCCGCGATTTGTCCGAGGGGGATCTGCGCGCCGCTCGGTGTGGGGATCAGCACTCGTTTGAGCCGGTCCGGATCATCGCGCAATTCGCGCTTGTAGCGAACGTTGACCGGATACCGTTCCCGTCCCTCGACCGTGGTGGTCACGGTCTCTCCGCCGATGGCCGAGGTGATCACCGCTTGCACATCGCCCACCGTCAGACCATAGCGGGCCGCTTCGCGTCGGTTCACGATCAAATCCAGGTAATAGCCTTCATTGAGCCGTTCGGCGAAGGCGCTTTTTGTGCCGGGCACGGTCGCCAAGGTCTGCTCGATTTCTACGCCGATTCGCTCGATCGTCTTTAGATCCGGCCCCAGCACCTTGACGCCGACCGGGCTCCGGACACCGGTCGTGACCATCTCCGTGCGTGTCTGGATCGGCATCCACCAGATGTTCGGAAATCCCGGGATGCGCAGTTTGGCATCCATCTCATCCAGTAATCGGTCCCAGGTCATGCCTGGCCGCCATTGCGCTTCCGGTTTCAGGGTGACCGTAATCTCGGCCATTCCGACGAAGGCGGGATCGGTGGCGGTCGGAGCCTTTCCCATTTTGCCGAACACCCGTTCTACTTCCGGGAAGGTCGTGAGCAACTGATCCTGGACCTGCAAGACCTTCGTTGCTTCAGGAATCGAAAGACCGGGCACGGTGGTCGGCATGTAGAGAATCGTTCCTTCATTCAGCGGCGGCATGAATTCCGCGCCGAGTCGGGAGAACACCGGCGCTGTGATCGCTACTGCCGCAACCGCCACGCCCACGGTCAGCCATCGGACGCGCAGCGCGCCGGAGAGGATGGGGCGATACAGAGCAATCGAGCCACCGGTTCAGCGGATTCTTGGCTTCGAGCGAATGCTTCCCACGAATCAACAACACCATCAGCACGGGCGCCAACGTCACCGAAAGCGCGGCGGCAAAGAGCATCGAAAAGGTCTTGGTATAGGCCAGGGGCGTGAACAGTCGCCCTTCCTGCGATTCCAACGCGAAGATCGGCAGGAACGACACGGCGATGACGAGAAGTGAAAAGAACAGGGGCCGCCCAACTTCTTTCGCGGCGGCAATGATGATTTCAACCCGGTCGTTTGATGGAGATTGCTCCAACCGTTTATGGGCGTTCTCAACCATCACAATCGCGGCATCGACCATGGCTCCGATCGCAATGGCGATCCCACCCAGCGACATGATGTTGGACGTAATCTTCAAGTAGGCCATCGGAATAAATGCCAGCAACACCGCAACCGGCAGAATGAGGATGGCGACCAGAGCGCTTCGGAAGTGGAATAAGAACAGCACCGCGATTAGGCTGACGATCACACTTTCTTCCAGCAGCTTTTCGCGGAGGACGGCAATCGCGCGATGAATGAGATCGGACCGATCGTAGGTGGGAACGATGCGCACTCCTTCAGGCAAGGCCGGGACGATTTCTTCCAGCCTGGCTTTGACCCGCTCGATCACGGCGAGCGCGTTCTCCCCGGCCCGCATGATCACGATCCCGCCGACCGTCTGACCCTTGCCGTCCAATTCGGCGATGCCTCGACGCTGATCCGGCCCGAGTTGGACATGCGCGATGTCTCGCACGAGAATCGGCGTGCCTCGTCCATCCGTGCCGACCGGAATCAACTCAATCTCGTCAACCGACCGCAGATAGCCTCTTCCTCGAATCACGTATTCAGTGCCGGCCATCTCCAAAACCCGGCCGCTGACCTCCGCGTTGCTATTGCGGACGGCTTCGATGACCCTCTGAATCGGCAGTCGGTAAGCGGCTAACGTGTTGGGGTCCACTTCGATTTGATACTGTTTGACGAATCCACCGATCGATGAGACTTCCGCTACGCCAGGTACACTCGCCAATTGATACCGTAGATACCAATCCTGAAGGCTCCTGAGCTGTGCGAGGTCGTGCGTTCCCGACTCGTCCACCAACGCGTACTGATAGACCCACCCAACACCGGTCGCATCCGGCCCCAACGTCGGCGTGACACCGATCGGCAACTTGCCGGTGAGCTTCTGGAGATATTCGAGGACACGACTTCTTGCCCAGTAGAGATCGGTCCGGTCTTCGAAAATCACATACACGTAGGAGACGCCGTATTCCGAGACACCTCGGACTCGTTTGACTTTAGGTCCAGCGAGCAAAGAGGTCACAACCGGGTAGGTAATCTGATCTTCAATGAGCGTTGGGCTGCGCCCTTGCCATTCGGTGTAGACGATCACCTGAACATCCGAAAGATCGGGAATGGCATCCAGCGGAACTTGAAACACGGCCCACAGGCCCCAGCCTGCCAGCAGCAGCACACAGAGGATGACGAGGACCGGATTACGTGCACTCCATTCAATGAGTCGTGTGATCATTTCATATCGCCTTTCTCACCCTCCTGCCCTGGGGGCGCCGAGACGCCCCCCTTCCCTGGTTCCATCCCTTGCATCGTTTCCATTCCCCCCATCTTCCCCTCGTGTGCACCGCGCATTTGCCAGTCGCCCATACCGATCCGGCCCATCATGCCCTGCATGCTCGCGGCTGATGCTAATTTGCTCTCCGCATCCAATAAGAAATTTCCCGAGGTGACGATCCGATCCCCTTCCTTGATTCCGTCCAATACTTCCACTGCATCCTGACTCCGGCGCCCCAATTTGACCGAAGCAGGCTCATACCGGCCTTGCCCTCGATCCACGAACACGAGTTGACGAAGCCCCGTGTCCAACACGGCTTCCTTCGGCACCACTAGGGTCCTGACCGTATCCGTCTGCAAGGTCACGTTCCCATACATGCCCGGCTTCAATTTCAGCTCAGGATTCTGAAATTCCAGCCGCACCCGTGCTGTGCGGGTTTCAGGATTCAGCGTCGGGTACACATAGGCCACCTTACCGCTGAACGTTTCTCCCGGATAAGCAGCAAAGGTCACCGTTGCCGGCTGACCGACTTTGGTGGCCGCCACTTCTGATTCATAAATCTCGGCGGAGATCCAGACCATGGAAAGATCCGCGATTTCGTACAGCGTCGTGCCAGGCTCCACATATTTCCCCGGCAAAGCCTCACGTTTCATCACGATACCGGAGGAAGGAGCGTAGACCGTGAGTACCGGGTTGGCCCGACCTCGACGCCCAAGCGTCTTGATCTGTGAATCGGTCACATCCCAGAGCCGCAAACGCTCCCGCGCACTCGCCACAAGCGCATTGGCGTTTGTTTTTACGTCGTCGAGCGGGCTCTCGGCCAGTTGCGCATGCATTTTCAGGGCAAGGAGATACTCGTCTTGCGTGGCCAAGAGATCCGGCGAGTAGACAGTGAAGAGCGGCTCACCTTTGCGAACCGGTCGACCGATCGAATTGATGAAGACCTTTCGAACCCAGCCGGATATTTTCAGCGTCACTTGCGTGAAACTCCGTTCGTCGTAGCCGACCGTGCCGACCGTACGAATCTCTTCATTCAACGTCGCCTGAGCAACCAGGGCGCTGCGGACGCCGATCAACTGTCTTGCCACCGCCGGAACAACCACAGCCCTGGATGAAGCGTCCGACATGCCAGGCATTGGTTCCATGTCTCTCATGGATTTCGCGCCTTCCATCGGCATCCCTTTCATGCCTTTCATACCTTCCATCTCATGGCCCTGCATCTCCTTACTGCTCTTCATCCCCGACATGTCGCTCATCCCTCGATGCGCGGCGAAGAACGCGGCGATGACTCCGACAAACAGGCCGACTGCCGCGACACCGACAATAAGACCGTTTCTGCGCAGGTTCTGACTCATGACCATTGCTCCTTTCTTAGCTGTTCCCATTGAGATCAGTTCCGATCACCTGTTCGAGTTCCGCGAGACGACGTTCTCGCTCAACCAGCGCTCGGTAGTACTCCTGTTGATATCTTCGCCAGGCTCGCTGGGTATCGATAAGATCCAGAAACCCTCCCGTTCCTGCGCGATATCCCGCTCGCGCTGCTTCAAGGTTCTGTACGGCCTGAGGCAAGATCGTGGTGTGATACAACCTGGCCACCTGCTCACTCGCCCGGACCTTAGCCAAGAGGTCGTTCACCTGAAAACGAGTCAGATTTTCCAGCTGGTGCTGTTGTGCCCGCGCGGCTGCGACCGACGCCGCGGCTTCTTGCACGCCGGCGTCATACTTCGGTTTGGTCCAGAACGCGAAGGGGATGGTCATCGCCACGTAGGCGCCGAATCCATCGTTGGCCTGAAAGTTTTGGAAACGCTGAAACATCACGTTGAAGTCCGGATAGTACTGACGCTGGGCGAGCGCGCGTGACTGTTCACTCTGTCGGACGACCAGTTCGGCTGCTTTCAACTCTGGTCTGGCATTCAGCGCAAGACGGTGCAGATCTTCGATGGTGGTGGTGTCGAGCGGCATCAGAGACGGTTCCTGCGGAATGCCGAAGGGTGATCGGGGGGCCCGGTCCAGAATCGTATTCAGCAGCGCTGCAGCAGTCTCCCGATGCTGCTCCAGAACGGGAAGTTGCTGGTGCAACACAGACAGCTCGACCTGAGCCTTGAGCACATCGGCCTGCGATCCTTTTCCAGTCCTGAATTTCGCGTTTGTAATCTCGAAGAACTGCCTGAGCAATTCAGCCTGCTCATGATGAATCTGGATCGCCTTGTGCGCGAGAAACAGATCGTAGTAGGCCTGCTTGAGACGGGCGACCAACTCTCGTTCCTTCGCGCGCAGCCCCTGCTCGGTTATCTCGGCCGACCGACTCGCGATTTCGCCTTTCAGGGCCAGCTTGCCAGGGAACGGGAGATTCTGTGAGAGACCGAAGATACTATTCTGCGTCTGCGTGACATTGAAGGTCTGCGGGAAATTCCATAAGTGAACAGACAGAGTGGGGTCATCCAGCGATCGAGCCTGGGCAATCCGACTCGTGCTGGCCTCCCATTGCTTGCGCGCCGCTACGAGTTCTGGATTTCTGGCCAAGGCTTCCTGGATCAAATCCGGTAACGCCAAAGATGGTTGTGCAATCTGATCAACGGCATGAGCGACCTGGCGTCCATCCATCGCGAAGGTCATGCTCAGGACTGTTATCGCCGACAGCAAAATTTGAATTGAACGAGTCATGGAAGGGTCCTCCTCAAGAGCTTTCCTGCCCACGACTGTCGCGGATCTCGGACCGCGTCCTGCTACAAGAGAAGCGGCGGGATGAACCGAGGTCCAGCGCCGGGCAGATCACACGATGCTGAAACGGTGTAAGGAAGAACCGGAGAGATTAGATACGAAGCACTGTGCTGGAAAGAGACGGATGCGGAGGAGAGCTCGATTCGAGAGAGTGATATGGGCTCGAAGTTCTTACGAGTCGGCAGCTCACGGGTAAACGCGCAGCCGGCGCCTGGTCTGTCGCTGACCAGTGATGGTCCGTGTGCAACGAAGACGCCTGAGGGGAAGACTCAACGCCGAGAGTTTTGAAGGCATCGCACAACTGCCGAACGGGCTGCTCCTCGGGGGTTGAACAGCCGTTTGCCATCGAGGCATCGGTAGTCCCTAAGAGCGGCAGGAGACAAGCGTATGCGTTGAAACTGAACGTCAGCAGGAGCACCACGATGGTCACGGCGAGAAACGATCGAGAGTGATATGAACTTAATCGCATGGGGTAAGTCTACTCTTCCGTCAACTTAACCGTCAACGGTATTTCTAATGCATGAGCTCTCGGCGGATGCCGTTCCCGAACAACCTCATGAAACGTTACAGGGCGATTCTCCTTAATCGGAGTGCATTCGCAATCACGGACACAGAACTGAACGTCATCGCTGCGCTGGCGATCATGGGGCTCAAGAGAACCCCGAACGAACGGATAGAGGAGCCCGGCGGCAATAGGCACACCCAGCATGTTATAGACGAAGGCGAAGAAGAGATTCTGGCGAATATTGCGCATCGTGGCGTGACTCAGCCTCCGCGCCCGTGCGATAGCTCGGAGATCGCCCTTGACCAGCGTGACGCCCGCGCTTTCCATCGCCACATCGGTTCCCGTCCCCATGGCAATCCCCACGTGCGCTTGCGCCAGAGCCGGTGCATCGTTGATGCCGTCTCCTGCCATGGCCACGACGTGCCCCTCGGCCTGGAACCGCTTGATGACCGCCGTCTTTTGCTCGGGCAAGACATCGGCTTGCACTTCGTCGATCTGGAGTCGTCGGGCCACCGACTCGGCTGTCGTCCGGTTGTCGCCGGTCAGCATCACGATCCGTAGACCTTCCTGGTGCAACAGATCTATAGCCTCCGGTGTAGAAGCCTTGATGGGATCAGCGACGCCCAGCAACCCAGCCGGCTTGCCGTCGATCGCCGCGAACATAACGGTTTGGCCCTCCTGCCTCAAGGGCTCGGCCTGGGCTACCAGCGGTTTCGTCTCGATACCTAGCTCGTTAAGAAGCAGCACGGTACCGACGGCCACTGAACGACCTTCGATCATGCCAGTGACGCCCTTTCCTGTGAGAGAACGAAAGTCCTCTACCTTCGATGGAGGAATTCCCTTGTCCCTGGCGCCGGATATGATGGCCGACGCCAACGGATGTTCGCTGGACTGCTCGAGCCCGGCTGCGAGCGTTAACAGCTCAGTCTCCGTGACATGCGGCAGCGGCGCCACCGTCATCAGTCGAGGTTTGCCTTCCGTCAATGTCCCTGTCTTATCGACCACCAGAACATCGACCTTGGCCAAGGTCTCCAGCGCCTCGGCATTGCGTATCAGCACCCCCGCTGTCGCCCCTCGGCCGGTCCCGACCATGATCGACATCGGCGTCGCGAGCCCTAATGCGCAGGGGCAGGCGATGATCAATACGGCAACGGCGTTGAGCAAGGCATAGGCTAGGCGAGGTTCGGGACCATAGAGGGCCCATATTACAAAGGTGATCACGGCGACCAGAATCACAATCGGCACGAAATAGGCCGCAACAACATCAGCCAATCGCTGAATCGGCGCGCGGGTGCGTTGCGCCTCACTCACCATGCGCACGATTTGCGACAGGAGCGTCTCACGACCAATCCGCTCTGCCCGCATCACAAAACTGCCTGTCCCATTGACGGTTGCTCCCACCACTTTGTGACCTGGCTGTTTCTCCACAGGAATCGACTCGCCGGTGACCATCGATTCGTCGACAGCGCTCGCGCCCTCCAGAATCACGCCATCCACGGGAATTTTTTCGCCAGGTCTGACACGCAATCGATCGCCAACCTGCACCTGTTCCAATGGGATATCTTCTTCACGAGCATCACCGCGAATGATACGGGCCGTTTTCGGCGCGAGTCCTAACAGAGCCTTGAGGGCACTGCTGGTTCGGCTACGGGCTCGCAGCTCCAACACCTGTCCTAATAAGACCAGCGCAATAATGGCCACCGCCGGTTCAAAGTAGACGGCAAGCTCTCCGCCATGGACCCGAAACGAGTCAGGGAACATTCCAGGGACGAGCGTGGCGGCAACACTGTAGAGATAGGCCGCGCCGGTCCCGAGGCCAATGAGGGTGAACATATTAAGATGGCGGTTTACAAGTGAGGCCCAGGCCCGTTGAAAGAGCGGCCACCCGGTCCAGAGCACCACCGGAGTTGCCAACAGAAATTGAAACCAGACCAATACTCTTCCTGAAAAGAGGTGCTGTAAAGGCTGACCGGGCATCATTTCGGAAATCATCAACGCGAGAATGGGTGAGCCGAGGACCACGCTCTGCCAAAACCGGTGAGTCATATCGACCAATTCCGGATTGGCTTCCTCCGCCGTCACCGTGCGCGGCTCCAACGCCATCCCGCAAATGGAACAATTTCCAGGTTCGGCTTGTACGATCTCCGGATGCATAGGGCAGGTATATTCCGTGCGCGTACTCGCAGCCGTTACATCAGCCGGCTCCAATGCCATGCCACACACCGGGCACGCTCCCGGTTTGGTCTCGAGCACCTCGGGGTCCATCGGGCAGACATACTTCGTGATCCCGCTTGCCGATACGGGCGTCGGTTTCGGAGTTCGTTGTTCCGGCGGGGTGAGATAATATTCGGGGTCGGCTCGGAACCTCTCGAGACACCTGGCAGCACAGAAATAATATTTCTTGCCGCGATACTCGTACGAACCGGCTGCCGTCGGCAGGCTGTACCGTCATCCCGCACACAGGGTCGATTTCACCCTGTCTGACCGGTTGCATCATCGGTAGCGGCTTCCGCGGAGCGGGCATCGTGATCAGATTCAGCGGCTTCTTGCTCAGCGCATGGTCGGGGTTAGCGCGAAACCGTTCTAGACAGGACGTCCCACAGAAATAGTACGTCGTACCCTTGTGGTCGTATTGGCCCGCCGCCTTGGCAGGATCGACCGTCATGCCGCAGACAGGGTCGATCTCGGGTTTATCATGAACGTGCGAAGGACCATGGGCCTGTTGAATGTTCTCGTTCATGCGGTCATGTCCTGTATGTGGTCTTTCACAACATCCGCTCGATGATTCGTTGATCATGTGTAAGGCTCCTTTCATTCTATCCGGTACGGGTACCTATTGTCGCGTTCGGAATGACAGACGGAACAGGTCGTCAAATATTACAGAGAGCCCAACTGTTTCTCGGCTACTGCATAGATGACGTTGGTCTCGATCCGAACTACTCCGTCGGCAGAAAGCCTGTCGAGCAGTTCTTGCTTCACCTCTCGAGCCGGCTCGGTACCCATCTGATCAATCGTCCAGCGCAGCCCACTCCCCAACGCGATCGTCCAGAAATCCTTCGGGGTGCGCAGTGCCTGGTAACCGTCCTCAGCGTCGATCTCGATATTCTGGGCTCCCCCGTCATGGAGCAACGCGCAAACCGCTTCGGTCGTCGTGATGCGGTCCCAAGGATTAAAGGCGGTATGCAGATCGGGGCGCCTCCGACGCACAACCTCCAACCAGAGTTCGTAGGCTTGGAGACCAAAATCGCGCGCCCCACGTGGTGATCGCCAACCGTCCCCCGGGACGTACCATGCGCCATAGTTCCGCGACCTGGGTTTCCATGTCCGGGACAAAGAAGATCCCGAACACACAGACCACTGCGTCAAAATGGCGATCGGGAAAACCTAAGGCTGTCATGTCCCCGCGGCGGAACTCCAAGCACTGGAGCCCTGCGGTCTGAGCTTTTGTCTGGCCGAGTTTAAGCAACTCACCCGCAAGATCGACCGCGATCACCTTGCCCTCGTGGCCGACAGCCTGTGCAGCAGGCAACGCGGAAGCGCCGGTGCCACAGCACACATCGAGAACCTGTGCTCCGCGGCGCAGACCCATTCGCTCGATGGTTCGTCGACCATACCGCTCCCAGAACGCCAAGGGCTCTGCGTCAAAGGATTCTGCGGCGGCATTGTAAGCCTTCTCGGCCTTGAGTTTGACGGATGCTAATGAGTCACTCATAAGACCTCCTGCATAGGATATTTAGGTAATTCAAACGCTATTTGACCTTCACCCCCTAAAGACGGACCAGGGCGCCCGATATTACACAGCACCGGTCGGCCCGATGAAAACGATCAGGAAAGAGGCAGAGACAGGAGAGGACAGCTAACCACAGGTGCAGTTCAAGCAGCCATGTCTACTACAGATTCCGCAAGCGTCTTCCAGAGAAGCCCGTAAGGACTGACGGGCTCTGTGCAAACGAACCGTGAGATTGTTCCGCGAGATCTTCAACTCTTTCGCGACCTGTACCGGTGATTCCCCATCAAGATCAATACGCTTGATGAGTTCCGCATAATTCCCATGGAGGCTCGGAAGGAGACTGTGAAGGCAGGTGCAAGCGGTAGCCTGTAACTCGTCAAGTGGAGGTTCCTGATGATTGCCGGAAATGGTCAATTCCTTCAGTAATGCCTCATTCCGACGAGCCTCGGCTCCATGAGAACGATAATAATCGGCCACCGTATGGCGGAGGATTCGATAAAACCAGGCGAGCGCACTGTGCTCGTTATTCAACGAATGGGAGCGCTCGACCGCTTTGGTGAAACTTTGTTGCAGGATATCTTCCACGACAACTTCGTCGCCGACTCGACGCCGAATAAACTGCCTGAAGGCGGACTCGTTCTCCAAAAGTCGTTGAATGACCCCGTTCGTTCTCGCCTCCTGCATCCTCACTCCTCACCCATCACTTCTTCGCATCGGCATCGAGGATGCTCCGGATGATGGCTGCGACGACGTTCTCCGGCGTCATGTTGGCCCCATCGACCTTGATGTTCCCGTCCAACAAGAGTGATGGCGTGGACGACACCTTAATCCGTTCTCCCAAGCGACGCCCTTCTTCGAATAGCCTGGCCGGCTTTCCACTCTCCACGCCGGACTCGAACGCCGCGAACGTCCAAGCCGGCCTCTTTGATCAACAAGGAGCGGATGGAGCGATCGAACACACCGTCAACCTTGTCCTTGTGAATCGTGCGGAACAAGATCGTCCTCATTTGATCGCCCTTGCCCATCAGCTTCGCTTGCTCATACATATCGAACACGGTCGGCAGTTTTCCTGGGATGACGGGGAACCCGACCATCGTGATATCCACCTTGGTCCCGAACTCTTTCAGGAGGAGCGGCACGCCGGTTTCCTCGAAATGATGCGCAATGCGGAAAATATAGAAGTCTGCGAACTCGACGACTTTCACCTTTCCCGGCTGATGGGTTGACGGCTCGTCTTTGAGTATTTCGAACTTACCCTTCAGCTCCGGCTTGGCCGCCTGCGCAATCACCGGCGTGTTGAGCAGCCCGATCGTTCCCATCACCACAAGAGCCACTTTCCACATCGACATCATTGGACCATTCATTTCGTACTCCTTCCACAGTAAATAGCCGATGTTCATTATAGCGGATAGAGAGCGGCCTTTCCCCTTTGATATAATGAGTGGATGCGCCTATTCCCCTATGCATGCCTCGTCTCCGCATTCGTCGTCCTCACAGGCTGCGCTTTAACCGGTGATCAGGCCGAGACGCTACCTTCCGGCGCTCCTTCCATCAGCTATGAGCAGGTCAAAGCCGCTCCCGAGTCATACAACGGACAGGCGGTCACATTCGGCGGGAAAGTGCTGGGAGCACGTCGGCTCAAAGAGGGAACCAGAATCGAGATACTCCAATTGCCTTTGACCGACTCCCTTCGACCAACCGTGGACCTCAGCAAATCCGAAGGTCGGTTTGTGGCCCTACAGAAGGAATTCCTCGACCCGGCGACGGTTCCGCCAGGCACGTTTGTGACCGTGACCGGAGAGATGGCCGGTTCCGTCACCTTGCCGCTCGATGAAACGGTGTATACCTACCCACTCGTGCGCATCAACAATCTGCGCGTGTGGACTGAAGACGACGAGGAATCACCCCGCATCCGCCGGCCCATCGGTCCTTATTGGGGTCCTTATTGGTCACCATACTGGCACACTTGGCCCTACTACTGGTGAGGACATACCGGCGATCAACGCTCTCGTAACTTCTCTTCATCCCCCTCCTTTCCGGATACAAGTTCAAAACGGGGGCGATGAGTCCCTCGGTGAGACGGCCCCAAGCGCCAAACTAGACACCTTGTTTCACGAGACACTCGCCTATGCCTTAGGAAACAAACCGTTATTGCAGCACCTCCGCACCATCAATGAGCGGTTGATGCTTTTTCGAATGATCGATTTCGACAAGTCGGATCGAGTGGAAAGCACATGCCGTCAGCATCTCAAAATCCTGAAGTGCATAACAGTCGGAGATGCTCCGGGCGCGCGGGCTGCGATGCAACGAAATATTGAAGAAGGAAAGAACAACGTTCATACGGCGATTAAAGACGCGCTGGCTAAAGCGTACTCATTGAAAACTTAGGAACGTTTTCTCATCTCACCGGGCGATGGAGTGCCCATCATGCATTTCCAGGCCCTTTCAGTCGGCATCCGAGCGCCGACCCATCATTTCAACGGAACCGTGCTAGCGTGTTCCGCCAGCGACTTTGTCGAGCCGGGCGGATTCGGCGCGGCGCTTGGAAATACAGTCGAGTATCTGCAAGCAGAACATCGTTCCGACCGTCGCGAAGACTCCCGAGGAGCGCGTTTGCTTCGAGCGGGTCCGGCATTTGAGACAGATGGCGTCGACGATGAATGCGTGTAATTGAAACCCACGCTCCGCCTTCACCCTGATTGCGCTTGCCGCGTGCTGCTAGTCACCGTCGTTGCGGCCAGCCAAGCGGAGGGGTAGAATAAACTTAGGAACCATGTGGATGCCGCTTCGATTTATAGCGTTCATGTGCCTCTCTTTGGTTGCGGCCTGCGCCTGAGTCCACCCTCACCACAGCCGATTCTTGAACGCATTGATCGTCCACTCGCCGTCGGAGATGCTACCGCTTCACGCGACCTCGGCACCTGTCGCGCCGAAGTCCGTGAAGCGGCGTCGGTGAGTATCCGCTCTGCTGGCTACCGCCGCTTGGAAACACGGACAGCGGTGTCGTGCTCGGAACGGTCGGTAATTCTCACCCAACCTGGCCTTCACAGGAAGCCTATCGACAGGCGCTGGCTCGTTGCCTGATCGCGCGCGGCTACCAGATCCTCGGCTGGCAGTAACCACATCGTACAACCTCTTACCTCACCAGCATGAAAACAGGCGGGACGAAGGAGGAGGGAGCACCCTTCGTCCCGCGCTGGTCCGAGCGGAAGAGCAGCCTGCTCGGACAAGTCAAAATACTCTTTTCCGGATCAATTAGTCGGTCATCCGACGACTGATGGACAATCCATCGAACATTGGGAACTCCGATGGATTGTCCCATCCACGTCTAAACTAATTGCTCGCCTGGTTACCCGCCGTGGCGGCACCAGGCTGGTACACCAACACTGCTCGAGGACTTATCCCAACAGTCACGTTCTCTTTGATCGCATTATCTGCTGCATTGATGATGGACACCTGACCAGGAGCACCATTATTAGACACCACAACGTACTTGGCTTCACCAGCTCCCTGCGCCAACACATCCATGCTATGCCGCCCGGTTTGCAACAGCGGAATTTCGCCGTTCGGCAAAAGGGTCAGCGCCGGCGGTGTCGCGCTGAGAGTCGATGCATCAAACGCAAAGAGGCGATCCTTCTTCGTCACGGTCGCCTCGGGTCCAATTACCGACCAAGAAGTAGAGTCGCTTTCCATCAGGAGAGAACTTGAATGACGCCCCCCCTGTGAGAAATGATCCGTTCGATGCCCCATCCAGTTCTGGAATGTTCAAGTTTGCTATGGTTGGGGTCGCAACACTGAGATCGACGACTCCAAGCTTAATCGCCTGCGGCTGCGGAGCCGTTGTCTCACCACGCAGCAGGAGGAACCTACCGTCCGGTGAAATTCCGTACCCCGTATAGGGCGTACCGGTGAGATCGAAGGTATTCGTAATGGTGAAAGTCGCGGGATCGATTTCGACAATCTCGTGATACCCTTCCTGAATGCTGTAGATTTTCTTCGTCAGTTTGGACCAACGAATGCCGTGAGGCCCGGAATTGTTCGGGGTAAAGGGGGTCGTCCCCGTCGCATTCTCCGGATTGCATGTAACCGGCGCTTGCAGCGCCGCTTCTTTGCTCGTCTTACACAAATCGATGCGGTGGATCATCTGAAGGTAGGTTCCAGATGATTCCTCGTCGTCGATCACGGCGACTTCACCGCTGATTTCACTCGAAACGAACGCCCGCTTCGGCACTCCATCACCCGAGAAGGCTGTGACGTGGTGGCCGTCGGCCAATATACAGATCGTCCGCAACACCGTGGGAGGGGTTGCCCCCGGCCCGAGATGGGAATTGTGCATGACGGTCACCGATCCTCCACCCTGAGCCGCACAGTTCACCACATCGTCACCGGGTGTCGTGGTTCCTGGGGCATTGTCGCCATCGTTCATCGTCCATATGACTTCTCCATCGTTCGTATCGCGGTAGATATGGACAGGTCGCGTACCAGCGAGCAGATTGACCTCGTGTACCGGAGTTGCTGCCGTCAAGGGATCGATCGTCGCAACTTTGTTGGCGGCTGTAAGATTAACGAAGACCCATTCGCCGCTGGAGAACTGCATATCGCTCAAGGCAACGTTCTCGAATTTCGCCGCGTCAATCGTGTTCACCACGGCGTTGCCGGAATCGCCTTTCAACGCGACCGGCGCGCCGAGCACTTTGTCGCCCGTATTATTCACGAATGCCAGCGGGCCGCTGAAACCGGCGCTGCCACCCGCGCCGGCGGTGCAGCAGTGGGGGTGGACTCGCCTGAGTTACAGGCAGCGAGGCCGATACCAGCGGGATCAAGTCCGCCGTGACAATAGATACATAGCTTCGTCTCTTCATAACGTCCATGGACCGTTCCTTCCTCGTGAGTTGTCGTCTTCCACATATTGACAGGAGCGCAGCCGGCTCCTTGAGTGAGCAAGTGCTATGCGATCTGAAGAATAATTTGTGGTGGACCGCGAGGCGGAAAATTCACTGTCAATGACAGCATCCTGAAGCGGGATGGCACACCTGAGGTTCCAGACGCGACTCAGGTGAATATCGGTGGAGATTTCGCCTTGTCTGCCGTCGCCCTGGATATCGAGACCGCCACAGTGCCACGTACAGTGATTGTGACTGTGTTGACTGTTTTGCGTCTGCCCTTGTGGCCAGGTGTGCTCCCGTCCATTGTGTCGTCAGATTCCCCTGATCGATCGAGCCGGTCAGCCAGAGCACCGCGCAGCAGCCGGTCAGTGCCCGAGAAACTTGTCATCGATTTTTCGTCAACATAGCCGATTCGACACCACTGTTCCTGTCGATTCCCTATGAGGATCCCCCAAACAGTTGGAACGACTTGGTCACTCCAAAAGATGTAACTGATCTGTTGTTCCAGATTGCCGTTGAAGTCCCGATGAATGGGGATCTGCGCGATGAAATAGGCCGACGCGAAGTTAAAGAGATTGAGCATGATGCCGGGCGAATAGGCCACATAGGTCGAGCCGGTGGCTCGGGCACTATGCCGAAATTTGATCGTCGGATCGAGCAAGATCGAGGAACCGGTCGCCGGATTGAACTGAAAGAGCGCCGCGTCCATGGCATCGTTTTGCGTCCATCGGAAGTTGAACTGCTGTGTCAGCCTCAACCAGGGAGTCTGCTCAAGTGGAACGATATTGACTCCAAGACCTACGTTCGCCTCGTCGCCAAACTGATACCCGTCGCTGTTCTTGAACGTGTGTCGGTGACTCGCCAGCGCAAACTGATTCACCCGATGGGGAATCAATTCATACGTCTGATAGATCATGGGAACCACACCAAAGTTCCCCCGACCGATTTGGAGTGTCGATTCGGCCAAGGTGCTTCCCTGCGCAAACCGACCATAGCTGCCCGTCGGGAAATCCACACCCACCCCCAACACCACCATGCTGCGTAGGGTGGGGAGCAGGTTGTACTTCAGCGTCGTTCGAATATCGCCGAGCCCGTCTTCGCTATAAGGCACCGGCGTGAGACCTCCTATTTGCGCATTTGCCTCCACATGTTTGTATGGGATCGTCACTTCTATGCCCAAGCGTTCAGTCAGACCGTAATTCAGATCCAGGGTCGCGGTACGCGTCGTGGTCTCGATCCTGTTCACGTTCAAGTTAGCCAGCGTGAGCGTCTTCGCTCCTTGATTGGCGAAAGGAATGCGTCCACCTTCGCCCGGAGGCGCCTCCATCGGCGTATAGTTGTAGATGGCATTGATTGTCAGCAGACCTCTCATGGGCACTTGTTGCTGCGAGCCGATGACGACAAAGCAGCTGACCGAGCCGCAAGAAGCGTGGGCAGTGGATGGCCAAAGTGTAGAAGCCCACATTCCGACTGCACCACCAAGAGCAAGGACAAAGGACAAGAGCTTGCGCATCATAGTTCCGTGATCTTTCTGTGAGTGCCGGCATAGACGGAGACCAAACGGTGACCTTCATCGCAGGGCACGATTGTTAACGGAGCACATATGGGCTAGGCACGAGAAGCCGGAGGCCCGCCTGCCCGGACAACACACAACAATTTTCGTTGGTAAATGAATGCGCCGAAGCTGAACAAGCAAGAGCGAGGGTATGAACCTATCGGCTATCGCTTATCCGAGCCTGACGAAGGGGACCGACGGAGGCGCACGAGCCTGAACGGTGGAAGACAGGGGCAAAAGACACAGTCGATGAGAGTCGAGATCGTCAAGCCCGACCACCAGCCCTGCGGCAGTCGGCGGAGGCCCGCTCGCTTCAGCGGCATCGGTTGTCGCCTGACAAGCCCATGCGCAGAGTAAGTTATGATCGGATGATCGTTCCTCACCATGATGGTGCTGATGATTCTGAGACCGGTCCGCATGATCCAAAGCGCAACCGGCAGCCATCACGAGCAGCGCGCTGTAGATCAGCGCCACAAGCTCGACGAGACACGCCTTGCGACGGCAAACATGGAAACGCATCATGAAGACCACCACGGTAGCCGTCTCTATACGGCACACCCAACGGCTTGTCTACCGATGATTGCTCACCGATGCTACAATTAGTCATGTCCATCTAGTCACATACCCTGATGTGTTCGGCGCTACTTACCTGACGCTCGAAGACGCGCTGAACGTCGCTCTCATTGCTTTCAATTAAGTGGATGATGGACTCGCGAAAGATCCGCAAACTACCCTTGCCGATCTTCGTACCGCGTAGCCGCCCTTCCTCAACCCATCGATAGATCGTCCAACGACTGACCGACAACAGCTCTGCCGCTTCTCCGACTCGTAATAGGGTCTTCTCCATAGTGCTGGTCACCGCTCGACTTGCGCCCTCGGGCAATAGCATTGGACAGTCTCCTTAGAGATCCCAACGTGATTCATCAATGTGCCGACGAAACCTGATCGACCCATTGCCTCACTTTTCCATTAAAAATGGCGGGGCGGAGGCCAAGGGAGGCACACCTCCACCCCGCGCTGGTCCGAGAGAGGAGGCAACCAACCTCGGACCGATCATTCTTTGATGAGTCAATCGCGTGTGAGCGGGAGGCATGTAGTCTCTCGCTCACGGCCCGCGCTAAAAGAGGCCTAACGTCACCCCTCCATAGACCGCTCGCCCATATCCGGCGAAGAAGATCTGTTGCCCAGCGGCTTGAGCGTGAGTTTCGCCTGTGATCACTTGCCCCGAGGCGGCGTACTTCGTATCGGCGATGTTGTCGACTTGAATAAAGAGCTTGGCGAATCGGAACCAGGAAGAATGTGAGAGTTCGATATTCTTGTACACATTGACGTTCCCGATGACGTAAGAGGGAAATCCGAACGTGTTGCTGTTGTTTAGGAAATAGCTATTGGAATAATTCCCTTCGACCCAGGCCCCCAATCCCGTCGGCGCATGGTAGTACTCGACCTTGCCGTTCAAGATATCGGTCGGCACATTCGGTACTTGTTTACCGTCACGTACAATGAAGCCGGCCGCAGTCCGATCAGAAAAGTTGATGTACTCCGTATTGATGTGGGTGTAGGCGCCGGATACCCGCAGACCTGTCACTGGCCGCCAATCGGCAAATAGCTTCGACGCCACGATATCGTGAGGAGTCTGCGTTGACGGATGCGGTGTTATTCCCCGATAATCACCTGCGTGATGATTTCGTCTTTAAAGAACGTATAGAAACCCGACGACTTGGACGAGCAAGGTCGGATGCAGCCTCATCTCCGTGCCGATTTCCAGATTGAGGTTCTTTTGCGGTTTCAGATTGAAGTTGGTCCCGGGTTGCCCGGTGACCGGATCTCGCAAGAGATTGGCGAACTGCGGAATGCCATACCCCGTCGAGGCTCGAATCCAATGCCGATAGGTCTCCGATGGTTTCCAGGTGAGCGACCCTTCCGGCGCCCAGTTTGAGAAGGTCGATTGGCGCTGGCACACGATGGCAAACGCGCCGGTGGTCTGATCATAGTTCGTCGCATGCACGCTGACACGCGATTGTTCAAAGCCGAGCCCGACCGCCAGTATCCAAGTTCGGGTAAAATTCCAGTTCCTCACGGAACCGGCCGCCGATGTTGAAAATCGTTCCACGGGTGTTCTGGAGCAATGTCCCTTTCGTTCCGAAACCATCCGCAAGATTCTGGAAGGTAGTTGCCCTTCTGCTCCATCTGATTGACAAAGAAACCGACATAGCTCTTCAACGGCATGGTTCCCAGTCGGCCGTCGTGCCGCAAATCTGCATAGCTCTTGTAGTTGGGATTCGTATTTTCGAAGATCTGCGAGAATGTTTGCTGGATGTCTTTGACGTCGTAGTCGGCTTCCACCGTCAGGACGGTGTTCGCATCGATCTGCCGCTCGTATATGCCCTCCGATGATCGTGCGCCGATCGACTCGGCTTTGATCCAGCAAGAGCGCGTTTGCACAGCCGGGGTTGTAGGTGCCGGGCGTACAGGTCGTTTGCGCTCCGCCTGCCTGCCGTTCGTCGGCAAAAAACTGTCCTTGGGTCAAGTCGGGTGGGTACTTTCGTATTCAGCCAGTTGGTGATGGCCTTGAAATAGAAATTCTGCTTGATCATCCACTTTGTAGCGAACATTGAAGTTGAGCGTCTGGGTATTGTAGTTGCTGTTCTGGATGAACCCGTCTTCCGCCACCTGGCTGGCGAACATCGCGATGTCGACTTTGTCCGTTTCTTGGCCGACGGCGACGCCGTACTTCTGGTACCCAAAGGATCCGCCGGACAAGAATGTTTCCACTCCGTGAATGTCGCTCCCCCGTCTGGTTCGGAACTGAACCATTCCACCGAGTGCGTAGTTGTCGTACAAGGAAGACGACGCGCCACGAGTCACTTCGACGCTCCGCATGAACCAGGGATCTTGCATGTCGAGACGTGAGAGACCATCGGATTGTGTTTGCTGAATTCCATCCTCGTAGATCTTGATGTCTCGAACCGCGAAAGACGTCTTGGCGCCCTGGCCGCGGATCATGATGCTGAAATCGCGAGGTCCGTTGGCTTGCCGCAACACGATGCCGGGAAGTGATTCCATCGACTCCTTCATGGTTCTGGTCGGCTGCGAATCTGTTTCCGAAGGAACGGTCGCAGAAAGTGACACGCCTTCCGGTCGTTTTTGGAGACGCTTGCTGACGATGCTCATATCGGCCAGATCGAAATCCGGGTTTGCCTCCGATGCGGCTTCAGTTGCGGCCTCCGGTGAAGCAGCCTCAGTCTGCTCCTTAATAATCGACGGGCGCTCCGCTTCGGGCTTCTCGCTCTCTTTCTTCTGCTGCAACTCATCCAGTTCCTGGAGAATATTCTTAAGTTGATCGCGCAGCGCTCTCTCGCGCGGTGTCGCAGATGGATCTGAAGAAGGCGCACCTTGCGCAAACACCTCGTCACTTACAGCCGCACACATCACAAACAGACCGACAGCCATCGCATATCCCCATCGGGAAACACCTACCAGTTCAGACATGATCGCCCACTCCTCACTCAAGCAGATTATTGGAAGACACAGTCCGACACACAACCTCATGGCTGCCAAGCCGGTAACCGCATACGACCGATACGATCTAGAAAAGGATCACTGAGGGGGAGCCCGAGAACGAGAAACCGAGGACATGAAATGGAGTTGTGGCGCTGCACCAACCAACTGCTGCATTGCGACGACGGCGAAGAACGCGAGGAGAGGCGCGGCAGCGTGGATGCTGACCGTCGGGTTAACCTGACAAATCCAGGCGCAGAGCGAGGAGTGAGCGGCATGAGATGGAGCGTGGTGAGCATGGCCCGACTCTTCTGTCTGCATCACGAGACAGCCTGCTGCGCTTACCGCCAGAGCGGCGTAGAGCAGGACCATCCCGGCGACGAAGGGCGCGAACCACCGCTTCATTTCATTCCTTCAAGCACATGCCGCACCAGCGCGACCGACTCCTCGCCGTCCCAGGCCCGAGGCCCGACTGCACGACCGACGGCTCGACCCTCTTGCGTAATGAGTACGGTCGTCGGCAGACCCCTGACCATAAAGGACCTCGACACATCTTCATTTTCATCGAACAGCACGGGGAGTCGGATGCCCAGATGATCGAGAAACTGCTTGATCCCTTGTGGATGCATATCCGTCGTGACGGTCACCACCTGAAACTGTGTGGGATCGAACTGCGTTTGGAGTCTGGCCAACGACGGCATTTCTTCTTTGCACGGCCCGCACCAGGTCGCCCAAAAATTCAGGAGGATGACCTTCCCAGCCAATTCCTTTGAGCGAACCGTCTTACCGTCAAGCTCTTTCAGGTCGAACGATGCGATCGGAGAACCGGCCATAACTCTACTGAGCCTGAGCGCGACAAAGGGATCGGTCTCTGCGATGGCCACACGGTGCGGAACATCGACGGCGCCGAACAGGACCACACACCCGAGAAGCAACAGACCGCCCGGCGCGGTGCGGGTTTTACTGCCCATGGCTTTCGGTCCTGTCAGCCATCGCGTTCTCCATCGGAAATTGCAGGGTTTGGATCACAAGGCGATGCGCCGGCATCGCGTGCTCCTTCCAGCCCATCACGACCGTGCCATGCCGATTGACCGCCACCGTCGGCGTCTGTCCGTTCTTTTCGTTCAGTTTGATCGGCGCGTTGAATGACCGGCCGCGATCGAGCGAATAGCTGACCACGACTTCTCGACGGACAGGTGATTGTTCTTCCCAGATCACGGCAATCCTCCCTGCCGGATCGACCGCCATTTGCGGGTGGTCCGGGAAGGTCCCTTTGGAGCGGTTCAGCTGTTTTTTGGTGGAAAATGTCTTTCCCTGGTCATCGGAATAGGCCAGATAAATTGCGGGCAACTCGTCGGCGCCCTCCGTGTACCACACGACATACAGTCGTCCTTGCCGATCGACGCCGAGAGATGCCGGACGATGCGGACAGGCAGGATACACCCACTGATCGTTGCCGACGATTACTGACGGGGAAAACGTCCGGCCGTCGTCCATCGATCGAGACACGACCGTCTCTCGAATATTTCCCTCGAAAATCTTTCGCCACGCCACATACACGACTCCGTCGGCGGACGTTGCGACGGCCGTCCTGCAACAGACGCACGTATCATCATCGACCTTGAGGTTCTGCGCAACCGTGCGGCCATGATCCGTCGATCTCGTCACGAACGTCCCCGGTTCTTTCCGGCCGTCGCGGCCGTCGATCCAGGCCATGTGCAGGGTGCCGTTCGGAGCGATCTGAATCGAATCGAACGTGTGCTGGATAACTTGGCGGTCATCGTTCACCAGGACGGACGGCATGAATGAGCGTCCACCGTCCATGGACTTGCTGAGCCTCAGTTCGCCGGAAAACGGCTTATCGGGCGTGATCTTCGGGTGGGTCTGCGACCATGCGACGAAGATTTCATTCTCGCGGACGGCTAAGGCCGGAGATTCCTGGCGATAATAGACTTTCTCGGTCGGTTGGTTCACAGAGACGGGTCTTCCAAGCGGCCCATCGGGTTGTTCGGATTTCGCAAAGAGGATGGAACGGGTTTCCTTGTCTTCTTCTACCCAAGCGACTGAAACAATCCCCTGCTCGTCGATCTGCACCGACGGCCCGACCACGCTCTTCACTTGATGAACCGTCGTCCACTTCGGACCCATGGGTGTGGCCGACTCAGGGGTCTCAGCCCATACTGACAACGACACCAGCAGTGACAACACCACGATGAGTCCGGCGGTGCGCCTTCGCATCGATGAACCTTCCAGCTTTTGCATCTGTTCCTGTTCCGACAACATGCACCGTCCCTCGCGGCTTCAGTTGGCCAAGCTATACACGATCGGAAGACTTACGACGATTTGTGGCTTTCCGATGGCGTGTTTCATATGCAGTGGACAGGCCAGTTTCACGGCCTCGATCGCTGCGGCATCGAGCACGCTATGACCTGAACTTTTCTGAACGGATACATCTGCCAGCTGTCCATCCGATCGGATGATGGCTTTCAAGATCACTTTCCCCTCTTGGCCGTTCATGCGGGCCTGATTCGGATATCGTTTGAGTTCCGCCACCCGTCGCCAGAGCGACTCAGCCAACCATCGATGATCTATTTTCGTTTCCGAACCGGCCACTGGAGCCCTGGCCACCTCCATCGGAGCAGGATCCACGGGAGCTTCCTGTGGCGGGGATGCTGCCGATGCCTCTTGTTGAGCCACGACCTCATGCGATGAGGCAGGATCTGCCGCAACCGCTGCCGGTTCATGTGGAACGGGCGGAGCCGTAACCGGCTCTGGTTCCTTCGCGTCTACGATCGGCTCGGCCTTCGATTCAGTTCTCTCGACAATACGTTGTTCCATCGGCTCTTCACGTGGCTGGGGATTTTCCACTTTCTGCTCGATCGTTTGTACCGGTTCGATCATTGGTGGCGGCGGCTCGATTTTCCGCTCCAACGGCTTTACCGCCTGGGATACCTCTGTCGCTCGTTTGGGACGTGGCTGCGACAAGGGCTTCGTCGATGGCTGTTCTGGAGGCACGGCTGACGGCGCTTGATCCGATATCGATTCCTGCTTCGCCTCTTCCACCAACGCCACGTCCCACTGGAATAAGTTCTCCTGCAAGACGGGTTTGACCTGCGCGGCAAAAGCAAATGCTAAGCCGACCGCTACACCATGGAGGGTCAGCGAAATTCCCCAGGCGGGAAAAAAGAAGCGGGTTTCATCTGTCGATGTCATATTGTCTTCTGCCTTTCCACTTGCCGCTGATCAGTTCGCCGACTCCGGCCGTTTCACGATAACCCGTCATGCTGATCGTCTAGCGCAAGGATGCTGCTTTCACCGGTTCTTGTTTCTGAATACGAGCGACCATATCCAGGATGACTGGCTCGGTCAAAAGTCCACCCTTGATGTATTCTTGAACGACACCTTTCTCATCGATGAACACGCTCACAGGCAACCCGAAAACCCCGAACTGGTTCGCGACTTTGTTGTCTCGATCCATGAGCACCGGGAACGTATGGCCATATTGCTTGATGTGCTCGCGCACCTTGGCATCGTCTTCCAATTCATTGATCGCCAGCACCACGAACCCCTTCTCGCGGAGCTTGTCGTATGTGGCCTGCATTGCGGGCATTTCCGTCGTGCAGGGCTTGCACCAGGTGGCCCAAAAATTCACCAGCACGACTTTGCCGCGATATTGACTCAAGCTCTGTTGCTTGCCTTCCAAATCGACCAATCTAAAATCCTCCGCGGTCGTACCCACCGCCGGCACTCGGGAGCCCATGCTCCAGCCATCGAACGGAAGAAATCCGAGGATGGCGACAAGCACACCGACTATCAAAAAATGTACATGTTTCATCGCAATCTCCTCATGATAGGGTCACACTGCTGTTACGACGAATTCAAGATTTGGAACAGCTTCGTAATGCCGAATACATAACTCACTCCTTGAGCCAGATTGCCGTTGAAATCGCGATAGATCGGGATCTGTGCGTAGAAGTACAAGGACGTGTTCGCAGTCAGCGGCGTCTTGATCAGTTCCCCTATACCGACCTGGAAACCGGGCGTGTACGCAAAAAACGTCGAACCGGTTGTTGGAACGGCTCGGTTCAAGATGTTCGGATCGAGCACAATCGCCTCGTCCGGGAATGTGGGATCGCTTGGAATCTGTGATCGCGCCAACGATCCCTTAAAGTGATCGCGAGCCATGTAGCGAAAATTGAACTGATTGCTCAGCACGAGCCACGGCACTGTCACGAGATTGGCGCCGACTCCAAAATCAAACTGGTCCCCCCATTGGTAACCGAAGTTGTTGCGGAACGTATGTCGATAACTGCCGGAAGCGAACTGGTTCAACCGATGGGGAATCAGCTCATAGCTTTGATAGAACGCCGCTCGCAGACCGGCCTGGCCTCGTCCGATCTGGGCCGTTGGTTCCATCGTTTCACCGGGTTCCCCTGCAAGTCCCGCGGTCGTTTGGTCGTGATCACCTGAGGGAACATACACGCCGAAATCCATCACGACCATACTGCTCAGCGTAGGCAATAAGTTATACTTTGCGTTGATAAAGATGTCCCCAAAGCCGTTGTCGGAGAAACTGGTTTCTTCACCGGCCCCTCCATTCGCTTCTCCCAATCCATCGATATGTCGATGCTTGATCCTCTTATAGGGGACGGCGATTTCAATGCCGAGTCGATCGGTGATCCCATAATTGAAATCGAGCGTATACATTTGATTAATGGTTCGGATCTCCCGGTGATGACCCAAAATGAGTTGGCGGTTATCGAGATCGACCGCTGGAATAACCCCGTTTGTGCCGCTCAGCAACGTCCCCTGAGGCGTATAGTCATAAAAGGCGTTTAGGGTTAACAGACCCTTTGGCGACACCCGTTGTTCAGAGCCGATGATGACAAAACACGTCACAGATCCGCAGGATCCATGCGCCGGCTGAACGACAGGCCAGGCCAAAGAGAACGCACCAAGCCCTAGAAAGAATGCGAATACGGAATGTTTCACTGTCATAACCGCTCCCAGGCATTTTCTCTCAAGAAATTGCTTCGGACCGCCTGAAGCAGGACCCTTCGTGGGCCACATGCGGCGGACGGTTGCGACGAAAGCAACGACGATTACACAGAGAAAGATGGAGGAGCGCGGCTGGAAGAAATGCGAGATGGCTCAGAGATGAGATCGCTCGAATGAGGAATCGGAATAACAGCAATAGGGCTGCGTTCTGCCTGAATCACGGTAGTCGCTGTATCGAGCACCGTGCCGGCGGCACACATCCAGGAACAGAGCAGCGTCCCGTGGGTCGCCGCTTGATGCTGAGCATGGTGTCCAGCGTGTTCGGCTGCTTGAGCCTGGGCCAAACCGCCGACGGCAAGAATGCAGAGTACCAGCGCGATTGAAAGGAGCTTGCGAAAGGTGTAACCCATCGAAGGCACTTCTCAAAAAGACCGGAAGTCAGTTATCCATTGCGACAAATGCACCGGATGCTACAGATGCAACAGTCGTTAAATACTAGGCGAGCTAGAACAATGTCTGTCAAGCAGCCGTTCCACCGGCGGAGGATCGAGTAGGATTCATTGGAGAGATGCTGTATACTGCGAAATTATTCCTAATTTTAGGAACTTCCCTTCACTAAGGGCCGACACATAAATCACTATACTTATGGTTACACAAGTACTCAACCTGATCTTCGGCAGTAAGAACGACCGCGAAATCAGGACTCTGCGACCGATCGTGGAGCAAATCAACGGTTTGGAGGCCGGACTCACGCCACTCTCCGATCAAGCCCTTGCCGACAATACTCAGGACTTCAGGAAGCGGCTGGAAGCAGGTCAGCTGCTGGACGACATTCTTCCCGAAGCGTTTGCCGTGTGCCGAGAAATGTCTCGCCGCAAGCTCAACATGCGGCATTTCGACGTGCAATTGATCGGCGGCATGATTCTCCACCGTGGCCGCATCGCCGAAATGAAAACCGGCGAAGGAAAGACCTTGGTGGCGACGCTCCCCATTTATCTGAATGCGCTCGAAGGGAAAGGCACTCATCTCGTCACCGTCAACGATTATCTCGCCAAACGTGACGCTCAGTGGATGGGACAGCTCTATCATGCCTTGGGCCTATCCACGGGAATCATCCAGCACGATGCGTTCCTTCATCTTCGATCCGACCTACGAAGCCGTCGGACAAACGGCTACAACACCTTCGTCCTTGCACAAGACCCGAGGCGTATCGCGCCGATATCACCTACGGAACGAACAACGAATATGGGTTCGACTATCTCCGCGACAACCTCGTCGTCACCGATTTGAATCAATGCGTCCAGCGCGAGTTGAACTTCGCCATCGTCGACGAAGTCGACAGCATTTTGATCGATGAAGCGCGGACGCCGTTGATCATCTCGGGTCCCACGGACCAGACCACCGACCTCTATTACCGAATCAACGCGATCATTCCGCAACTCAAAGCTGAAACCGACTACACCATCGAAGAAAAGACCAAAACCGCGTCGCTGACCGAAGACGGCAACGCGCGCGTTGAAAAACTGCTCGGTGTCGACAACCTGTACGATCCGGACCACATGGACCTGGTCCATCACGTGGTGAAAGCCTTGCAAGCCTATACGCTCTATAAACGAGACGTGGACTACGTCGTGAAGGACGGCGAAGTCATCATCGTCGACGAATTTACCGGCCGTTTAATGCCGGGCCGTCGGTGGAGCGACGGGCTCCATCAAGCCGTCGAGGCCAAAGAAGGCGTCAAGATCGCCAATGAGAATCAGACGCTCGCGTCCGTGACCTTTCAAAACTATTTCCGCATGTACAAGAAACTCAGCGGCATGACCGGTACCGCGGACACGGAAGCCGCCGAATTCGCCAAGATCTATAACCTCGACGTCAACGTCGTGCCGACCAATCGTCAAATGATCCGGCAGGATTATGCCGACGTCGTGTATCGGACGGAGAAAGAAAAGTTCGCGGCGATCGTCGAAGAGATCAAAGAATGTCATGAGCGTGGCCAGCCGGTACTGGTCGGAACCATTTCGATCGAAAAGTCGGAGAAGCTCGCCGGGCAGTTGACATCGCAACGGGGTCAAGCACAACGTCCTCAACGCCAAGCAACATGAGCGGGAAGCGGAAATCGTCGCGCAAGCCGGACGCAAAGGCGCGGTCACAATTGCCACGAACATGGCAGGGCGAGGCACCGACATCCTGCTGGGCGGCAATCCGGACTTCATGTACAAACAGGTGCTCTATCGGGACGAAACCATCCCGGAAGACCGCAAGCTTGAAATCTACGAGGGCATTCGATCCGATTGCGACAAGGACAAGCAGGAAGTGCTCGCGGCCGGCGGCCTCCATATCCTCGGCACGGAACGGCACGAGAGCCGCCGCATCGACAACCAGCTTCGAGGTCGGGCCGGACGCCAGGGCGATCCAGGGACGTCGAGATTCTACCTGTCGCTGGAAGACGACCTGATGCGGATCTTCGCCTCGGAACGGGTGTCACAGCTGATGCTCAAGCTCGGCATGGAGGAAGGCGTCCCCATCGAACACGGGATGGTGACTCGCGCGATCGCGAATGCGCAAAAGAAAGTTGAGGCGCATAACTTCGAAATCCGTAAACAACTGCTCGAATATGACGACGTCATGAACAAGCAGCGCGAAGTGATCTATCGACACCGTCGGGCCGTGCTGAACGGAGACAACCTCACCAACGACCTGCATGACATGATGGACAGTTCCGTGGAATCCTCCCTCAATGTGTATTGTCCCCCCGATCAATACCCGGAGGAATGGGACGTCAAAGGTTTAACTGAGGTCATGCAGAGTCAGTTCGGCTTGGACGTCACCCAGGGTAAGCATGACGGGGGAGACTCACTGCGCGATGTCGGGACGCGACGCCTTGCAGGAAGACCTTCGATCCCACGTTCGGGACGCCTACACGAGAAAGGAACAAGAACTAAGACCGGACCTCCTGCGCTTTCTTGAGAAGACGTTTATGCTCCAGGTGATCGATCATCATTGGAAGGATCACCTGCTTGGGATGGACCATCTGCGCGACGGTATCGGTCTGCGTGGCTATGGGCAGAAAGATCCACTAATTGAGTATAAACGTGAAGGGTTTGACCTCTTCGCCGGCATGATGGAACGAATCAAGTCCGACACGCTCGATCGGCTGTTCCATGTGCAGGCCGTCCGCCACGAAGGAGAACAACCGGCGCCCTCACCGCAACCGGTCATCTCACGTCCACAACCCAAGCTCACCTTGAATCGTGGTGACGAGCCGGTGGCTGCGCCGGCTCCTGCCCACCGTGCCGACAACAAGGTCGGCCGCAATGATCCCTGCCCCTGCGGCAGCGGGAAGAAATACAAAAAGTGCCACGGGGCGTGAGACAAAAAAGCTCTCGGCTTGAAGCAACATCGACTTCCAAGCCCCCATGGGCAGATCGCTTCAGCTTCAGGCCACCACAGGTCGATTGACGTTGCATCGACCACCTCGACTCACATCCTCACCGAAGTGGTCACCTTCGTCCACACGAGATTCCTACTTCTTCGTACAGCGAAGATCTGCCTTCTGAAACTCTGAAATTTTCCGATCATCGATCGGAAGAGGAGCACACCCGTGGCCTTTTTCACAGACGAAGTCAAACCTCGTCGCCGGTTGATGACAGCTTAAACAAAGGTTTGCTCGGTCACCATAGTGTCTTGAGCCGACGCGCCGGACAGCATGAACAGGCCAAGCCCTGCTGCAAGGAAAGTCCGTATACCACCCCGAACGGACATGTGACAGCACATGTGTATGAACTCACGTATCTTGTGCACTCCTCTCTGACTGATCCAGTTCTAATTTCCGTCGGTACAGCACCAACCGGTTTAAAGACCGGAGATTGGGGTTAGTTCATTGTCAGCACCATGCGGAACCGTGCTTTGCCGCTTAGCATGCGCTCGTAGCCGGCAGAAGCTTGTTCAAGCGGAAGCGTCTCAACCATGGCGCGAATCCCTGTGAGGGCACAAAAATTCAGTGTGTCTTCGGAATCTCTAGCGGTCCCTGATGGCCATCCTCGAATGGATCGGCGGCTCAAGATGAGTTGAACGGGCGTCACGCTGATAGGATCGGTCGATGCCCCGACCACGAGCAGTTGTCCGCCAACGCCGAGTCCGTCAATGAGGGCCGACATGGCCTTGCTGTCCGGAGCCGTCGCCAGAATGACCGACGCGCCACCAAGGCTCGTGAGCTCTTTTGCGACATCGACGGCATCTGTGTCGAGATATCGGACGGCTCCGAGCTTCAGTGCAAGGGGCTCCTTGTCTTTGCCTCGACCGATGGCGACTGTGCGAAAGCCCATTTTGCTCGCGAATTGAACTCCGAGATGGCCGAGTCCGCCCAGGCCTTGCACGCCCACGAGATCTCCTGCGACCGCCCCACTATGCCTCAGACTATTGAACGTCGTGACTCCCGCACACAAAAGAGGTGCCGCTTCCACCGGCGAAAGCGCGTCCGGAATCGCTGCCACGGCTTCGCTCCTGGCAATCATGTACTGGGCGTATCCACCGTCCTCCTGAAACCCGGTCACTTGGAAGTGCTGACAACCCATGAAGTCGCCGCTCCGACAAAGCTTGCATTGACCACAATGTCCGCCATGCCAGCCCACACCCACCCGCTGGCCTTTCTTCCACGCTGTCACGCCCGTCCCAACCTCATCGACCACTCCGGCCACTTCATGCCCTGTGACGCGCGGGTACTGCAGGCCTGGCCAATAGCCCTCCTTCACAAACACATCACTGTGGCAAACCCCGCAGGCTTGCACTCTGATGCGGACCTGGTTAGCTCCAGGCGCTGGGATCTCTCGCTTGACCGCTTCGAATGGCGCGCCCGGTGAACTGATTTGAATAGCTGTCATCTGCGGCATGTCGGCCTCCTTGGATTGAAACGTATGCTGATTGTCACTGATACTTAGGTGTCGGCGGCTGCGGCAGGTCCTCTACTTCCCGTCCCTTCTTCGGCATAAGTGCAGCTGCCCCCCTCATCATTATAGATATCCGACAAGCTCTGCACTTGCCATTCTCTCTCTGTCACCTCGCGGCCGTCTCAAGCAGAGATTCGATCTTCGCGTCGAGATCTCCGGCGACCGCAAGCGCAGACTGACTTCCAACTGGCCCGTTCCTTTCTCGTTGCTGTTGTACATCCATCACTTCTCCGCGATGCGGAGGACATTCTTGCCGCGCATAGGTTTCTGTTCGTAGGCCTGCCGAAAGTTCTCCATCGAGAAGACGGCACCCACGACAGGTCGAAGGGCGCTGGTATCGATGAGATGCGCTATATTCACCAACTGATTTCGGTTCGGTTCGACGATGAAGAAGGCATCGCGCACTCGCTGCTCCTTCGATCCTTCGGCATCTGCCGCAATGGTGACTAACCGACCACCCTTTTTGAGAACTCCCCATGAACGGTCTCTCGTGGTTCCTCCGACTGTATCGAGCACCACATCCACATCTCCGACAACCGTTTCAAACGGTGTGATCCGGTAGTCAATGACTTCTTCGGCGCCGAGCGCCTTGACAAAGTCGATGTTCGCCGCCGAAGCCGTTGCGAACACGTGTGTTCTCTGATGCCGGGCCAACTGCACTGCGAAGCAGCCGACACCACCGGCCGCGCCATGGATCAACACTCGTTGCCCTGCAGAGAGATGTGCGCGATCGATAAGCGCCTGCCAGGCGGTCAGAGCTGAGATCGGGGCCGCCGCGGCTTGAATATGTTCAAGCGTGACAGGCTTCGGCGCAATGTTGGCAAGGCCGGTCAAACAATATTCCGCCTGCGCACCGTCTATGAACCAATCGCTCAGTCCATAGATAGAATCCCCCACCTGTACAGCCGTGCAATCCGACCCGACCGCTTCGACAACACCCGACAATTCGTGACCCAGAACAATCGGAAATGGTCTCATTCCGCCTTCAGGAGTATGAAATGTGGGATACCAGTCGAACTCCGTTGGTGTGATCGCTGCGGCATAGACCTGAACGAGCACCTGATTGTCCTTCGGAATCGGTTTCGGCGCCTTCTCATAGAGAAGGGATCTCGAACCATCACCCTGATGTAACCGTATTGCTTTCATGGGAAGAGCCTCATCGCGTAGCCTTACTCCGTACGGGCACGGATGTCTGCTATCATTCGTGATCCCTCAACCGACCTTCAATTCGGACGTCTGTATTGATCAATACGTTCTCCCCCTTCTCATGAACTCACTGAACTAAACGACCACCTATTGAATAAACAGATTGGGGGCGAACTCGACATCAGTGTTAAAGCACACCGAAGCAGGATGATGCAAAAGATGAAAGTCGGCTCTCTTCCTCATCTGGTCAAAATGACCGAGAGGCTCGATCTCGCTGCTACGCCGAAAGCTGATACTCCACGGAAACGATCGACTGTCTGCATTGAAGCCCAACAAGAAAACTGATCGTCGCCCGTTCTCCCTGATCTCGCCTTGACTTAACGCACTTCCGAAGGCTACTCTACGTCCCCTTTGACACCCGGCGATGGGCAGGCGTTGCCCATGGGCTAGGGGTGTCGCTTTTTTCCGTCTTGGGTGGTGAATTGGAGCTTTCCGTGAGCACAGGGCATCCGGAACTCGTTGCTGCCATTGCCTCTGAAATCGCCGATTCCGGAACGATTCCATTCGTTCGTTTCATGGAGTTGGCGCTGTATCATCCGCAATTCGGTTATTACATGCGTAGCCCTGAATCCCCGCAAGAACGGATCGGCCGGCGGGGTGATTTTTACACGAGTTCGGATGTCCATCCTATCCTGGGGCAAGCTCTGGCCAAACAAGCCGAACAGATGTACCGATTGCTCGGCCAACCTCGCCCCTTTACCATCGTTGAAATGGGGCCTGGCAAAGGTTTGCTGGCGAAGCACATCCTGGCGACATGCGAGCATCGCTATCATTCTTTTTTTCAGCATCTTCGGTATGTCCTGATAGACCGAAGTCCGGCCATGCGTGAGTTGCAGCGCAGGAGCCTGACTCCTTGGCTGGATCGAGCAGCCCTACTGACATGGGTGGACGACCTTGCGAATGTGGTCCCTCAAGGTCTGACCGGACTATTCTTCAGCAATGAACTCGTGGACTCGTTTCCGGTCCACCGCATTCAGGTCACGGCCAAGGGAATCGAGGAACTCTGGGTGGACTATCGAGACGGGAAGTTCGTTGAATATCTGA
>CAWKJK010000072.1:0-43149 GCA_963849655.1 uncultured Nitrospiraceae bacterium
CCGGTGTCGGGCAGGAAGGCTCGAACAGTTCCGCTGAAAACTGTGGCCAACTGCAACGGGTCACGGAGCCGCCACCCAACCAGAGTGAGTTCAGCCTTACGCCGCTCTCACAGGCTGAAGGCCTGGGCGAGTCCCAGCATCCCCCGTCTTCGCCCCCCCTTGACCTCGATCGGTCCGCAACCCAGAACAATCGCGACCGAGACTCCCAACCCAAATCCCTCGATCCGACCGACCACCCCTCTAGTCACAATGTGGCATCATCAGACAACGAAAAATCAGCATCAAGCCTGCCGACCGCAAAATCTGTGCAACATTCAGATGCCGACGTTCGCCTTGCCGAACAAGGCGATGCATTTGCCCAGTATCGTCTTGGACGCTACTACGCACGGCGTGACGGGCCACGGACGCCGGAGTCAGTAAGCTGGTACAAGAAAGCTTCTCACGGTCTGCATCACCTGGCTGAGACCGGCAATGGACAAGCGATGTACGTCCTCGGAGTCATGTACGCATATGGACGCGGAGTGGCAAGAAATACAGAGGAAGCCCGCCGCTGGTTGACTCAAGCAGTTGAACGAAAAATTACTGCGGCCCAGCCGGTCCTCGCGAATCTGACCGTACAACCTCATACCGATCCCAATTTGAAAGCGGACGAACAGGCAAAAAACATCAAGCATCAAAACTGAAGCAATCCGAACACCCTCCGGTATTGCGCCAGTTAACATGATGCCATAATAGGCTTCTCCGCCATGGATAGCATCGCTCGCATCAAGACTAAAACGCCCACTCCGTACAGGCTAACCCACATTGAGGCGGATACCCATGACACAAAGACGTTCCGGTTTGAGCTTCCTGCCGATGCCACGCTGGATATGTTGCCCGGCGATTTTCTCTACGTCCATGCGACGATCAATGGCAAGCAAGTCAAGCGGCCATACACTCCCTCGTCGCTTGTCGGCACCACGGGGTTCTTCGATCTGACAGTCAAGCGCTATGCCGCTGGTTCCGTCTCGAAGTACCTGCACGATCAGCGGATCGGAGGGACGGTATTGATGAGCGGCCCGAACACCGGCGGGCATTGGGTCGATGGAATGGCGAAACAAGTGGGATTTGTGGCGGGAGGCACCGGGATTACGCCGATGATCTCCGTCATTCGCTGGATTCTGACCAACAAGATCGATGCGGAGTTATTCCTGATTTTTGCCAACAAAATGGAATCGGACATCATCTTCCGACAGGAATGGGAACGCAATGTCCGAAACTATCCGAGCTTTCATTGCCACCATGTCTTGGAACAGCCGCCTCCCGGATGGGAAGGTAGCACAGGTCGCGTCACCCCTGAAATTCTTCGGCAACATCTTCCTTGTCCAGCTCCCGACACCTGCATTTTTCTCTGCGGGCCGCCGCCGATGGTCGATTTTCTGGAAGCCACGCTCAAGGAACTCGGCTACCCAGAGCAGGCCATTATCCTTCCATAAGGTATCGACAATCGCCCAGTCTCGACCTTAGCCTTAGGTTCAGCCTATTTCCATGGTGGGATCATCGTCTGGTTTCGCCTAAGAGATCCTGTACGACCCGCTCGCCTGCCACAGCTCCATCCCGAATGCAGTCGGGTATACCGACTCCGCGATAACCGGCCCCTGTAAGAACAAGTCCGGAATAGCGGCTCACTGCCGCCTCCAGTTGTGCCACTCGATCTAGATGACCGAGCGTGTACTGCGGCATCGCTTTCCACCATCGATTCACTTCCGCATAACGTGGTTCCACTCTAATACCGCATACAGCCGCGAGTTCTCCTCTGACTCTTGCCGTCAGTGCACCGTCATCCAGCTGAAGAATGTCTTCGCGCCCTACTCCACCGACATAGCAACGCACCAACAGCTGATCCGCCGGAGCGCGATACGGCCACTTCAGCGAGGTCCACGTTGCCGCAATTACATGACGCTGCTCCGTTCGCGGCACGATAAATCCGAATCCTTCGATAGCATTCGTCAGACTCCGTGGAAACGCCATCGCAATGGTGGCAGTCGATGCATACGGAATCATATCCAGCAAACCGCCGGCGATCGGCGTCAACGGGCGCAACAGGTCTGCTGAAACATACGCCGGTGTGGCAAGAACGACGCCGTCAGCTGACAGCGCCGATCCATCTCGCAAAATAAGGTCGTACATCCAGCGGCCGAGCTCATGCGACCTCACCCTCAAGGCATCGACTCGAGCACCCACACGAAGCTCTACGCCCTGCTTTATCAACCGATTCGTCAAGGCGGCCACCAAATCGCTGAGACCGTTCTTTAAGCTGACAAACATCGTCCGTCTTGGTTGATCTGTCGAAGCTGAAGATGCGGTTTTCTTGGCGACCATCATGCCGCGAACGATACTGCCATGCTGTTGCTCCAGCTCAAAAAACCGCGGAAACGTGGCTCGCAGACTCATTTGCTCGGCATCTCCCGCGTAAATTCCGGCCATCAGCGGCTCCAAGACCCGTTCAAACGCTTGGACCCCAAACCGACGGCGAAGAAAGGCGGCTAACGATTCATCGCCTGTGGACGATCCAGCAGGAACGGCGACTTCGAGCCCCATCCGAGCCAGGCCTGTCCAGCTCAGCAGCCCGCTGTGAAAAAAAGATCCCAACTGTTTGGGAACGAATGAAAGCAGTCCTTCGGGTAAGTCGTGCAGTCGTCCCCTATACAGCACACTCGCCTTCTTACCCATCTCATTCGTATTGATGAGTTGATCGACAAGGCCAAGCTTCACGCAGAGATCGAGACCGGCCTGTTTTTGGGAAAGGAAGGAGTCCGGTCCGGCTTCAGTCACCATCTCGCCGACCCGGTGCGTGACGATCTTTCCTCCCCAGGAGGGTTCGGATTCGAGGAGGGTGCAGCGGATGGGAAGGCCTGCTTTAGTAGCCTTCTCGTGCAGCGAAAACGCGGTCGCCAGGCCGGAAATGCCGCCGCCTACAATCACGACTGTGCGTGGTCGAGTCACGACTGAATGCAGAGGGACGATTCGTGTGCAGCCAGTATGTCGCGCAACGTCTCGATGAGTGCGGGCGAGTCGTTCAACATGGCCATACGCTCGAGGCAGATGCCTTTGTTTACCGCCAGCTGCTTGAGTTCGATGTCGATATCGAAAAGTGTCTCTACATGGTCACAAATGAAGCCAATGGGCGCCACCAACACATGTCGATGTCCCGCCAGCTGAATGGTTTCCAACATCGATTCCACGGTGGGTCCCAGCCACGGTTCGCTTGACCGCCCCTGACTTTGATAGGCAAAGTAGGTCGATTGACTGCCTAAAAACCGTGTCACCGCTTCGACCGTACCCTTTACTTCGTCCGGATAGGGATCCTTCATGGCCACGATCCGTTCCGGTAGACTATGAGCAGTAAATAGCATCGGCACCGATGCCCGCACATCGGCAGGAAACGCGAGTAGCCCCTTCCGAATGTTGTCGACGATCGCCGTAATCAATCGAGGGTGCCGGTTCCAACTGCCGACATACGTCACCTCAGTCTGGTCCCTCAACTCGACACGGGCCTCTTCCACTTTCTTCCGATAGGCTCCGGTACTCAAGGAGGACTGTTGCGGCGCCATACAGACCCCGATGACTTGTTCCGGCGATTCTTTCAGCAGCTCGGCATACGTTTCTCTAATGAAGGGATGCCAATGCCGTAAACCGACATACACCCGATATCGGCCATCACCCGATTCATTCAGTTGTCGTTCAAGTTTCTTCGCAACTTCCTGTGTAATAGCGACGGCCAGCGATTTGCCCCCGGTAACTCGGTAGCGTTCACGAATCTCTTCCACGAGCGCCGGAGGTGTCGGTCGACCTCCTCGAACGTCGCGCAGAAACGGCTCGACGTTCTCCAAGCAATCGGGACCACCCATGGCCATGAGCAGCACTGCGGTATGACGTTGCGATTCAGGCATTTGCCATACACTCTTGTCTTATTCGTTGGCTGAGCTTGTGCACCATGTCGATCGTCGCGGCCACGTGTTCGACCGGCGTCGTCGGCAGTATGCCGTGACCGAGGTTGAAGATGTGTCCAGGACGCCCCCCGGCTCGACGCAAGATATCTTCCACGCGGCGTTCGATTTCATGGAGCGGCGCAAACAGCACGAGCGGATCGAGGTTGCCCTGCACGGCGCGATCATGTCCGACCATGGTCCAGGCCTCATCCAGGTGAACCCGCCAGTCGATCCCGATGACATCGCCGCCTGCCTCGCGCATCTGCCGCAGAATGGCCGTGGTGCCGGTGCCGAAATGAATCATCGGCACACCTTCCCGCTTGAGTCCATCGAAAATCCGCTGGACGTGCGGCATCACGTATTCGGCGTAGTCCCCGGCCGAGAGACAGCCGACCCAGCTATCGAAGAGCTGAATCGCTTGAGCGCCCGCCTTGATCTGTCGCCGAAGATACCCGGTAAGCACGTGCGCAAACTTGTCCATGAGGCGATGCCATGCGGTGGGATCGCCATACATCATCTGCTTGGTGTGTAGATAGTTGCGAGACCCTCCGCCCTCAATGGCGTAGCTCGCAAGCGTGAACGGCGCACCGGCAAACCCGATCAACGGTACTCGTCCGTCGAGGGCGCGTCGCGCTTGGCGGATGGCCTCGGCCACGTACTCCAGTTCGTCGCCGTCGATCACCTTGAGGTGATCCACCGCCGCTCGGTCACGAACCGGGTTGTGAATGACGGGTCCTTCTCCAGCCGCAAACTCGAGACTGATCCCCATTGGTTCCAACGGCAATAGGATGTCGGCAAAAATAATAGCGGCATCCAACGGAAACCGGTCAATCGGCTGGAGCGTCACTTGAGCTGCAAGCTCCGGCGTCTTGCACATGTCGAGGATCGAATATTTTGCACGCAATGTCCGGTACTCGGCCATATAGCGTCCGGCCTGGCGCATAAACCACACGGGCATACAATCGACGGCTTCTCGGCGACAGGCTCGGAGGAATCGGTCGTTCATCGTAGCGGCATTCTAGAGACGCACTGGAGCCCTGTCAAACAGACACGCGAACATCCGCTCTATTCCGGAGACTCGTCTAACAGATGCATGGGAAAGCCCGCCAGCGGCGTTCACAAACATGCCGAGCCTTATTCGGTACGGCGTGAACCTCAGAGGGTCCACGTACTCATTATTATATACTTGACTATATACTTGACCCAAGGCAGCAGGCTTCTGTACCATCAGTAACATGGCTACTTCTTTTTACCTTTCCCAGCAATCTCCTTTAACTGATTCTTCAGTTTCTTCCCAAACACTCGGTTTGCAATCTCTTCGTTCATCAGCTCACGAACGGGCTTGTTCTTGTTTGACACGGGAGACCTCCTACGAACCTCGCTAGAATGGAATCCAACAACAACATGGTGCTGATGATGGACCGCTTCGGCACCGAAGAGAAGTGCCGTGCTGTCCTTGAAGAACTCCGCTGGCCGGATGGGATTTGTTGCCCTCGCTGCAGCAGCGTAAAGATTTCCCGTATCCATGACCGCGCGCAGTTCGATTGCGATGCCTGTCGTTATCAGTTCTCAGTGACATCTGGCACCATTTGGCATGATACCCACTTGCCGCTTCGTAAGTGGTTCATCGCTATCTATCTGACTGTAGAATCCAAGAAAGGCTTCTCCGCTAATCAGATGAAGCGAGTCTTGGGTGTGTCCTACAAAACGGCATGGTTTCTGTGCCATCGGATTCGGGCGGCCATGACCGAACAAAACCTTGCTCAGCTTAACAGGATCGTCGAATGTGACGAGACCTACATCGGTGGACGGTTGCGCGGACGTGGGAGAGGGCGAGGTGCCTACCTGCAAGGTAAGGTCATTGTGATCGGCGTCATCCAGCGAGGCGGGAAAGTCCGACTGCAAGTCATTGACGGCCTGATCGAAAGACACTCCACGCCTTCATCAAGGAACATACCGCCCCGGATACGGAAGTCATCATTACCGATGAATTTCACGGCTACAAAGGAATCGGCGATCATGACACTCGTGCATGAGACGGTGAACCATGTTCAGAAGGAATGGGCGCGTGGTGATGTGCATACCAACGGGATTGCAAACGTCTGGAGTCTGCTGAAACGCTCGGTTACGGGCACTTATCACAAGCTCTCCGCGAAGCATCTGGACGTTTACCTGGATGAATTGGAATGGCGATTTAATAATCGGGAAAACCCTCATCTATTCCGTGACACATTGATTAAGTTACTCGCATCGCCAAATCTCGAATACAAACACCTCATAAGGGTGGCCTAAAAATCATCGTCCCTTAGATTGTCAAGTGAATCCTCAGGTCCCGGTCTAAAGAAATTTCTTGGCAGCACGGCAAACTTATGTCGTGCCCTGAATCCAACAAATACTGTAATTGTGTTCACAGGATCATTATTATTACTATAGCTGCCACCACCAATTCCTTGAATGTCAGCCGCTTTAAGAGCTGCTGACACAGTGTCGCGGATGTACTCTTGATGAGGAGGATTTGGACCTGTTTGCTCAATGTGAACCCCCTCTAAACGATTTATCATCTGTTGCAGAGGAGTGCTACAGACAACTGGTTGTGTGCTCCTCTGGGGGCTCTCCTTACAAGTGATGGTTACAGGGTCAACTGGTATCATGGTCGAATGCCACTTACCAGCTCTGAAAGCAGAATAAAAGTCATGTGCGTATGCCGCGCTTTCCGAATCACCAATAACATATAGAATCCTCGCTTCATGAGGCTGCGAATTGGCCTTTAGATAACTCCCGAATCTCTCAATCTGATCCTTTGTTAGTTCTCTTGGCAAGACATAGCGAATCATTTCGACCTCAAGAGATCTCACGCGTTGCTGCAATGATAGGTTCCACAAGCTGACTAACAACAACAATCCGAAAATAAGTTTTATTTTAAAATCAGAACCTTGCATGGCCCATGCAATAGAGCGGAAAACGATCGCTCTTGAGTCTGATTCTGCATTTTATCTTTAATTGAAATTCCAAGCCTAAAAAGGCCCCAAGCAACAAATATCGCAATCCCAACATTGAACGCCCAACTATCTGCCGATTTTGCTGTTATCCATTTTGGTAATGTAAAAATTCCAAGAAAATTGAGCCATTGAGATATATTTGAAGTTGCTTCCTCTGGGCCGATAGTGGCGCCTATCACGATTGCACCACTAAGGAATCCAGGAAGATACAGAAGTATATACTCTCGAATTTTAGAACCCATCGCGCACCTCATTAAAGGCTGCGCGATCATATCCCACTACCTTGTATCAAGTAAATAATCGTGAAATGAATAGACAGCGGACGCCTGTCCGGTATAATCAAACTGGCTGGGACCACGCAAAAAAATCAGATTTCACTTTCCTGACGTTCTCTGTATAATAAGGACCTAACCTATTCCTGCACGATTAATCAGCTTAATCGGGACCACGGCTCCCTGTCTCCGATCACAGTGACGTTGCCGATCCCTCGACCCCGGAGGAGAATTGTATGTCCGACGTGCAAACGATCAGCCCGAATAAAGCTCAGGACTTTTGGTATTCATTTCTTCGCTGGTTTGACTCCTGGGCAGGACTTGAACACACGAAAGTTGAAGGGCCTCCCAAGGTAGACTGGGTTCGGAGTGTCCCCTTTATTGCCGTGCATCTGATGTGTTTGGGAGTGTTGTGGGTAGGATGGAGCTGGACCGCTGTCGCCGTCGCGGTCGCCTTCTATTACGTCCGCATGTTTGCGATCACCGGATGGTATCATCGATACTTCTCGCATCGCACGTTCAAGACCTCTCGCACCGTCCAATTTCTCTTTGCGTTGTTAGGCAGCTCCTGCGCTCAACGTGGCCCCTTATGGTGGGCGGGCCATCATCGTCATCACCATATCGCATCCGACACGCCGGACGATGTGCACTCTCCGCGCCAAGGAGGGTTCCTCTGGTCACACATGGGCTGGGTCATGTCACAAACTCATTATGCTCCGCGCCTAAAAGGGATTGCCGATTTTGCGAAGTTTTCGGAGCTGCGGTTTCTCGACCGATTTGACGTCCTCGTTCCCACTCTTACCGGCTTTGGAATGTTCGGATTCGGCAAGTTGCTGGAAGCCTACGCGCCTGAACTCGGCACCAACGGCCCACAGATGTTGATTTGGGGGTTTTTCATCTCGACCGTGGCGCTGTTTCATGGAACCTGCACCATCAATTCCTTATCTCACGTCTATGGTTCGCAGCGGTACGAGACCGGTGACGACAGCCGAAACAACTTTTTCCTGGCCCTGATTACCATGGGGGAAGGTTGGCACAATAACCATCACTATTATCCTGCCGCGACAAGACAAGGTTTCTATTGGTGGGAAATCGATATGACCTACTACTGCCTGAAAGGACTTGAGTGGATGGGGCTGGTGTGGGATATCCGTGGTGTCCCCGGGTATGTGCGCGAGGGAAAAACCAAGCAGGATTCGGACCGCAGTGTACTCAAAAAGAAGATTGACGCAGCTGTAAAAGCAGCGGAACTGCCGGCCCCTCAACCCGAACTGAACTTGACAGCTCCTTAAATCCAGTCGCTCTCGTCTTCGGACCTTGGTCGATCGATTACTTGATCGGCCAGGGTCTCCCGAATGCGTCGGCTCTCCCCATCAATAGCCTTTCGCTCCTCGTCGGACAACACCCAGGCATCGCCAGGGCTCAATTCGAAACGATAGTGGTCCTTTCTGAGCGTAAACCACTCAACATAGGGGTGCGGCTCCAGATTCGGGTGCGGATCCAGCGAAATCAAATTTACGGTTCCGAGCTGTTGATTTGCCATGTCACCGATGACTTGTCCGGCCATATCGTCATCCTCAAACCAGCTGTTGCGGAATCGAATCACCTCTCCTGCGATATCCGGCTTAAAATTGCCGCGCAAATAAAAATCCACCGGCCCGATCACGGCAAAGACAACCTGGCCCACAACCGTTCCCTCGACGCGGTTATCCAAAAATCCTTCGTGAACCCACCGGCCATTACCGAACTTCTGCGCCATATAATTTCTCCCTAATGAGAACGATCAGCCGCCGAACGCTCCAATCACCACCGCCAATAAGATCAGCGCGCTCCCGATCCATCCTTGCACATCTAATATCTCTCCAAGAAAGTACCAGGACAGCCAGGCCGCGTAGACAGGTTCGGACGCAAACAATAACGCCACCTGTTGAGCAGGCACCAGCCGCTGCGCCCACATCTGGACAGCAAACGCCAGTGTGGCCAGAACGCCCGTAACACCAAGACCGATCAGCAAGACGGCCGTTGGCGAGAAAGCGCTCTGTGTCGTCTCTTCCCACCATGGAGCTGGAAGGAACAACACCGTCATCGCCACCATCTGCCACACCAATAGCGATGATGCATCGACCTGTCTGGTGAACCGCTCAAGACAAATGATATGCCCAGCAAACGCGACGGCGCACCCTAGGGTCATGAGATCACCCAGATTCATCGAAGTGTCTGGCTTGACCAATAACCAGAGCCCGACCACCGCAATCGCCGTACCCAACACCACTCGCCTGTCGATCCGCATGAGAATCATCGGCACAAAAATCACGTACAACGCCGTCAGAAAGGCTGAATTGGAGGCGCTCGTATGGCGGAGCCCGACCGTTTGCAACAGGTACCCGAGAAAGAGGAAGACCGTCGTGAGCGCGCTCGCTCCTAATACGGCACGATCATGGTGCAGTCGCCGGCGGCAGACCACAAACCATAGAAGCACCAGGAGCGTACCCAGGAGGAACCGGAGCAATAAGAAAGAGAGCGGAGGGATCTGCTCAAGCGCTGCTTTGGTAGCGGGAAATGTGGCACCCCAAATGACGGTCGTCAGGAGGAGTGCGAGTCGTGGCATGGGGGAAAAGTGCTGAGTGCTGAGCGTTGAGTTCTGAGTGAACCAAACCTAAAGCCTCAGCACTCAGTACTTCCTATTTCTAGGGTTTGCACAGAGGGCACCGCCGCTGATCATTAGTTCCGGCCTGTTCCATGGCACGGAGCGCCCGCTCCTTATCGGGATAGTCGAACCATCCTCCCTCCCAGAAATCGCTGGAGGTCGCGGTGGACGGAACCTCTGAACACCGATCTCGGTGGAGGGTCACACGGTCAATCCCGCGCGCAATGTGAATCCAGTAAATCATGGCAGATCGGTCAGGGGTGAACGGACGGTCGTAAAGGGGCTATAGGAAACGATTGCAGGTCACCCGCTTCCCTTCACTTGTTACCCCTTTACTGATTCATGGGAGGAGTTGCCACTCATCCTTCTCAATAAAAACCTTCACGCCGGTCCCTAACTTCTTGACGTCGTCCTTTTCGAAGAGCTTCATGTAGCGCTCGATCCGATTGTCGTCGTCGATTCGCTCTTCCTGCATCATGCCGTTATTGCCTTTGTACCGTCGAATCAACACTGGCATCGAAACCCTCCTATGGAGCTGGTAGTTTAGTTGCGTATATTGCTAGAATAAACGTATCGTTGCAAGCCGGTCAAGATCGCTTGGGAGAGGTCGCCTTGTCAAGTCCCGAATTACGTTCCGCATGATATCTCTGCAAGAGTGACACAGAAAGGATCCAATTCCATGCCTCTCTACGAGTACCGTTGTGGACAGTGCGAGAAACAATTTGAGGCCAATCAGTCCGTATATGCCAGGGTTGAAGACACGGAATGTCCATTTTGCCGGGCCCGCCAGGCAACTCGACTCATGTCTTCGTTTTCGTCCAATGTCGTCGGTGATCGTCAAACCCGGCTTTTCTGAGCTGAAAGCCAAGGCCATGACCGAGGAACGGATGCAGCGCTTCGCAAAGTTGCCGCCGCTGAATCCCAGACCCATCATGCCGCCGCCGAATGTCACATCAGAATCAGATCCTCTGTCAACAGAAGGATCGACCTCTTGAGCACTCAATACCAACTCGGTCGTGACCTCCTGTGGGAACAGGCCACTCGATGACCGTGGGACAGTTCGTAACCGGGTTGCTCGTCGGAGTGGCTCTCTGTGTGTCACACGTCGACACTTCCGCTCAAGTAGCCGGAAATCTAGTCATTGTCGGCAATGGGCCGGAGCAAACGATCATCGAAGCCTTGGCCCGAGCCTTTGAAAAAGCCAATCCCCGTGTCTATGTTGACATCCTGTGGGACGAGGATTCCAACCCGTTGCAATCGGTCAAAACCGGTCAGGCCCAGATTGCCGTCACTGGGGCCGAAGATCCGGTTTTAGCGGCGACTCAGATAGGTTGGGATGGAATCGGCATTTTGGTGCATTTATCAAACTTCACCAAAGAGGTGACGAAGCAGCAAGTCGCCGACCTTTTTTCGGGAAAGATCAAGGATTGGTCGGCACTGGGCGGACCGGAGACCAAGATTCTTCTGATCGATAGGCCGCGTAACCAGAACGTTCGGGAAGCCTTCGAAACCCAACTCGGGATAGCGGACAAAATTCCTGGTTCCGCCAAAATGATCGGCGCCGATGAGGCCGTCGTGAAGACCGTCGTCGGCACCCTGCCACCTCTCTCCGCAGCCGCCTATATTTCATTGAGTACCGGCCTCTCCGTCGTTTCAGGCGGCGTCGCCGTCCGCTTGCTGCCGGTGGATAAGGTCGAACCGGAAGTGCCGACCGTGAAGGACGGCCGCTACAGCCTTCGTCGACCTCTGTTGCTGCTTTCGAAAAAAGAATCGAACAGCCTGGTTGAGGCTTTTGGGAAATTTGCGCTCTCTCATCCCGGACAAACGATTATCGGAGAAGTCTATATTCCGATGCCGAACAAGTAATTCTCCATCGAAGGAGGTCCCGATGTCTCCCAAATTTCTGTCGCCCTTCCTAATGGTCTCATTGTTTGGATTCACCTGTTTTCCCTTACACTCGATTGCTGAAGAGGGAGTGATCGTCGACGGAGCGGGCTACACACTCCACGATACAGAATCGATCAAGGGCCACGACGAACAGCACGTGTCGAAAGACCCTGTCTGCGATAGCAGCAGGAAACCAAAGATCTTGAGCGTGGAGCCGGACGAAGCCAAGCCGGGACACACGATCACCATCAAGGGAGAGCATTTCGGAACGAGGGACTGTTTCCGCGGCGTGGCATTCAGTGCGGCGGGCCCCACCCAGATCGACTACAAGTTCGTGAACGACACGACCGTCGAAGCGACAGTTCCTGATGTCCGGCCCGGCATGTCATTCATTGATGTCGTCGCCGGCGGCGGCACTGCCCGCTCAAAAGCCTTTTTGGTGCAGGCCAAGTAACGATCGACAATATGATCCCGCATCATGTATTTTAGGAACGCGGATACACGTTCTTGTCTGGGAGTTCATCGCATGCACACATTTTTACGCCGGCGAGTTGTCTCGACCGTACTCCTGATCGCCAGCCTTTCCGTTTCCTTGCCTGCTTCGGCAAACCCACCCACCAAAGAACGACTTCCCTTAATGCTCAGCGGATCCGGCTGCGACAGCAAGGAAGCTGAGATGAATAACGTCTTGCAAGCCATTCCAGGCGTGACCGGCGTCTACTTCAACCGCATCCCTGACCATGTGCTCGTGGACATTACCACCGGCACCGTGAAGGCGGCGGATGTGGTCAACCGTGTCAACGATGCAGCCGCTTCGTGGCAATGTAAGGTTGAACTCATGCAATCCTGCATCACTGCGGACATGCCGTCAGCATCAGCTGCCCCGCACCATAGTGAGTAGCGGCGGGTGTGCAATGAGCCCCCTCTCGTTGACGGTGTCGGTTACGACTGTGGTATTTTGAAAACTTGACGATGCCGAGGATGCACAAACACGATTTCTCCTTCACGAAGATCCAGCTCGCGATATCGCTCCTTGGTCAGTTCGACTTCAATGGCTTGCATAGAGTCTTGAGTCCTCAATTCGATCCACACGCGTGATCCCGCCGTGAGAATATACCGCACAGTAGCCTCAAGCTGTGATGGATGTGTGCGGCTTCGATGGACTTCCAAGTCATGAGGTCGAACAAACGTGACTTCGTGTTCATCCACCACACCGACCGGTGTTACGAGTTCACCATCCGGCAGCGGCGGTAGGTCTGCAACATTTCGTTCTTGTACGGCACGCCCATGAAAGACGTTGACATCGCCGAGAAATTGACACACGAAGGGGGAGGCAGGACGCTCATACACCTCATCAGGCGTACCGATCTGCTCGACATTCCCCTGATGCATCACCACAACACGATCGGCCACTTCTAGCGCCTCTTCCTGGTCATGAGTGACGAGAATGCCCGTAATGTGTAACTCATCATGAAGCCGCCGGAGCCAGCGGCGGAGCTCTTTTCGGACCTTGGCATCCAGCGCCCCGAATGGTTCATCCAACAATAGAAGCTTGGGTTCCACGGCCAGCGCTCTGGCCAGTGCCACGCGCTGTCGCTGCCCTCCCGAACAGCTGGCTGGGATAGCGGTCGGCCATCGCCTGCAACTGCACGAGCGTGAGCAGTTCTCGGACCTTCTCCTGTATGCGAGCCACAGACGGACGTTGGGCACGAGGTTGCACCGTGAGTCCAAATGCCACATTCTCCGCCACAGTCATATGTCGAAACAGCGCGTAATGCTGGAAGACGAAACCCACCCGGCGTTCAGTAATGCGCTGATCCGTCACCTCTACGCCGTGCAGAAAGATGCGCCCTCGATCAGGTCTTTCCAGTCCTGCGAGAATTCTCAGCAACGTCGTCTTGCCGCAACCTGACGGGCCGAGAAGTGCGATGAGTTCACCTGCCTCGACACGAAGACTGACATCGTTCAAGACCGTGAACACTCCGAAGCGTTTCGTGACATGATCCACCTGAATACTCATGGGTGACTCCCTGCATGAACGTGTGATATGTGGTCAGCGACCGATGTGGAGTGTGTTTTCCGTTCAATGAGTGTTTTGGCCACAAGCGTCACAATGGCCAGCAACGTCAAGAGCGATGCCACCGCAAATGCCGACGCAGCGTTGTACTCGTTGTAGAGAATTTCGACATGCAGCGGCACCGTGTTGGTCAGTCCTCGGATATGACCCGAGACAACCGACACCGCTCCGAACTCTCCCATCGCCCGTGCATTGCACAAGATCACCCCGTAAAGAAGGCTCCATTTAATATTCGGCAACGTGACACGCCTGAACATCTGCCATCCAGTTGCTCCCAATGTGAGCGCCGCCTCTTCCTCTTCCCGTCCCTGCGATTGCATGAGCGGAATGAGCTCACGCGCGACAAACGGAACGGTAACGAAAATCGTCGCGAGTATGATGCCCGGGACCGCAAAAATGATCTTCATGTCGTGCTCAGCCAGCCAGGGTCCCAACCAGCCTTGGAGACCAAACAGCAGCACATAGATTAATCCGGAGATTACCGGTGAAACAGCCAACGGCATGTCAATCAGAGTAATCAGAATCTGTTTGCCTGCGAAATCGAATTTCGCGATGGCCCAGGCCGCGGCGACACCGAACAAGGCGTTCAGCGGTACCGCCACCGCGGCTACAGCAGAAGCGTCAACCGGATAGACGCTAGCGCATCCTCAGTGAGAAGCGACTCGACATAGGCGGCGATACCGCTTTTCAATGCTTCAGCAAAGACTGCGGCAATTGGAATGAAGAGGAAGAGTGTTAAGTATAGAAAAGCGGCGGCAATCAGCAGCCGACGGACAAGCGAGTTTTCGGTCGTGAGCGATTCTTTCCACTGCAGATCCTTATCGGCGGCCATAGTGATGGAGTCCATAGATTCCTATTGATTCATGTGGCGGGCGCTGCTCCGCCACTGAAGGAGATTGATCATCAACGCAAGGACGAACGATGTCATCAGCATGACCACGCCCAGCGCAGTGGCGCCCGCATAGTCGTACTGTTCCAATTTGGTCATAATGAGTAACGGTGTGATCTCCGATTTGAGCGGCATATTGCCCGCAATGAAAATGACTGACCCATATTCTCCGATGGAACGAGCGAATGCCATCGCGATTCCCGTCAGAAGTGCCGGCCAGAGTTCGGGTACGATAACGGCGCGAAATGTTTGCCATCGGTTTGCCCCCAGCGTGGTGGCGGCTTCTTCAACTTCCTTGTCCAAATCTTGCAGCACCGGCTGCACGGTGCGGACGACGAATGGCAATCCAATGAAGGTCAATGCGACAAGGACACCCAGCGGAGTGAAGGCCACCTTGATGCCGAACGGTTCGAGATAACGCCCGATCCATCCGTTCGATGCATAGATCGCCGTCAACGTAATGCCGGCGACTGCAGTCGGCAGAGCGAAAGGCAGGTCTACGAGCGCATCAATAAGCGACCGCCCTGGAAAGCGGTATCGGACCAAGACCCAGGCGATGATCGATCCGAACAATCCGTTAATGAGGGCTCCGAGCAGCGAGGCACCGAATGACAGTTGATAGGAGGCAATCGCTCGCGGATCGGTGACAAGAGTCCAAAACTGTTCGCCAGACAATGTGCTGGTCTTCACAAAGAGTCCGCTGAGAGGAATCAGCACGATGAGACTGAGATAGAAAAGAGAAAACCCCAAAGTTAGGCCGAATCCAGGAAGAACGGTCGGCTGTTTCAATACCAGACGCATCGGAGTTTCTCCCAATTAAACCTTAAACGGCATCACTATGGCGCCGACGGAAGGAGGGATAACTGCAACTCATCGGCTTTGTATCGACCTCATCGGCGTTCCTTGCTGAGCTGCAAATAGACTTGATCGAAGGTCCCTCCGTCGGCGAAGTGGGCCTTATTGGCTTTCTGCCAATCCCCGAAGAACTCCTGCAGCGTGAACAACTCCAACTTTGGAAACTTCGCCTGCTTCGCGGCAACCGATGCAAGACGAGGACGATAATAATGCTTGGCGGCGATCTCCTGACCCTCTTCGGAATACAGATACTCGAGATACGCTTGAGCGACTATTCGAGTGCCTCTCTTGTCTACAACCTTGTCCACCAAACTGACCGTTGGCTCCGCCAGGATGCTGGTCGGAGGCACCACAATGTCGAACTTGTCTTTCCCGAGGCCTTCACCGCCCAACAAAATTTCGTTTTCCCAATTGATCAGGACATCGCCGATACCGCGCTCCACAAACGTCGTCGTCGCGCCACGTGCTCCTGAGTCGAGAACCGGCACATTCTTGAACAACTGGGCGATAAACGCTTTGGCTTTGCCGTCATCACCCCCGGATCGTCGCAGCGCATAGCCCCAGGCAGCTAAGTAATTCCACCGGGCAACCCCCGATGTCTTTGGGTTGGGGGTGATGACCGAAACCTCCGGCTTAACCAGATCATCCCAATCCTTAATATTTTTAGGGTTGCCTTTGCGGACGAGAAAGGCGATCGTTGAGGTATATGGCGCGCTGTTTTGAGGAAACCGCGCCTGCCAGTTGGATGGAATGAGCGCCGCCTTTTCGGAAATGGCGTCAATATCGTACGCCAAGGCCAATGTCACCACGTCGGCTTCCAGGCCATCGATGACGGCACGAGCCTGCTTGCTCGACCCTCCATGAGACTGCTTAATCGTGACCTTTTGGCCGGTCTTAGCCAGCCAGTGTTTGGCAAACGCCGCATTGAATTCCTGATACAGTTCCCGCGTCGGATCATATGACACATTGAGGATGACTACCGGCTCAGCAGCATGGACCGACAAGGCCCACAAGAAGAAGCCGGTCAAAAATACCGTTATAGCTAAGGACGCCAACTGTTTTATCCTCACAACATGCTCCTTTCTCTTCTCTCTGCCCATGACCGGTAGACGTTCGCATTCGTCAATGCGGTTGTTGTCTGTCCGAGAGTCAATGCTTCGCCGGCTTCCTGCGGTCGCTCCCGAGGGTGGTACAGCGCGGCCCTTGCCAACAGGCTCGTCGAGTTCAGCAGCGGAAGAGCCGCCTGTTCATCGGAGAGAAGCAGAGGTAGTTCGGTGCAGCCGAGAATCACCGCCTCCACTCCGTCCGCCGCCATCTCTGCAATCACTTTCTGTAAAAACCACCGAGATTGGGCTGTAAACAATCCCGCGATTAGCTCGGCTCTGATAATGTGTTGAATCCGAACTCGGTCGTCCTTCCTCGGGATCACGGCATTGATGCCCAACTGCTCCAACCTATGAGAATAGATCGATCCTTCCATGACGATCTGTGTTCCGAGAATTCCGACTCGGCGCCATCCGCGCTGCGCAATCTCTTTCACAACCGGTTTGGCGATATGCAGCCATGGAACCGACGACTCAACGAGATCGAAAGCTCTGTGCAGCGTATTATTCGGACAAACGATGACGTCAGCGCCTGCTCGTACCAGCTTGGCTGCCGAAAGAGACATCAGACCGGCGACACTTGTCCAATCACCCAGATCGATCGCGTCGAGATAAAAGCGAAGTGGGAGCGCATGCAAAGTGATTTCGGGTTGCATGTTGTGCCCTATGACTTCATCTGCCTCCCAACACAAGGTTCGATAGCACAGTGCCGCGCCTTCTGACGTGCCGGCCACGATCCCGACGTGGAAAGCTCTCTTGATTAAACCATCCGTCATCATACGTCCTCTCGGAACCGGAATGGATACAGCGAGTCTGGTATAGTCTCAGTGCCTGTATCGCTCCGGTGGCCTCGTTTCCGGAAATAGATAGGAAGACCACGTCGCGAGGCTTCTCTCCCTACCCTTTTCACCAACGCATGATTCACCCGGTCCAACACCACGACGACCGCATCGGTGGCTTTGGGAATAGACCGTACCAAATCACGAGGCTTGCGCCCCGTCCAATGTTCCACGTGTATCCGCGCTTCGGCAGCCCACCGCCGGAATATTTTCGCCGAGTCACCGCCCACAATCAGAATGGCCATACCATCACCTCATGATTCGATAACCGGCAACGACAACCTACTCATAACCGGTTGCACCGGAATAGCCGTTCACGACTTGGGTGTTTTTGTCAGCGCGTCCAGCGCTTCTCGATATCGAATCTGCAATTCTTCATGCTGATCGGGCGTGAATAGCCGCCACCCAGAGCGGATCTGGGACAGATGCCCCTCCGGCTCAAACGTCGCATGAAAGGCGGGGGCCTGTTCCGGCACGTTGGGCATCTCACGGTCGTACTTGCTGATTTGTGGCCCGGGACCATGTCGATCATGAACCTCGTTCAAGGCGAGATAAAGCAGGTTTCCTCGAATGGACAGCCAACCTGTCGTGGTTTCCTCTTGTCCGTGCTCAGTCACATGACTCAGGTGGAAAGACACTCGCTGATCAGGTGAGGCGATTTCCAAGGCTTTTGAGAGCGCCGGTGCAAGCTCGGCCACCTCCTCATTGCGAAATGCCCTCGTCCGTTCTGGCTCGCCGGAATAGAGCCGGTGGAAAAAATTACGCTGTTTCCAAACACGAACCCCTCGTAGCAACGAACCAATCTCGCTCGAAGTCAATTGCGTCGGATGGTCGTTTGAGCTGGAATCAGGGTCTGTCTCAAGGTACACATGGTTGAATCCCGATTTATAAATCGTCGTTTGCGGCCCAACCGGAGTACCGGCGCAACCGATCATCAAACTAAAGCTTAGAATAAGCACTGCACGGACAGACCGTGCGACCGACTGATTGTCGGGGATGTTCCCTCCGTTCATGGCTTGACCTCCTGCCGCTGCGTGAAGCTGACATCGGAGCTTGCTCGCTCAAATCCATATCTCTTCAGTTCTGTTTGGACGGGGGCGGACATCAAGAAGGAGACCAACTCCCGCGCCCCGCAATGTTTTGTGCGGTCCATGGAGCCGCAATTCCATAGGTGACCGGCCTATGGCTGTCGGCAGGAGCCGTATCGATGATGCGCACACGTTTTGCCGTGAGCGCATCGGTTTGATAGACGATTCCGAGTTCCGCTTCTCCCTTTGAAACGAGATCAAGTACCGCCCGGGAATGTTCACCATAGATGAACTGCGATTTCAGTCGAGGTTCGAGTTTTCCATGTCGAAGAAATTGAATCGTATCTTTGCCGACCGCCGAAGCCGCGGGATCTCCGATTGCGATATACCTCACCGGTTTCGTTTCAAGATCTTGAATGGAGTCGAGCTGCGCCGGGAAAGCAGCATTGGTGATCAAAACGAGGGCAGTGCGAGCATAGGCATGTTTCGTGTCTTGAAGGATCAGCCCTTTCTTTTCCAGTTGGTCGATATCCTCGAATTGCGCAGGAAGCAACACATCCACCGGCGCGCCATCCTCGATTTGTTTGACGAGTGTTTTAGGTTGGGCATAGATGACCCGCACGGAAATATCGGGGTTTTGCGCTTCGAAGAGCGGCAATATCTTTCGGAACACGTCTTTCAGGTTGCTCGCCGCCGCGACGGTGAGAATCTCAGATTGGGCATGGACGGAGGAAACCACCGGCCCAGTGAAAGCGACGATACCGACGAAGAAAATTATGCGGCTAAAAGTATGCGTGAATATCATGGGAACCTCCTTGTATCTCTACCGTTCCATGTACGGTTAGAAAAAAAACTGGTACTGCACGTTGAACCGGTTTTCGACAAGATCCCGACCGAACCCCGGCAAGTTCTCGAAGGGGAACCGATCCGGGGCCCGCCCGCCGCTTCCCATCGTGATATTCGAGTAATCGATAATGAGTCGATTATTGTAGGTCCCGTCGAAGCTGTAGCTGACCGCAACGCCCAGTTCCTTGGTCAAGTCCTGTTTTTGTCTGGTCGAAGGATCAAGGATGCCGTATCGGACCGCAACTTCGAGTTTGCGCGGAATGACGTACTTCCCCACTTGCACATACCAGCCCCAGGCATCACCGAGCGACACCGGGGGACCGACGGCGAGCGGACTCGTCGGGATTGTTCCTAGATCGAACGGTCGGGTTTGGCATCCGCTATTCCGTACAAGTTGGTCGCGGAAAAATCCTTCGGCTTGAAGCGACCAGCCTTGGTATTTCGCGATGAAATCCAGTTCGTAGGTGTGGAAAGTCGTAGATGCCGCCTCCGAGTAGTCTGCCCGTTGTAGGCCTTGGCCACACGCTGACGAAACGACCGATCGACGATGTCGGATCGAATCGAGCTCAGATAGTTTTGAGCCGGATCGTAGGCATAACCGAACGCGATGGCTGACTGCGGCGTACGTGAATTGAGAATATCCCCCTGGCCGTACCCTGGATTGCCCGCGATCTTATAGAGCAATCTGACCGTGTACATCATTTCACCGGTCAGGAAACGGGTATCGTAATTGTATGTTCTTGTCGTTCCAGCATTTGGACCTCCCCCGCCGGTGGGAGGCAGCACATTCTGACTGACTGCCGTGCCCTCTCTCGTCAGATTTGCGCCGACTCCTCCCCAAATACCGAAGGCATAGTTGAACTTGTATTTCTCCTCATCGCTCAATATGCTGATTCCCACGTCGCGGCTACTCTTGCAGGTTGGATGCAAACACACTCTGCACGATCATGGTGTCTGCAAAAGATGTCGTGGCATTGGAACTGATCAGGGCGCGATTGAACCAGACCCGCTGTTGGCCGACCTGAACGGTAGCCCAGGGAATGTGCCAGGACGAGATGTATGCATCGAGCAGGTTGGCTCGTCCGCTGCCTCCCTCTTGGTCCCATTCCGTCTGATTCAACGCCACGGAAACGTTGTAACGAAAGTCAGGGTCGAAGGCATGACCCAAGAATTGGAGTTGAACACGGGGGACCGAAAATGTACTCGAATCGCTCTGATGCCGGAACGCGCGATATTCGACTTGGCCACCGAGAATTTCTGGATTCCTGGAATCTCCAATCGTCCCCCAGGCTTCGTTGTACCTGCTGTAGCTATACCGGACTTGCGTAAGGAGACGGAGTTTAAGCAGAAACTTTTCCCCGACACGGAAGTTCAATCCATTGTTGACATCGATAGTGAAGTTGGGCTTTGCGAGTCGCTCCTTGTGTTTCGATGACCTTGAGGCCTTTACTCGTACTCTTCTTCCGTGATCAATCCTTTCAGGTAGAGATACTTCAAGCCGGGGTCTTCCCCTGAATAGAATTCCCACTTGCCGTCCTTCTTGACGAATTGGCCCTCCTCTACAGCCCAAGCAGACGAAATGTGATGTAAGGGAGATCATCATGATCGAAACAAGACACTTGAACCAGAAATTCTCATGTCGCATTCCTCCATGACATGGGAACTTCCGGTAGTCCGGTCAGTTCTTAGTTGAACAAGTTAACAAAACTCTCGTCCTTCCAGTTGCCTGAACAACTCAGGTCATCATTTGAAGACTTCCAGCCACGATACTTTCAGACCGCTGTCGCCGGCTCATCGAATTGGTCGAGAACGTGTGTCGTCAAAGCGCGTCTTCTCTTTTCGTTCGATCTGGACCACTCTAGAGTCGTGGATGATAATCTCGACGGACCCGAAACCGAATCCCTTTCAAGGCGAGACGGATTGCCTGCTCGACCGTTTGATCCGAGTATGGGCTCGTCGATCTCGTGATCTATTCTGGACACTTTCTTCAACTCTTTCTTGCGTGAGTGGCGCCTTGTTGAGGCTGGGCGTCTCTGTATCCCAGCAATCTTTACATTGCCGATCAGAATTAACTAATGTTCTTTATACTTAAACTATAGTTACTTTGTCAACAAACATAATTGTTAAACTTGTACATCGTTATTATTGACTTGATTACTAAATTTTAACCTTAATGTTATTAGCCAAAAACCGATGAAACTTGTGAAATCATAATTGACATATGACAAGTATTCTTGCTACACACTGAGTCCATGCGAAAGCGGACCAAACAGCACGAAAACGACCGTTCAGTTTTCCAATCACCTCAAATCCGTCCGCACGAAGCAGGGCTTCTCTCAGGGTGAACTCGCTGGTCGAGCGGGCATTACGCGGCAAGCGGTATCTTCCATCGAATCGAATCTGTATTTGCCGACGACAGCGGTCGCCCTCCGGTTGGCGTCAGTGCTGGCTTGCCGGGTCGAAGATCTGTTTAGTCTTGCTCCAGCGGAAGACATCATCGAAGGCATCCTGATCGGCCGGCTCCCTCAAACGGAGATGCAGACTCACTCGATCCGCGTCAAAGTTTCAACCGTTGGAAAGCGCACAGTCGTACGACCTGTCGCCGACTTGGGGGAGCAACTTTCCTTTGCGGTTCCTGCCGATGGATATATCTCCGACACGAATAGCAGGTTGTCCCGCACGACTGTTCGCGTCACACTTTCGCGCGATCGGGAAGCGATCCAGCAAGAAATCTCCGTGGCCGGATGCGATCCGGCGATTTTCCTGGCCGGCGAACATTTACGGCGACACAAAGATGAGACGACGGTCGTCGGCTGGCCGATGGGAAGCATGACCGCGCTCCAAGCGTTGCAGCGCGGCGAGGTCCATATTGCCGGGCTGCATTTATTTGATCCAACCACCGGCGAATCGAATCTGCCGTTCCTTCGGCGACACCTCAAAGGATCGGGCTATGAGGTCGTCACCTTTGCCACGTGGGAAGAGGGATTCTTAGTTCGCCCTGGCAATCCGTTGTCCCTTCGCACAGCTGCCGACCTCGCTGAACCCACGGTCACGTTGGTCAATCGGGAAGAAGGCTCTGGGGCAAGACTGTTGCTCGATCAACGATTACGAACATCCGGGGTAGAACCGACGCACGTTCACGGGTACGACCGGATCGTGTCGTCTCATTTTGAAGTAGCTCGAGCCATCGCGGAACGCCAGGCTGACGTTGGATTGGGAATTCGTTCGGCGGCGCAATTCTTTGGGCTCGACTTCGTGCCATTACAAACCGCGCGCTACGATCTTGTCGTCCCCAAGCCCTACTTACAATCCCATCCGACGTTAGCCCGCTTGTTTGAGACCATCGTGAGTGGACCGTTCCGACACGAGATCGAAGCCTTGGGGGGATACGACACCAGTGAAACTGGGAAAGTCCATGCGCTACGGGTCGTCTGATTACTTTCTCGCCAGGTTAACAACACACTTTCACAACAACCGCCGGATAAGAGGAGATTTCATGTCGAAGAGATCATTGTGGTGGGCCTTGCTCGCGGTGCCGCTTCTGCTTTTGGGAACGGACAGGGCGAAGGCCGTCGAATATGGGGAACTGGTCCAGGAAAACCCGTACGCATGCGGATCAACCGCCCCTGGGATCAGTGAGAAGCGATCCCCTGAAATCCCGTGCGGAACCTGGACTTTTAAGAGCACGGAAGATCCGGTGTTCAAGTTCATGCGGGATACCGGATGGATTACCAATGAGCGATATTTTGCCGTCTCAGAACAGACTGGAAAGAACTGGATTGAGCCGGCCGATGCGATCCTCAATCGCCGGAAGGACATCGACTGGAATCGCTACCTCAAAACCGGGCTGCACCTCCCCGACTGGATCGATCTCGGGCTCGAAAACCGGACCAGATTTGAGTCGTATGACCATCCCTGGCGGGCCAGCCAGATCGCCGGAAACGGAGCGACGGACTTCCAAATTCCAATGCGATCGCGCCTTCGTGTGGGCTTGGGCGGCAACGGCCCCTTGCGATTCCTGTTCGAGGGTCAGGATTCGCGTTCGTTTGATAATGGAGAGCCTGGATCTTTCCGAGACTCCACCATGATCAATGAATTCGACGTGAACCAGTTGTTTGGCGCCTTGAAATTGGATAATGTTCTGGGAACCGGGTTGCGGACCGATGTCCTCTTTGGACGGTTTACCATGGATGTCGGCAACCGACGGCTGATTGCGCGCAACGATTTTCGAAACACCACCAACGCCTTCGATGGGTTTCAATGGCAAATCAGTCGGGCCAAAACCTGGAAGCTCAGGGCATTCGTCACAGAGCCGGTCATCCGATTCCTTGAGCAGCTCGACGAACAAAACAACAAGTCGCTCTTTTGGGGCACCTATTTTGAGAGCCAGCATTTCCGCTGGTTTAACCTGGACGCCTATTACCTGGGGTTGAACGATAAGCTGCATGCGAATGTAACCAACCGTCGCACCTATTCCACGTTTGGCGGCCGTCTGTACAAAGACCCCAAGCCGGGCGAAATGGACTATGAAATCGAGACCACCTGGCAGATCGGCCACCGAGGCGCGACCAAACACTTCGCCTATTTTCAGCATCTGGATCTCGGCTATATGTTCAACCTCCCCTGGACGCCCAGACTGATGTTTCAATTCGACTACGTCAGCGGCGATCGCAAGCCGGGCGATAGTCAGGACGGAGCGTTCGATACGTTATATGGAGCGCGAAACTTTGAATACAACATGACCAGCATGTGGGGGCCGTTTTACCGAACCAATCTCATTACGCCGGGGTGGCGGCTGATCGTCAACCCCAGCCCCAACTGGATTTTGGAAGTCAAACATCGCGTCTGGTATCTCGCGCAGAGCAGGGATTTCTTCGGCAGTTCCGGACTCCGAGACCCGACCGGGAGCGCCGGCACTTCGCTTGGGCAGGATATGCAACTTCGCGCACGGTGGGCGGTCACCAAGAACCTGGACTTTGACGCCGGCTATATCCATTGGTTCAAGGGCTCCTATTTCGACAGTCCCGTTATCTTGGCCCAAATGCCGACCGGCGGGAACAAAGATAGTGATTACTTCTATTTTCAAATGCGAATCAGGATCTAGAAAGGAAGGAATGATCATGACAACAGCGGATTCTTGCCTGGTGTCTGGTGATCATAGCGTGCACAGCGGTGACCCCGGCGTTCGCCGAGCAGGTCCTCGTCGCCGTCGCCGCCAATTTCGTTCCCCCGTTCCGCGAGGTAGCGCTGGAGTTTGAGAAAACGACCGGGCATCAGCTTCGAGTGGCGGGAGGGTCCTCCGGCAATTTCTATTCGCAAATCAAGAACGGCGCCCCGTTCGACGTGTTCTTCTCCGCCGATACTGAACGACCCAAGAAGTTGGAGGACGAGGGATTTGGCGTCAAGGATTCCCGCTTCACCTATGCCATCGGCCGTCTGGTGCTGTGGAGTCCGACTGCCGACCTGGTGAAGGGAGAAGAGACGTTACGCTCCAAGAATTTCAAACGCCTGGCTATGGCGAACCCCAAGACCGCGCCCTACGGCGTCGCAGCGATGCAGGCCATGCAAAAGCTGGAACTCTGGGAGAACTTACAGCCCCACATTGTCATGGGGGAGAGTCTCGGTCAAACCATAGGATTCATTGAATCCGGCAATGCGCACTTAGGCTTCGTGGCCTTGTCTCAGGTCCTGGATCCGAAGGTTAAGGGAAAGGGAAGTCACTGGCATGTTCCGACCCATCTGCACGAACCAATCCAACAGGACGTGATCTTGCTGACGAATGGAAAAGATAACGCGGCGGCCAAAGCGCTCTTGGAGTTCATCGGTGGTCCGCATGCCAAGGCGATCATCGAACGCTATGGGTATGAGTTGAAGTAGACATTCATAGCATCACATATTCAGCGATACGAACCATAGAGCACCGCCCTGCATCAGGAATACACATGGGAATCTTGACAGACCTGGATCTGAGTGCGCTGTGGGTCAGTGTGCGCCTAGCCATGATGACCGTGATCGTTCTGCTGATTGTGGGAACTCCCCTCGCCTGGTGGCTGGCCCATACCCGATCCCGGTTCAGACCTGTCGTGGAAGCCGCGGTCGCGCTCCCGATCGTGCTGCCTCCCACCGTCCTGGGCTTTTACATCCTCGTCGCGCTGGGCCCCTACGGGCCGCTCGGTCGGTTTGCCGACCTGTCGCTTGCATTTACCTTTACCGGGCTGGTCATCGCCTCGGTCTTTTATTCAATGCCGTTCGTGATCCAGCCTCTACAAAGCGCGTTTGAAGCCGTCGGCAAGGCTCCGCTGGAAGCAGCCTGGTCACTCCGCGCCTCACAGTGGGATGCGTTTCTGACGGTCATCTCCCCGATCGCGCTGCGAGGCTATATCAGCGCGATCGTCCTTGGGTTTGCGCACACGATGGGAGAGTTCGGGGTCGTGCTCATGGTCGGCGGATCGATTCCCGGGAAAACGCGCGTCCTCTCGACGACGGTCTTTGAGCATGTGGAAGTCATGGAATACGCTCAGGCCCATGCGATTTCCCTTTTCATGCTGACCTTCTCGTTCCTCGTGTTGTTGGCGGTGTACATCGCAAACCGCCGATTTCCCATCCATGTGTCATGAGCCGACTGGTTGCACGCTTTCATCTGCGCTATCCGACTTTTCAGCTCAGCATCGATATGGACGTGTCGGCCTCAGGAATCACCGTGCTCTTCGGCCCTTCAGGATCCGGAAAGACAACGCTGTTGCGATGCTTGGCGGGACTGGAGCGCGCATCCGACGGATTCATGCAGTTCGGCAACGATGTCTGGCAGGACGAAACACGGGGGATGTGCCTACCTCTCCATAGACGGTCGATCGGATACGTATTTCAAGAGCCCCGATTGTTTCCTCACTACGACGTACGCTCGAATCTTCTGTATGGCTACAAACGCATCCCCATAGAAGAACGCCGCATTACGATTGAACAGGTCGTTGATATCTTAGGAATCGGCCATCTGCTCAATCGGCGCACCCACCATTTATCCGGTGGCGAGCAACAGCGAGTGGCGATCGGGCGGGCTCTACTGACCAGCCCACAACTGCTCCTGCTGGACGAACCGCTCGCGTCTCTCGATATCCAGCGCAAGCAAGAACTCGTCCCATTCATCAAGCAGCTGCATAAAGCACTCCACATCCCCGTGGTGTATGTCAGTCATACGATCAATGAAATCCTCCAACTCGCCGACCGTGTTGTCCTCCTCAAGGAGGGACACGTCGTCGGGATCGGCGCACTCAATGAGGTGCTGACCTCTCCGCAGTTTCGCCGGAATCTTGGATCACTCCGAGTCGGCGCAGTGTTGGATACTCGGGTTGCGAATCACGAGCCGGAGTATGGACTCACGCGGGTAGAATTCAAGGGCCAATTCCTGTTTGTCTCGCTTCAACCCGTCTCCGTGGGAGAATCCCTACGCGTAGCACATCCTTTCGAACGATGTCAGCCTGGTCCTAGAGAGGACCGTTGCCCCAACGAGCGTGTTAAACATTCTTGAGGCGACGATTACTGAGACCCAGGAAGTAAATGAGTCCTCGGTAGACGTGTTGTTGGATATCGGAGCGCCGCTCGTCGCCGGCATCACTCGGAAATCACTCGTAAATCTTGGGTTGAAACCGGGGCAGCGAGTGTTCGCGCATATCAAAGCCGTGGCGCTGAATGAAGAGTTGGTGGAATAGATGAAAGCGTTTCTCTATGGCGCACCGATCGGGTCGGAAATTTCTGACTTCGAACCGTTGCTTATCCTGTCCGACAGTGAAAGTGTTCTGCTTCAAGACAGAAGAAGAATCACTCTGGAAAGAAACAGGGCAGCGCTCCAGGAGCAGCAGGCCGAGTCTGTTTCCTACGCGGCAGTTCATTGGCTAGAAATATATAGGGCAGGTGAGGCTGTGATGGGGCTTTATCAAATAAATGGGAGGTCATCATGAAGCTCAGTGCACGCAATCAATTCCAAGGCACCGTCACACGCATCACCGAAGGCCAGGCAATGGCCGAGGTGACGGTCAAGGTCGGATCGTTAGAGTTCGTAGCGGCCATCACGGAAGGATCCGTCAAGAACATGGGTTTGAAAATCAACGACTCTGTGACAGTCGCCATCAAGTCGACTGACGTGATGGTCGGCAAGTAATGCGGTTCTTCCCGCATCGCGGAAGAGACCCATCGGTAGGTTTTCCACCCCTTCATCGCGCAGTCCGCACCGAGTGAGCTGACCATCGGCAGCGAGGCGCGGACTGCCTTCACAATCGGCTCTGTGCATCTCATTCCACGCTGATAAACCATATTCCACATCATGCACCTAACCCCACTCCGTCAATATTTGCCGAAGGGCACCGGCCTGTCTGGACTCACTTAACGGGAGTTGACCGCCATCATCTATCGGCTGAACACGCGCCCGCACATGCCTCAACTTTGCTATGTCCTGGAAGTCTATGCGCACGTGCGGCATAATTCACCTCTTGCACTTGGAACGTGGAGCTGCCCCGCACTGCTTGAATCAGAACAAGAGGGAAATGCATGTCGAAGCGGATTGTTTGGTGCGTCTTGCTCGGCGGCGTCTCTTCTTATAGGACTAGAAAGAGCCACGGCCGTCGAGTACGGGGAACTGGTACAGAAAGACGGGAAATGGGTGTTCAAGAATACGGAAGACCCCGTGTTCAAGCTCATGCGCGATGCCTCGATGACAAACGAGAGATATGTGACGGATTCTTCACAAGCCGGAAAAACTCGGATTGAGTCCGCCGATGCGATCCTCATCAATAGCCGTAAGGAATATGAGTGGAATCGTTATTTAAAAGCCGCGCTGCACCTACCCGACTGGGTCGATCTGGGGCTTGAGCAACGGACCCGATTTGAGTCGTACGATCACCCCTGGCGAGCCGACCAAGCCATTGGGAACGGACATACGGATGCACAAATTCCTCTGCGATCTCGACTTCGTTTTGGACTGGGTGGGAACGAGGCCATTGCGATTTCTTTTCGAGGGTCAGGATTCGCGTTCCTTTGGAGACGGCGACCCCGGAGATTACCGAAATACCAGGAATGTCAATGAATTCGACATTTTGCAATTGTTCGGGTCATTGACCTTGAAGAATACCTTGGGGAGCGGGTTACGGACGGATTTCCACTTTGGACGCTGGACAAGCGATTTCGGCCGCCGTCGACTGATCGGACGGAACAATTTTCGAAATACCACCAACGCCTTCGATGGTTTCCATTGGCAAATCGGTCAGGAGAAGCTTTGGCGGCTCAGGGCATTCGCCGTGGAGCCGGTCATCCGAGTCAAGGTGCAGCTCGATGAACAAAACAGCAAGTCGTTCTTTTGGGGAACCTATTTCGAGAGCCACCATTTCACCTGGTTTCAGATGGACGCGTATTACTTAGGGCTGAACGATAGGCAAGTAGCCAATGTGGCCAATCATCGCACCTATTCCACGTTCGGAGGAACGTCTGTATAAAGGGCCCAAGCCGGGAGAACCGGATTATGAGATCGAGACGACTTGGCAAATCGGAACCAGGGGGGTGACTGACCACTTCGCCTATTTTCAACATCTGGATCTCGGATATACGTTCAACTTCCCCTGGAAGCCGAGACTGTTGTTTCACTACGACTACGTCAGCGGAGATCGTCAACCAGGCGACAGCCAGACGGATCGTTCGATACCTTGTTCGGGTCGCGGAACTTTGAATATAGCCGCACCGGACTCTGGGGTCCATTTTTCAGATCAAACCTCCAATCACCAGGCTGGCGGGTAATTGTGGAACCGGCGCCTGGTTGGATACTGGAAGTCAAACACCGCGTCTGGTATCTCGCCCAGAGCAAGGATGGTTTCTCCGGTTCCGGTCTACGAGACCCCACAGGACAATCCGGCACGTCACTCGGACAGGACGTGGAGCTTCGCGCGCAATGGGAAGTCAGTTCCAACCTGGATTTCGACGTTGGATACGCGCATTGGTTCAAGGGATCCTATTTCGACAGTCCCGCCATCCTTGCCCAAATGCCGACCGGAGGAAACAAAGACAGCGACTATTTCTTTGCTGCAATGCGAGTCAGAATTTAGAAAGGAATGATCATGAAACAGACGTTTGCGACATGGTGTTTCTTTGCTCTAGCGAGTATAGCCGTGACACCGGCTTCCGCCGAGCAGGTCTTAGTGGCCGTCGCCGCCAATTTTGCTTCACCGTTCCACGAGGTGGCGATGGAGTTTGAAGAATCGACCGGACATTACGTTCAAGTTGCTGCGGGTTCCTCCGGACATTTCTTTTCTCAATTTAAGAACGGCGCGCCGTTTGACGTGTTCTTCTCTGCCGATATGGAGCGCCCCAAGCTGTTAGAAGAAGAAGGGTTAGGAGTCAAGGATACCCGATTCACCTATGCCGTCGGCCGTGTCGTGCTGTGGAGTCCAAACACTGACCTGGTGAAGGGAGAACATACGTTACGCTCGAAACATTTCACACGCCTGGCCATGGCGAACCCCAAGACCGCACCATACGGAGTCGCGGCGATGCAGGCCATGCAACAGTTGAAACTCTGGGAGAGCTTACAACCCCACATTGTGATGGGGGAGAATCTCGGCCAGACTATCGGATTTGTTGAATCCGGCAATGCCCAGCTGGGCTTCGTGGCCTTGTCTCAGGTCATGGACCCGAAGTTCAAGGGGAAGGGAACCCGTTGGGATGTGCCTATCCATTTGCACGAACCTATCCAGCAGGACGTGATCTTGCTGATGAAGGGAAAGGATAACCCGGCGGCAAAGGCGCTCATGGAGTTCATTCGTGGTCCGCAAGCCAAGGCAATCATCGAACGGTATGGGTACGCGCTAAAGTAACCGGCTACCGGCACCACACTTAGGAGCGCACATTTACCCGGCTGTCCGGCACGGCGATCCGCGTGAAACTCTCGCGCGATCGTGAGACAATTCAACAAGAACTCTCATTGGCGAATGCGACCCGGCGATTGTTTTGGCCGGTGAACATTTACGACGACAAAAGGACCGAGTCAGGTTCTAAAAAAGAATGATTATGAAACAGAGGGTTTCTGCATGGTGCTTGTTGCTCATCCTGAGTGCGGCGGCGACCCCGGCTTTCGCCGAGCAGTTGCTGGTGGCCGTCGCCGCGAATTTTGTTCCGTCGTTCCGAGAGGTGGCGATGGAGTTCGAGAAATCGACGGGACATCACCTCAGATCGCTCCTGGTTCCTCCGGCAATTTGTATTCGCAAATCAAGAACGGGCGCCGTTCGATGTGTTTTTCTCTGCCGATGATGAACGCCCCAAGCGATTGGAAGAAGAAGGGTTCGGCGTCAAGGGTACCCGCTTTACCTATGCCATTGGGCGTCTCGCGCTCTGGGAAGTCCAAATGTCGACCTGGTGAAGGGAGAAGAGACGTTATCCTCTACAAATTTCACACGCCTGGCCATTACGAACCCTAAAAACGCGCCTTACGGCCTCGCGGCAATGCAGGCTATGCAAAAACTGAGGATCTGGGATAAGCTGCAGCCCCGGATCGTCATCGTCATGGGAGAAAATCTCGACCAAACCATGGGATTTATCGAGTCTGGTCATGCTGAACTAGGCTTTGTCGCCTTATCCCAAGTCCTGGATCCGAAGGTCAAGGGGAAGGGAAGTCGCTGGGATGTCCCAGCAATCTGCACGAACCAATCCAACAGGATGCGATTGTACTGACCAAGGGAAAGGATAACGCGACGGCAAAAGCGCTCATGGAGTTCATGAGTGGTCGGCAAGCCAAGACGATCATCGAACGGTATGGGTACCAGCTGAAGTAACAGGCGACCCTCCCTCCATGCGTGTTCCATATCCTTTCGCAGCGCGATATCCAATGACAGCTTGTCGGCAGTGCGCTTTGGCACATTTGTTCGAGATTTTCGACACCGTCTCTACAGATAACCCAGTCCCTATTGACAAGCAGAGGCAAGGAGTGTTACCAATGGCTACATCATGAGATCGAAGGACCTCAAAGATATTCGAGAAGAACTAGGCCTCACGCAACAACAACTTGCCGAGGCCTTACACACGACTCGGGTATCCGTGGCACGTTATGAAGCCGGTATGCGCCGAATTCCCGGCGTCATATCGGTAGTGTAGTCAATTGCGACAGAAGACCTCTATTCCAATGGCCGGTCTTGTTGCAGCTGGCTCCCCCATCGAGCCGGTACCGCAAGCGGAACTCGTGGAGGTGCCGCCGAGTATGTTGCGAGGTGGAGATTCCTTTGCGTTAAAGATCAAAGGGGAGTCGATGAAAGATGAGGGATTTTGCCGGTGATCTCGTGGTTGTGCGCAAACAAGGCACGGCCAAAAACGGGCAGACAATCGTTGCTCTGGTCAATGGCGAGGCCACGATCAAGACCTATTGCAAGAGGAATACACACATCGAACTTCGCCCGGCCAATGAAACGATGCAGCCGATTATCGTCCAGTCGTCGGACGAGTTTCATATCGAAGGAATCGTCATCGGCGTCATTCGCCATTGCGCTGTCTAACACTCGAAAGGAGGGAACGATGATCGCGACACAGCGAACAACCTTAACAAAAGATCACTTGATGGATTTAGAAAGAATGATGACAGGACTGGACAACCGATTGCAGAGCATCCAGTGGGGCTTACAACGAAGCCCTGCAGAATCACTGGTGGAACGCTTTCGAAGCTTAATGCGGTCCAAGCAGGGAAGCCGGTTCATGTCGACAGTCTGCAATCAACGCGTGCGTTCGAATACAAAGTTGACGAATCATGACGGTCCAAGAGCATAGTGCACCATCAACGACGATAGGCCCCTGTTCCGACTGTGGAATCGTGGTCGAACGGCGGATGGAATCGATTGACGGCTTTGCGCATTCCCCAGCTCAACTTTGCCCAACTTGTTGGAATGCCTATCGCCAGCGACAAGTCTTCGCCGGCGGATGCTGCGGATAGGAGAAGGCCGTGGCATGAGAGGCACAGAAGCGAGAGAAGGAACTGTTCAGTTGCCGGTCACAGGCGTGGAAAGACTCCGCCACAGGCTCTCGTCAATCGCGCACTGACCGGACATCCGGTCGTATATCTGGCAGGCCAATGCGCATTCCCAGCGAGCTAGCAACCGGCGCTTCCATTGCTGCCAGACGACCCCTTCATCGAGGGTTGACCAACAAAAAGTCGTTAGCAAAATCTTTGACGAGAGGTTCGATACCATCGGCTATAATTTGAGGCACATTTGCCTCTCCCACCGTCCCAATAACGCTCGTTGACCAGGTGCACCCCCAGGCTTGCACGCCCTTCTTCGACAACAATCCGACTACTTGCTTGAGATCCACGTTTACAGCATAGGCGTACAACCCTAATTCTTCCTTCAGTGTATTGACATTGATATAGAGATACGGCGCTGACCCCAAACGCGTTCTTTCTACGTTAGCCAGGACTCTTATGCCCTTCGAGCGGAGGATCAGCTCGATTGCCGCTCGAATCGCATCTTGCGAGAGACCATCAGCTGAGGCATCGGGACTGATGTCCTCTACGACCACCCCCACTCCTGAGATTCCTCTTAAGGATTCCCGGCTCCCCGTATCAAGCGCTTGGACAACCTCCATGTTTCCCAAGACCAAGACTAAGACCAAAACCACGACTATCAGCTGCAGCACGTACCGCATAGGACCTCCAGATGCAGATAACTTCTTGGCTTCGCGTGTATCTTTACTCCGGTGTTTCAACTCCGTATCTCAGGGCGTACTTACGATATCACCTGCGGTAACCCTCATTCATCAATTCTCGATTGACGTTGGTCCCATCGGGGAATAGGACATCAGCAAGGATGCGCGCATACTTGTCTCTGCCATGGGATCTGTAGCTAAACACCAGCTCTCAAGCGGAACCATTCAAAGTCTAACCGAGACCGAAACTGGAACTGAAGTGAGCAACAGGGTTGACAGGGAACCACAAACCATTGAAACTACAGCCATGCCCCCGTAGCTCAGTTGGATAGAGCAGCGGTTTCCTAAACCGAAGGTCGTACGTTCAATTCGGGTCGGGGGCACCAATTTTCAATGGGTTAGCTTGTCCCTCTCCTAACTCCTCCCTATACTGTGCTCGAAATTGTGCTCACCGCTATTGAATTCCATGAAGAGCAGGACCTGGCACATTCCTATCAGAGAATGGTTTCCTCCAGATGATGAGGTAGCTACAATAATGGCCCGCCTTTGCGTCTTGCGCGAAGACTTGTACTTAGAGCTGCAAGGAATCCAAGAAGAAAAAATAAAGCCGTTGGATGATAATGGCGACATATATAGGTCAACTTACTTTTTCCGCAACTCGACAAGAACCTTATTGGAGCTTAGCAGTGCAGTTGCAACCCTCAAGATCGAGAAAACATTTGTCCACCATTTAGCTGGTCTACCCGATTTCCATAAGGGCTTTGTCGAATTTGACAAAGCCCTGTCGGAGGTTAAGGAATTAGTTAAGAGGCTTCGTCATCAAGCCGGAGGGCATTTGAAGGATGGAGCCTTCAAGAAAGCGCTGGAGAAAATATCGCCCGATGCTCGATTGCTATTTCAGTACGGAGATGCCCCCAAGACCTTGCACTATAAATTCTGCCTTGAATTCCTCGGAGCGATCTTCATGAGTGAAGTTGAAAAGGATTTTGAAGTCGAATGGCAAACAATTCTCAAGACGACTTCAGATGTTTCATTTAAAGCCATTGAAGCCGTAGATCTGTTGTTCACGGCCTATGTGAAGCAGCGAGGATTTCAGTATTAGGCACAATTTCCCCAGCCATACCGGCCTCTAGCTTTAGCTTAGCTGCCCAAAGATCATTCTGCGAAACTATATGGTACCGATCGAACACCGATCGCGTCTTATGACCTGAAATTGTCATCGCCACCCGTTCCGGTATTCCCACCCTCACCATGTTTCGTACCCCTGTTCTCCGCAAGTCGTGAAACAGCTTCCCCTTGAGCCCCACTCGTTCACAAGCTTTCTTCCAAGCCCCTTTCGGCACTCGCTCAAGCCGCTCGCCTCGAAAGTGACACACCCAGGAACATCTCATTCAATCAGAAACAGTCGTCTTTGGACCAATGAATTTCGACGATGCGAGGTTGGCGGAAACAAGGACTTGCTAATATTAAGATTAGAGGGTTTTTGAAATGCCTAGTTATATCCAAGGACGAATGCTACGTGGGGTCGGAATGCATGGAGGAAGGATAAAGTCTCTTAATGTTGCTAGATGGTAGGGATTACTTTATTACTGGGGAAATGCTTCTGTCCCCATACCACTAGAGCCCTCAATACCGGCTTTAGGCCCTCGCCCTTTTCTGTCAAAACATATTCGTAGCGCGTTGGGTTTTGCTGGTAGGCCTGCCGGGTAACAATGCGGGACATCTCCAATTGCTTCAATCTATCGGCAAGGATGTTTGATGCGATTCGCTCCGAAGAGTCCATGAATTCCTGATAACGTCTTTTGCCCAAGGCCAGATCTCGAACAACCAACAGCGTCCATTTATCCCCAAGGATATCAAGCGAATTAGTGATCGGGCAGCACGATCGCTTAAATTTCATTTTGTCATTCCTTTCCCGGTCGACCAGTCACCCTCACCACTGCCCCTAGTGATTGCTTAGCTATATAAATCATCCTAATACAGATACTTGCATTTGGCAATGGACTGGTCTATAGTAACTTGCGATGTGCAAGTTAAGCGCGATCAAGGTAATCCGGCATTCCGAAAAGAAAGGAGGACTGGCCGAATGATCATTAGCCAAAGAGTCATGTAGCTTCATGTTTCCAGACAAACTCAAAGCAGCATCAATGACCGAACCAATGAGGAGGGACACGATATGCCGTTATGGAAAGTTTATCATCCTGTCGGAGCGTTCTCTGCTGAAGACAAAAAGAAGCTGGCCAAGCAGGTTACGGAGGTATATGCGAGCATCCCGATCCCTAAGTTCTATGTCGTGTTCATTTTTGAGGAGGTAGCCAAGGACTCCTGCTTTGTCGGTGGCGAACCGAATAACAAATTTGTCCGGTTCAAGATCGACCATATTGCTAGGACGTTACCTGGTCCGGTCCTCAGAGAATGGTGGATCAGGACACTCGATAAGGTTATTGCTCCCTACGTAAAGGACAGGGGATATGATTGGGAGATTTCCGTTGACGAGACACCGTTCGATCTTTGGTCTCTTCAAGGGGAAATTGCCCCGCCTTTTGAATCTGTGGCTGAGAAGCGGTGGGTGAAGGAAAATAAGGCGAGTCCCTATACCTTAGCGGAAAAGCTTCCTGTTAATCTCATCCTCGCTCCCGGAATAGCGGACCGTTAGGTTCGGCTTAGCTGGCCGTGAGCGTTAGCAAGGAGTCGTACCCAAGAGAGATGACGACCAACATGACAACGTCATCTTTCTTGGGACAAATTTCTACCTACAAAGGATGCCTCCTGCTGATAGAGACCGCAGCACAGTTGCAGCCGGTATGCTTGGTGATAATCCCAGGGTTCCCTGCAACACTCTACACGAAGCCAACGTTTCCACCTATGGAGGCGAATTGAAAGGAAAATGCCGCATGAAAACGATGAAAGCAGTGGAAATACGGCAACCCGGAGGACCTCTGCAACTCGTGGAGCGGGACTTACCCAATCCCGCGATGGGACATGTTCTGATTAAGGTGCAAGCCTGTGGGATCTGTCACAGCGATGTTTTTACCAAGGATGGTCTGTGGCCTGGAATTCAGTATCCTCGTGTGCCTGGACATGAGATTGCCGGGGTCATCGACGCGGTAGGTTCGGGTGTGGGTGAGTGGAAACCAGGCCAACGGGTCGGTGTGGGATGGCACGGAGGACATTGTGGACGTTGTGAACCCTGCCGCCGAGGTGATTTTATCCTCTGCCACCATGCACTAGTGCCGGGAATTAGCTATGACGGAGGCTACGCTACGCATATGGTTGCTCCCATAGAGGCTTTGGCGCGGATTCCGGACGATCTCTCCAACATGGAGGCAGCTCCACTGCTATGCGCAGGTATTACTACCTTCAACTCGCTTCGCAACAGTGGTGCGCGACCGGGCGACGTGGTCGCAGTCCTCGGTGTCGGCGGTCTTGGTCATTTGGGTGTGCAATTTGCGGCCAAGATGGGCTTCTCGACGGTAGCGATCGCCAGGGGGAAAGACAAGGAGGCGATGGCAAAGAAATTGGGCGCACGCCACTACATCGATAGCAGCGCACAGAATGTGGCCCAGGAGCTCACTGCTCTCGGCGGAGCAAAGGTCATTCTAGCGACCGTCACGAGTGGTAAGGCAATGAGTGCTACTATCGGTGGGCTGGCCATCGATGGGAAACTGATCATGGTAGGTATCTCGGAGGAGCCTGTAGAGGTTCCCATCGTCAAGTTCATTGTGGGGCGACATTCAGTTCAGGGCTGGCCGTGCGGGACCTCAGCGGACTCGCAGGATACATTGGCCTTCAGCGTCCAAACGGGCATACGGCCGATGGTCGAGGAATTTTCGCTTGAACGCGCGGCTGAAGCCTATGACCACATGATGAGCGGCAATGCGCAATTTCGTGTGGTGCTCACAATGAGCTGACAAAACACCGCCTGCAACAATCACTGATTTACACCGGACGGCTAGTTCTGACAGGAATTCCTGGAATGGCACCTTAACATTTCATTTTTCAAAAGTAGAGGCACTGCAGCGTTGAGGTACATGAACTATGGCAAGCAGATATTTGCCTCATGTCCGAAGGTTGAACCAAAGGAATGCTTCGTTGTGCTCATTTTGTGCTCAAGCCCACCTCACTCCACCATATTCCAGCCTACTGTAGCCAAGATTGTGAATTGGCAGAAACCATTGGTGGGATTGGATTAAATGAGCCTGAGTAGGCTGGGGTGGGGTCGCACATAAGCTTTCTTAAACCGAGGGTCGTACGTTCAATTCGTATCGGGGGCACCAAACCAAGCTCGCTCGTACCGACGCCTCATCAGGCGCAGTCTTCTTCTTAGCGGCACCGGACAAACACCTCGTTCTGACCCATATTCCATGACTCAAGAAAGAGTGGTATCATGAGAAACAATCCGTCCGAAAGGAGTGTCACCCATGAAAGATTCTCACTCTCACAAACACCTCCACAGTCATGATCACGTGCATGGATCGGATCAGACTCACAACCATGAACATGAGCACGAGCATGCACATACTCACGACCATGGTTCCGACACAGGGCGTCATGACCATCAGCACACCGGCGAGCACGGTGAACACCAGCACCAGCACTCAATGTAGTCTTCCTTGTGCACGTCTGATTTATTCTCTTCTCGTGATGTGCTAAGAGTCGCGCAGCTCTGATGAGGAGGCGCCTCCATGCAGCCACAGACGTTTGCCGAGGTCATGTTTAAGCAATAGCGCAAGCCCACCCGCCGGGAGCGGTTTTTCGACGAAATGAATCGCGTCGTGCCGTGGACGGAACTGGCTGCCGCGATTGCATCGGTCTATCCCAAGCCCGAGGGAGTGGCCGTCCGCCGGTGGGCACATGCCGCCGTTCCGTCCGACCAATGTGACGGACGTTCCATCCCCGATCAATCCGTAATCTTCCAGCCTCGGACATCACGGCACACCCCGTCAAAATTTGCTGTTTTCTTGTCATGCGGTACCCCCTCAGTTAGACTTTTTTCACACAACCATGGCACGCGCACGCGCATCGGAACATCAGCGGCCCCGATCAAAAACCGCTCTCATCGAAGAGACCACGCACGGAATCAACAAATTTCAGGAGGTTCTTGCTGCAATCAATGACATCAGCCAAGAGGGATTCCCTTATCGTGATGCAGCACAAAGCAAAGCCGAGCTGCAATTTCGCGAATGCCTGCGGCAGACGTTCGGTGAGCGTTCCCACGAATTCCACACGTATCGGAATTTCAAGATTCGCACAGCGGACAAGGCTGAGGTGGCACAGACCCTTACCGTCATTAAAGGTCTTATACAAATCCTGGAGGACCGGAAACTGGACCATCAAGGACTCAAGCCGCCACCCAAACCCGAGCCACCACATGAAGCAACCGTAAACAACGCCGCACATCTGATGCTTGTCTCGTCTACGACCCCAACCACCGTGACAGCGCAATCGGCTACTCCGATGACGGTCGCCGTGGCCATGACGACGAATGTGGGACCGTCGATTTCCGTTGTCACACCCACGCCTCAAACACAATCCATTGCACCAACACCTCAGATCTCGACTCCACTGCTGACTCCAACTCCGACTTCGATCCCAGCACCGACAATACCTCCAACCTCTACAGTGGCTTCGACTCCTCTATCTGTGACGCCCGAACCACATGATCTCCCCGCCCCTAGCACCAATCCTTCTCTCCCACCGGAGTCAACTCCACTCACTCAGCCGATGCCATCAACGCTCGACAGAACCGAAACAGGCTCCACCATCACCGGCGGTAGCTCCGGCATCTCCTTCCATACCGGTTCAGCCTCACATCAATGCCCCAGCATCTATGTCAAGTACTCAGTCGATACAGTCCGAGACGACTCATTCTGTTGTGCCGGCTCCGCAAGACCCATTGTTAGACAAGCCGTCGATCAGTGTGAGCGGCACTCGGTTGGTCGAATCCGCACTCGATTCCGCGCTTGACCAAGACCCGCTCCAACTCATTCGGAAAGTCTGTCGTCGCTTTCACGCCGTAGCCCGGCATCTCCGACTTCGGAAAGACTATCGTCCGACACTTGAGGTTGACGACGATTACGACCTACAGGACCTCTTGTGCGCGTTGTTGAAGATGGAGTTCGACGAGGTCGCGACCGATGAATGGACACCCCCCTATACAGGAGGCGCATCGAGAACGACGCTCCTTGTCAATCGGGATCAGATCGCTGTGGTGGCGAAGAAGACCAGACCCGGATTGACCACGAAGGAACTCGCCGATCAGGTCGCGGCGGACTCCGCTTATTATCGCGCTCAAGGGAGATGCTCGACCTTGTTTTGCTTCCTGTACGATCCGGAAGGCCGCATCGGAAGCCCGAAGCGGCTGGAAACAACCTTAACAAGCGTCAGCGAGCACTGCCGGATCGAAGTGCTTGTTGCGCCAAAGTGAGGCCATGGCAAAACCAAATTTTAAAAGGATTCCTTCTATCCCGTCGCCATCAAAGTCCATGAGGACCAAGCCGAAGTTGACAGCGCAGAATGACTTTGCTATAAAGCAGCCCACTTCCGGGGCAATTCCCTATACGATTCATGGTCCCGCTCCGGGAGATCAAGGTATATCGAACCGGGCATACGTGCTGATCAATGTTCTACCTGGGCAGACAGCAGCTGTAGTCAAGGCGTTGGGGGAGATTAAAGAAATAAAAACGATTGATCCCTGTTGGGGCAAGCCGGACATCATCGCCATAGCCGATATACCGGACCAAGATGCCTTGACCCAGCTTGTTTTGAGTCGATATCATCGGATAGAAGGAGTGACACAGACCGATACTCACCTCGTATACCGGCTGAAGGAGGCCAGAACAAAATGATCCGAAAGGACTGTCTCGCCATCGTCGCCCTCACCGTGTTTGCCTTTGGATGTACCAGCGTTCAGCGGACTGTCGAGCCTGATGTCGTCGACGTGACATTGCCTGCCCGGCAGACCGGGTGAAAGCGGCAGTGACGAAAGTCCTGGATGGTGATGACTACGATGGACTGGAAAGACGGATCTCAGCTCAGCACAGACTACAGAGATGAGCAGCCCAGTATCTGGGATTGGCTCGTGAAAGGACGGCTTGGTGTGGTCAGGAGCCGGGCTGAAGCGTCCGTGACGCCAGAAACTGACCAGAGCTCCCGTCTCCATCTGCAAATCTCGTCGGAAGGTAAGCAAACGATGTTCCAAGGATGGGGCCCCACCGCGCCTCAATTTCCTCAAAGTGCGGAAAACAAGCTTCGTTTGATCAAGAACGAACTGAAAATCGTACAGGACACCTACACAACGCAGACCTTTTACGGACCTACGGACTGAAACCTTAGACAGGCTCTTTTTCCGCTCCTTCAGCCTCCTCTCCAAGATCCAGGCCGAAACGCTCTGCCATACGGTAGAGCGTTCGTCTGTCGATGCCGAGGATTTTTGCGGCCTTCACCTTGTTTCCTTTCGTTTCCTTGAGTACGCGAGTCAAATGACGCTTTTCCACTTCTTCTAAGGTCAGACACACCTCATCGAGCTGATCGACTTGTGAAAGTCGTGCATCGGCTTCAGTCGTTGCACTCTGGCGAATCACTTCTGGTAAATCCTCAGGTGTCAGCAGAGGCCCGTGGCTCAATGACACGGCACGTTCAATCGCATTTTCAAGCTCTCGAACGTTGCCTGGCCATCGATATTGGATTAACAATGCCATTGTTTCCGGCAAGACTCCCCGTACCGCATGGTCTGTGCCTACCGCGCATTTTTGTAAGAAGTGATGCACCAGCATCGGAATATCTTCCCGCCGATCGACCAACGACGGCAACGTGATCGGAACGACTTTCAGCCGGTAGAAGAGGTCGTCCCGAAACTTTCCTTCCTTCACCAGCTGCTCAAGATCTCGATTGGTCGCGGCAATGATCCGGACATCGACTCTGGTCGATGTCGTGCCCCCAACTCGGCGGACTTCCTGGTCTTGCATGACCCGCAACAACTTCACTTGTAACGCTTGTCCTAGCTCACCGATCTCGTCGAGAAACAGCGTCCCTCCATTGGCTGATTCAAAGAGCCCGACCTTGGTCCCCGCTGCGCCGGTGAAGGCGCCTTTCTCGTATCCGAACATTTCCGATTCCAGCAAGGTATCGGGCAACGCACCGCAATTGACCGGGATGAACGGCTTATCCCGACGCGGGCCATTCGTATGAATGGCCCGCGCAATGAGTTCTTTGCCGGTACCGCTTTCCCCCTGAAGCAGGACCGTGCTTTTGCTTTCCGCCACGCGCGCGACCAACTTGTACACCTCCAACATTGCCGTGCTGCTTCCGACCAACGGAGACCACTCGCCCTTGCTCTTCAACTCTTCTCGGAACCGCGCATTCTCTTGGAGCAATCGGCAGTGATCCAGACCCCGTTTGACCACCAGCTTGATGTCCTCTTTCTTGAACGGCTTCGCCAGGTAATCGTACGCACCTTGCTTGATCGCCTCGATCGCGCCTTCCAGAGAGCCGAAGGCGGTGAGCACCACGACGGCCGTATTCGGACTCACTCGTTTGAACTCCCGCAAGACCGTCAACCCATCCACCGCGCCCATGCGGATATCCGTCAACACCAGATCGACGCGCCCTTGGCGTCCACGCGCGATCACCTCTTCTCCACTGGCAAAGGCCTCGACGTGATACCCTTCCTTCCTGAGAGCCTCCGCCAACAACTCACGTGCGACCGCATCGTCGTCGGCCACCAGAATCGTCGCTGGTTGCATTACGCCTCCTCCTTCGTATGAATGGGTTCACGTTGCATCGCCGGTAACGTCATCGTCACGATCGTGCCACGCCCGATCTCACTTGTCATGGCAAGGCTGCCCGCCATGCGCCACCACCGATTCGCGGCTCAAGAATAGCCCCAAGCCGGTTCCCTTGCCAACCGCCTTCGTCGTAAAAAACGGTTCAAAGGCTTTCTGTGCGTCTTCCTCCGGCATACCACATCCTGTATCCTGCACCTTGATCGTAATCACCACCGGCGACATACCGTCTGCCACCAGCCGACCGCGATCCAGTTCGTCTGACGACGCCTCGCGACTTCCTGCCATGATGTTGACTTTCCCCTGTGCAGGCGTGGCGGCAAGCGCATTGGTCAGGACGTTCACCAATACTTGATGAATTTTTTCCTTGTCCGCCCAAACCAGCGGAAGGTCCTTTGGAATGTCGACCCTCAAGCGATCCCTTTCTCATGGAAAGCCGGTTCCATCAGAATCGCAGAGGGGCCGACCACTTCCTCCACAGGAAACCATTGCGGCTCAGGCTGCCGCGGTCGGGTAGAAGACAGTAGGTCCTGAATGATTCGCACCACTCGCGTGAGCCCCCGCCCGGCTACACCAAGGACGGCATCACCTTCCGGCGGACGGTGGCGGGCTCGACCCTGCTCGGTGCGGTGATCGGCGATGTCGGGCAGACGGACGTCAGCACCTCGTACGTCGCGCCGACCGGGACCGTCGGCCTCTCCTTCGCGTGCACGGGACTGTCGGCGGGAGACGTCGTACACGTGGACTTCAACGGCTCCGAGCGGAGCGTGGGTGACTGCACCAGCACCAGGAGACCTTCGACCCGGGCGGCACCATCGGGTATCAGGTCAGTGTCCCGAGGCCCGGGCAGCCCGTTGTGATGCGGGTCTGGGTCAGCAGGGACGAGGGGTCCGCGGCTCCGCTGGCGGGATCGGCCCCAGACCTGCGGATGTTCGCCGCGGCGTACGGTCCGATGCAGCACCAACGTGTGGGCGGCTACCCGCTGGACGCCGTTGTCGAGCACGACGGACACACCTGGCAGATCGCCTCGAGCTTCGACGCACCCGCAGGTGGTCCGATCGTGCAGGGTCCCTTCCATCACCAGATGCTCGCCGAGATGGGCTGGCACACCCACGGCGAGACCCGGGTGAGCTTCGCGGCGCAGGACATGCCCGCGGCGGGCGGCCGCTTCAACGGTGGCCGGGCCTCGGTCGGCGACCTGTGGGTGCCCCAGGGCAGTAGCTTCACCGCGCGGCTCGTGGACGGACACGGGACGCTCGGGGTCGGGCTCTACCGGCGCGTCACAATGCGT
>CAWKJK010000073.1:0-22953 GCA_963849655.1 uncultured Nitrospiraceae bacterium
TATTGAATGGAGTTGGCGAAACCGCTGTGGGTGATTTCTGCGCGCACGCGGTCCCCGACCTTCTTGCTGCCGTGCAATTGTTTAGTTTCCCGGCTTACATAGAGCTGGACCTGATTTCCTTCATAGTCTTCAACCGTGTAGGCATCGCCTTTGATATGCGTGATCGTTCCGCCGAGCGTCTTCCATGCCGAACCCGGTTTACGGTCCGACGGGTCGGCAGTAGGGAGTGAGGAAGCTTTCCGAGTTGAAACCACCACCTCTGTTGCAGCTGCGGCAGACGACGAATGGACACTCTGCCTTTTCCCGTCTTTTGAATTTGCGGCTGTCATGGACGGTAGAATCAAAGAAAGAGCGGCGAGACCTCCCAGGACAACCGGAAGGATTTTCACGCGATGAATCTTCACCAATCACCTCCTGGTACAACATGATGCAAATTGTACAAGTGTGCAGCAAAGTACGTGCCTATCGAAGAAAGATGGAAAAGATGACTCCCAGTCCGAATTTGCTGCTGGAAAACACCGCGTTTCCCTTGAGTCCGGATAAAAAACGTCACCTCGTTGAGCAAAACTGCACGATGATCGTCACCTGTGGGCAGCTCGATCGACGGGAAACTGCCCGCTTCGATCAGCAGTAAGACCTCTTGATCGTAAGGAGGCTCTTGCGATACTCATCGTAAGTCCCCATCATTTTTCAGCCCAATCTCGTTTCGTCTCAAAATAAATCCAGCATTTCGCATGTAGCGGGACCCTGTTAGAATGCGCTCATGGATGTCATAGCCACGCATAGCAACGCGGATTTTGACGGCCTGGCCTCTATGGTCGCCGCGCGCAAACTCTTTTCAGAGGCCAAGTTGGTTTTGCCGGGCGGGGGTCAGGAGGCAGTTCGTAATTTTCTTGCCGTACACGATCTTGACATCACCAAACTCAAAGATATCGATCTCTCCAAGGTGACCAGGCTGGTGCTGGTCGATACGCAAGAGCCGGACCGAATCGGAGCGCTCAAATCCTGCATCGAGAATCCGGCGGTCGAAGTCGTCGTGTTCGATCACCACTTCCGAACCACACGCATCCCGCACCGACCGTTCGAAGCAGTCAGTGATCGAATCGGTCGGTGCGACGACGACGCTTCTGATAGAGCAACTCCGGCGGCGACATATTCCCGTAACACCGTTTGAGGCGACTGTGCTGGCCCTGGGCCTCTATGAAGAGACCGGGTCGTTCACCTTTACTTCCACGACCAGCCGGGATTTTGAGGCCGGGTCGTTTCTCGCCGCAGCCGGTGCGGATCTGAATATGGTGACGGAGATCCTGCACCGTCCTCTGGATCCTGATGCCGTCGCGCTGCTGAACGATTTTTTGGAACACAGCGAAATGCATTATCTGGAAGGTCGCAAGGTGCTGGTGGCCACAAGCACGGTTGATCGCTGCCGCGGAGAAGCAGCCGGGGTGGTTCATAGGCTCGCCGAATTGCAGGGGGTCGATGCCGTCCTCGTGGCGGTGATGATGGCAGACCGAGTGGAAGTGATCGGGAGAAGCCGAAGGCCGGAGATCGACGTCGGCTGGATCGCACGGGAATTCGGAGGAGGAGGCCACGCCGTGGCGGCAGCCGCCACGGTCAAAGGACAGACGCTTGCGGAAGTCAAAGAGAGGGTTGTTCGGCTGTTGACCATCCACTATCGCCCGACTCTGCTGGCCCAGGATGTCATGACCCGCCCGGTCAAAGCGATTGACGTCGATACCAGCGTGACTGAAGCGGGACAGCGGATGACGGCCTATGGGCTCAATGTCTTTCCGATCTTGGACGAGAAAGACCATTACACCGGGCTCGTCAGTCGGGAGTCGATTCAAAAAGCCTTGTTTCATCGGCTGGGCAAGATGGCCGTGCGAGACATCATGCAGACCGACGCCTATCTCGCGCAACCGGATACTCCGTTTCATGATATCGAAACGGCCATGATTGAGCGAAACCAGCGGTTTGTGCCGATTATCCAAGAGCAAGAAGATCGTCGGCGTCGTGACGAGGACGGATCTGCTGCGCACCTTGCACGACGATGTGCTGAGGGTCGCTCGAATGCGGACGATGCGCCCAAGTGACGCCGAAGCAGAGATCGAAGGATCGTGTCGCAACGTGAAGGAGCTGTTGCGCAGTCGCTTGCCGCATCGTCTCGGGACAGTGCTGGAAGAGGCTGGTCAATTGGCTGACCGCTGCGAGGTGCCGCTCTTTGTCGTCGGCGGCTGTGTGCGAGATCTGTTGTTGTGCATCGAGAATTTGGATTTGGATCTCGTGGTCGAAGGCGACGGAATCGGCTTCGCGCGAAAGCTCGGTGAAGTACTGCATGCGCGGGTCAAGGTCCATGAGCGATTCGGCACGGCAATCCTGTTGGCGGAGGACGGCTTCAGGCTCGATGTGGCCACCGCAAGGACGGAATATTACGAATATCCGACCGCCCTCCCCACAGTGGAGCAAAGTTCGATCAAGAAAGATCTCTATCGTCGGGATTTCACCATGAACGCGCTCGCCGTACGGTTGAACGGAAAGGGTTTCGGGGATGTGCTTGATTTTTACGGTGGGCAACGAGATCTGAATGACAAGGTCATCCGCGTCTTGCACGGATTGAGTTTCGTTGAAGATCCGACCCGAGTGTTTCGAGCCATCCGATTTGAATCCCGGTTCGGGTTTCGCTTGGGCAAAGACACGGCCGCGTTGATCGCCGGTGCCGTCAAGATGAATTTGTTTCAACGATTGTCCGGCCACCGGCTGCTGGAAGAACTGAAATTGCTGTTGGGCGTGCGAAAGCCAAAACAGGCGATCAAACGACTGGCGGAGCTACGATCTCTTGAAGTTCATCCATCCGAAGCTGAGTTGGTCCGACCGATTGGGCAAGTTGTTGGCCGCACTCGAAGAAGCCGTCGATTGGTACCGGCTGCTGTACTTGGATCGGAAGATGGAAGTCTGGTTGGTCTACATGATGGGTCTGCTAGAAGTATTGCCGGAGCGTGCCGTGAAGGATGTATTCAAGCGGTTTCCCTTTTCCGAGCAGGAATCCGGCATGCTCAAAATGGCCCGTGTGGGCTGTCACAACGTGATTCGTCGACTTGCGTCGCAACGAGCACTCAAACCGGCAGACGTGCACCATCTCTTGTCAGGACTGTCCGATGAGACGCTGCTGCTCCTCATGGCCAAGAGTAAAGGAGATACAGTGAAGCGGCAGGTCTCGGCCTTCCTCACGACGTACCAGCGCGTGAAGCCGGTTCTGACGGGTGCCGATCTAAAGACCATGGGATTCAAGCCGGGTCCGCAAGTTCAAGAGAGATTCTTGACCGATTCCTTGATGCACGTCTCAATGGGGAGGTCAAGACGGAATCGGAAGAGAGGGATCTGGCAATGAAGCTTGCCGGGTTGAAAACGGATGGTTAGCGGGATGTTGACAAACTATACGGCGCGACAAAAAGCAGGAGATCCAGAAGCTCCAGCTCTTCAGAAGACCTGGACTGTTCAAAAAGGCCGTTGTTCTCACCCTCCCACCCCAACGCGCCAAGATGCTCCTTGACCGTTGGAAAGAAACAAAGGTGCCGGAAAAAGCAAAGGTAGCGGGAGTCTTTTGCAGTTCGCTGAGCCTGGTAATCCGACTACGTGCGATCGTCTTGCCTGGAGAACGGCTGAAAGAGTCTATCCAGTAGGGCCATTAATCAAGGCTGAACGCATCTGACTTTTTTCCCTATTCTTGAGCATAGTTCTTACCAGCTATCCTCCCCCACAATTGATCGTCAGGAGGGATAACAGGCGCATGTCGATCAACAACGCGACGATGATTTGGCAGATCTGCATCTATGGGTTGGTTGTAGGCCTCGTCATTGTCGTCATGCTGGGATTCCCGGCGTTGCTTGGCGAGCGTTACTGGAAGAAATCCGAACGTCGATCCGAAAGCGCGACCATCATCCCCTATGAATCCGGTATTAGGCCGACCGGCAGCGCCCGAGTTCGCCCGCCGGTGCAATACTACTTGGTCGCAATGTTCTTCGTCATTTTCGATGTTGAGGCGGCTTTTCTGTATGCCTGGGCGATAGCTGTGCCGGAAACCGGCTGGCTTGGCTTTGTTGAAGTGACGATCTTTGTCGCTATTCTTTTGGCAGCCCTCGCCTATTTATGGATCACCGGAGCGCTGGACTGGAATGCGCAGTATCAACGGCCGCCTGTCCATCACCATCGTAAAGCAAAGATCAAGGAGCGGCACGATGACAGAGTGGCGTAACGGAAGGCTTGAGGGTGTACGCATTAAAGACGGCGGCGACGGCTCGTTGACTTCCGTTGTCGGTCAGTCGGTCCTCTTCGCCAGACTTCAAGATTTACTGGCATGGGGACGAAAGAATTCACTCTGGCCTCTGAACTTCGGCCTCTCTTGCTGTTTCGTCGAAATGGCGACGAGTCTGACCAGCGTCTACGACGCAGCCCGGTTCGGCGCGGAAGTTGTACGAGGATCGCCACGCCAGGCCGACGTGTTGGTCGTGTCTGGAACGGTGTTCATGAAGGTCGCTCCTGTCATCAAGCAGCTGTACGAACAGATGCTTGAGCCGCGTTGGGTGATTTCGATGGGCTCCTGCTCGAATTCTGGAGGCATGTTCGAACGCCTACTCCGTCGTACAGGGTGTCGACAAATTCCTGCCGGTGGACGTCTATATGCCGGGATGCCCCCCGCCACCACATGCCTTCATGGAATGCCTTCTGCTCCTACAGGACAAGATCGCATCGGAGCGTAGGCCGTTGAGTTGGTGGTTCGGTCCGCAAGAGGTCCAAAAACTCATTATGCCCTCGATGCGGGATGCGAAACGAGAGGAGCGGACTCGTCAGCGCGACTATCCCGCCATCGATGTGTTACCTCGGACCGATCTACTCTCCCCCCACTTTGCAGGACAACCGGTCGGTCCTTCGAATGCGAAGCCATGAACCCACGATCATCGGCCATGAAAGCTACTTCGACGGGCGAACGGGCCGGAGTGGTGGCGGAGCTCAAGGGTCGCTTCGGTTCGGAAGGATTTCTGACCGCAGTGCAACTCACAAAGGACGAGATTCCGACGATTTGGATCGAGAAGAACCGGCTGCGAGAGACGCTCCGCTATTTACAATCTGACATTCCTCGTTCTTTTTCCATGCTGTTCGACTTGAGTGCAACGGATGAACGATTACGTCGGCACTATGAAGGATTGCCGATCGGTCTTTTTACCGTCTTTTATCATCTCTTTTCATTCGATCGGAACCAGTCGATCCGCATCAAAGTGCCGCTCAACGGTGAAGCTCTCTCACTGCCGTCGATCGTCGATTTGTGGCCGAATGCCGATTGGTACGAGCGAGAAATCTACGACATGTTCGGCATTCGTTTCGATGGTCACCCATGTCTCCAACGTCTCCTCATGCCTTCCTGGTGGAACGGTCATCCGCTTCGCAAGGATCATCCCGCGCGTGGGACGGAGATGGGTCGGTTCCAATTACCGCCGGAAAAGCTCGTCATGACGCAGGAGGCGCTGCAATTCAAGCCGGAGGATTGGGGCTTATCCCGCACCCATCAGGACCCGGACTTCGACTATATGTTCATCAATCTCGGCCCTGCCCATACCGGCACGCACGGCGTTCTCCGGCTCGTGACGCAGCTCGCGGGTGAAGAAATCATCGACATCGTGCCTGATATCGGGTTCCACCATCGAGCCCAGGAAAAAATCGCCGAACGGCAGACGTGGCATACGTTCATTCCCTATACCGATCGTGTGGACTACCTCCAGGGAGTACTGAACGAGATGCCGTACTGTCTCTCGGTTGAACGGCTGGCGGGCATTGAGGTGCCGAAACGAGCACAAACCATCCGCGTCATGATGTCCGAATTCTATCGGCTCGCCAGCCATCTCGTCTGGTACGGCACCTTTGCGCAGGACGATCGGGGCCTTGTCTCCGGTCTTTTATATGTTCAACGATCGGGAGCGAATCCATGCGATCACGGAAGCGATTTGCGGTGGCCGTATGCACCCGAACTGGTTCCGCATCGGTGGAGTCGCACAGGATCTTCCGATTGGGTGGGATAAACTGGTCCATCAGTTTGTCGATTGGTTTCCAAGCCGACTCGATGAGTACGAACGCCTCGTGATGGACAACCCCATTTTCAAAGAACGAACCGTCGGGATCGGTGCGTTTTCACTCGAAGACGCCATCGCCTGGGGCGCCACCGGTCCGATGTTGCGCGCCTGCGGCTTGCCCTGGGATTTGCGCAAGGTTCGTCCTTACTCGGGCTATGATCAGTTCGACTTTAACGTCCCGGTCGCTTCAAACGGGGATTGTTATGATCGAGCGGTGGTGCACGTCTTGGAGATGCGTCAGTCGCTGCGGATTATTCGCCAGTGCCTCGACTCCATGCCGGCTGGTTCCTATAAATCACTCGATCCGCTCGCCACTCCGCCGCTGAAGGAACGCACGATGCACGATATCGAAACGCTCATCCATCATTTTTTAGGGGTGAGTTGGGGGCCGGTGCTTCCGCCCGGCGAGGCGGAAGTTCCCACGGAATCATCAAAAGGCCAGACCAGTTATTACTTGACGAGTGATGGGGCTCAGGTCTCGTACCGAACGAGAATCCGTACCCCCTCATTCGCCCACATTCAGATGGTGCCGTTCATCGCGCGTGGCGAACTGTTGTCGGACCTCTTAGCCGTGCTCGGAAGTGTGGACTACGTGTTGTCGGATGTGGATCGGTGAGGTGCGCGGCATGAAGGGTGAAATCTGGAGATCTGATGATCTGTTGAGTATCAGAAATCGACAATTCAACAGATCAATAGATCAACAAATTCTGAAATTATCGTACGAGCCATGCTGACTGAAGAAGACCGAGCCGAGATCGAGCGGGCGCTGGAGCACTACCCCGACAAACGGGCGGGAGCCATCGATGCTCTGCTGATCGTACAGCGACGACGTGGGTGGATCTCGGATGACTCGCTCCTCGACATTGCGCAATTCCTCGGTATGACAGGCGAGGATGTTGATAGCATCGCGACGTTCTACAACCTCATCTTTCGCAAACCCGTCGGTCGGCATGTGGCCTTCCTTTGCGACAGTATCAGTTGTTGGATCATGGGGTACGAACAGGTTCGCGCTCAGATCAAGGAAAGTTACGAAATCGAACCGGGGCAGACGACCCGCGACGGGCGCCTGACATGCTTGCCGATCGCGTGCCTGGGACATTGCGAACGGGCGCCGGCAATGATGATCGATCAGGATGTGTACGGAGACGTCACGCCCGAAAAAGTTGAAAGCATCGTGGAGAAATACAAATAGCGTAGTGATGAGTTTTTAGTGTTTAGTTCCGGACAACTCAGCACTCAGCACTCATAACTTCAAACTATTGAAGATGGAACGTCCACTCACTCAGTACATCCATCCAGATGGCAGCCCGCGATTGCGGAGGGAATACGTAAAGACGGTGGTTATCGCAGCCTACACAGGCTCGCCGCCGGGATGGCGCCTCAGGATGTGCAACGGCTGGTCGCCGAAGCAGGACTGCGCGGCAGAGGTGGGGCTGGGTTTCCGACAGCCAGTAAGTGGAGCTTCGTGCCGATGGGATCCGATGCGCCGAAGCCGAAGTATATCGTCGCGAATGCCGATGAAATGGAACCGGGCACGTTTAAGGATCGTGTCCTCTTGGAAGGCGAGCCTCATGGCCTCGTGGAAAGCATGATCATTGCCGGCTATGCCTTAGACGCGGAGGTCGGCTTCATTTTTCTGCGCGGAGAATATCATCTGTCTGCAGAACGACTGACTCAAGCCATTGCGGAGGCCTATGCGGAAGGGTATCTCGGCAAGCCTCTGCCCGGGACGGCATTTCGCTTTGACCTCCATCTCCATGCCAGCGCGGGCCGTTACATCTGTGGAGAGGAAACGGCGCTGCTCAACGCGCTGGAAGGCAAACGAGCAATTCCTCGAGCGAAACCTCCATATCCACAGACCGTCGGCTTGTGGGGGCACTCGACGATCGTGCAGAACGTCGAGACGTTATACAACCTTCCTCATATCGTGAACCATGGTTCCACTTGGTATCACAGTTTGAGCCGTAGTCAGGACGGCGGCACGAAAATCTATGGGATCAGCGGTCGCGTCACGCATCCTGGATGGTGGGAACTGCCGCTCGGCACGACGGCACGTGAGTTGTTGGAACAGTACGCCGGCGGGATGGTTAACGGCGTGAGCTTCCGGGGTTTGTTGCCCGGCGGCGCTTCCACGGCATTTCTGACCGAGGAACACCTCGATCTTCCCATGGACTTTTCTTCGATCCCGCCCCAGGTCGGCCGTCTCGGGACCGGCACCATGATCGTGCTCGACGACCAAACCTGTCCGGTGGGGTTCGTGCTGAATTTAGAAAAGTTTTTTGCCCGCGAATCCTGCGGGTGGTGTACGCCTTGCCGGGAAGGGTTGCCCTGGGTGGCGCGGATACTTGAGTCCTTCGAGGACGGATGCGCTACCCACGATGATCTGGCGCTGCTGGAGATGCATGCCGATTTGCTCGGTCCCGGTCATACATTCTGTGCGCTCGCGCCCGGTGCGATGGCCCCGTTGCAATCGGCATTGAAATATTTTCACGACGACTTCGAGCGGCACATCGCCTTGGGACGATGTCCTTGGAGCAGGAAGTCGGCACAACACAGGATCTTGATCTAGGCATATGGCTACCATCACCGTCGATAATAGGACCTATAGGGTCGATGAACGGCAAAATTTGCTCGCCGCCTGTCTCGGAATCGGGCTGAACCTGCCGTACTTTTGCTGGCACCCAGCCATGGGGTCGGTCGGTGCCTGTCGTCAGTGCGCTGTCAAACAGTTCAAAGACGAACATGATCATTGCGGTCGGCTGGTGATGGCCTGCATGACACCGGCTTCCGACGGCACTCGTGTTTCGATCGACGATCCTGAGGCTAAAGCCTTTCGCGCGTCGGTCATTGAATGGCTGATGGTGAATCATCCCCACGACTGCCCAGTGTGTGACGAAGGAGGGGAGTGTCATTTGCAAGACATGACGGTCATGACAGGGCATGTCTACCGTCGCTACCGGTTTCCTAAACGGACGTATCGTAATCAGGATCTCGGCCCTTTCATTCGGCACGAGATGAACCGATGCATCCAATGTTACCGATGTGTGCGATTCTATCGAGACTACGCGGGCGGGCGAGACCTCAATGTCTTCGGTGCACATGACGCGCTCTATTTCGGCAGGGAACAGGACGGGACGTTGGAGAATGAATTCAGCGGGAATCTCGTGGAAGTCTGTCCTACCGGAGTCTTCACCGACAAAACCCTGTTCCATCACTATACGAGGAAGTGGGACCTCCAATCAGCCCAATCGATCTGCCCCCATTGCAGTCTTGGCTGCAATACCACTGTGGGCGAACGCTACGGCATCCTGCGTCGGATCACGAATCGGTTTAACAGCCAAGTCAACGGGTACTTTCTTTGCGATCGAGGGCGGTTCGGATACGAGTATGTCAACAGCGACAACCGGATCAAGCGGGCCCTTTTGCGGCCGGAACTCGACCGCACCAAGCCGGCAAAGCCGGAAGGAGTGCCGCAGGTCCTCGAGGTCGCAGCTGACCGCTTACGACGAGCTCGTGGAATCGTTGGAATCGGCTCGCCTCGCGCCTCGCTAGAGGCCAATGTGGCGCTCCGTTCATTGGTCGGACCGCATCAGTTTGTTCTTGGGATTGATGAGCACGAACACAAGCTTCTTTCCACCATTCTCACCATCCTTCGGACCGGACCGGTGCCGGCCGCTTCCCTTCACGACGCGGAAGAATCAGACGCAGTCCTCATACTTGGAGAAGACCTCTTGAATGACGCTCCCCGGTTGGCGCTCGCCCTTCTGCAATCGGTCCGACAACAGCCGATGGAACGAGCCGATGAACTGAAAATACCCAGATGGGACGATGCGGCGGTGCGCAACGCCGTGCAAGACAGGCGAGGCCCTCTGTTCGTGGCCGGCTATCGGCGCACCTGGTTCCATGATTATGCGACGGAGACCTATTTCGGCGCGCCAGACAACATCGCGCGGCTCGGATTCGCCGTCGCTGGAACAATCGGAGCTGATGCGCCGTCCGTTCCGGATCTCACCGACGACGTGCGCGACCTCGCTCAGCGCATCGCCGACGCGCTCACCCAAGCGAAGCGCCCGCTGATCATTGCCGGCACGGGAAGCGGCTCTCACGCGACGATCGAAGCTGCTGCCAATGTCGCGTGGGCCTTGCACCAGAGAGGAAAGCAGCCGCGTCTCAGTTTCGTTCTCCCGGATTGTAATAGCGTAGGTCTCGCGTTGCTGGGCGGCGGAAGTTTGAATGAGGCGTTCGACTCGATCAGTCAGGGAAAGGCCGATACTGTCATCGTGCTGGAGAACGATCTGTACCGACACACGGAACAGGCAAAAGTCGATGCCTTCTTTGATGCCGCAAAAACAATCATTGCAATCGATTTCCTCGAACATCGCACGACGGCACATGCCGACGTGCTACTGCCGGCTGCCACATACGCGGAATCCGATGGGACCCTCGTGAATCAAGAAGGGCGAGCCCAGCGGTTCTACCAAGTCTTCGTTCCTGATGGCGATATCACGGAAAGCTGGCGTTGGCTGAGGGATCTTGCTCGCAGAAAATCGGATCAGGCGGAGGGTCTGTCCGGTGTAGCCGCCTGGCACACCTTTGAGGATGCCGTCGCCGCTATGGCCTCCGCTGTTCCAGAGCTCGCGAAGGTCGGAGAGGTTGCTCCACCTGCCGGCCTTCGCATGGTCGGACAAAAAATCCCGCGGCAGCCGGATCGGTATAGCGGGCGCACGTCTATGTTGTCCCACCTCACCGTCCACGAACCTCCGCCTCCGCACGACCCCGACACTCCGCTGGCTTTTTCGATGGAGGGGTATCGAGGACCGATTCCCTCACCGCTGATTCCACAATTCTGGAGTCCCGGATGGAATTCCATCCAAGCTTTGAACAAATACCAAGAGGAAGTCGGCGGCCCACTGCGTGAGGAAATGCCCGGTCTGCGGCTCATCGAGCCGGTCGCGACGAAGGTGCCCTTTTGGTTCACCGCCATTCCACGTCCTTTTCAGTCTACCCCTCATCGATGGCTGCTCTTGCCGCTGTCCGCTGTGTTTGGGAGCGAGGAACTCAGCAATCGATCTCCGGCGATTGCTGAACGGATTTCAGAACCTTTCATGTCTTTGCATCCATCAGATGGAGAGCGACTTAGCCTGGAAGTCGGAATCACGATTGAATTGGGGTTGCAGGGAACGACCTATCGCCTTGCCGTGCACCTCGACCCTTCGATGCCGGCCGGCACTGCAGGCCTATCCCTTGTGTCTGATGTATCTGGGGTGAGATTGCCGGCTTGGATCGATCTGTCCGAGGCGATCAAGACTGGACGGAAGCGGAGGGTCGCGTGATCGATTGGAGCCACACCGCGCTGACGATCGTCGTCATCCTCGGTGGTGTTCTCGACGCTGGCCGGGTTGCTGATCTGGGTTGAACGTCGACTGCTGGGAATCTGGCAGGAACGGTACGGACCCAACCGTGTAGGGCCCGGCGGTCTCCTGCAATCACTCGCGGATATGATCAAGATGTTCACGAAAGAAGACTGGATTCCGCCCTTCGCGGACAAGGCGGTCTTCGTGCTGACACCGGCCATCGTCGTCATCACCGCGCTCATGTCGTTCGCCGTCGTGCCGATCGCTCCCGGCTTCGTTGTCGCCGATCTCAACATGGGGATCCTGTTTTTTTTGGCCATGTCGAGCCTCGCCGCCTACAGCGTGATCATCGGAGGGTGGGCATCCAACAGCAAGTTCGCGTTTCTCGGCAGTCTTCGGGCCATCGCGCAACTGTTGAGCTATGAAGTGTTTATGGGGCTGTCAGTGATGGGAGCTGTGCTCCTGGCAGGGTCGTTCAACCTCAGCGAGATTGTGGAAGCGCAACGACATCTTTGGTTTGTTGTTCCGCAATTTCTAGGTTTTCTAGGTTTTTTTATGGCTGGACTGGCTGAAGCGCATCGCACGCCGTTCGACATGCCTGAAGCGGAAGCGGAGTTGGTCGCCGGCTATCACACGGAGTACAGCGGGATGAAATTCGGGATGTTTTTTGTCGGCGAATACCTCAGCGTCATCCTGCTATCGGCGATGATCGTGATCCTCTTCTTCGGCGGCTGGCTCGGACCGTGGCTGCCGCCGGTGGTGTGGTTCTTCTTGAAGACTTCGGTCTTCATTGTACTGATCTTCCTCATTCGAGCGACCTGGCCCCGGGTACGCTTTGATCAACTGTTGTCGTTCGGCTGGAAGGTGGTGATGCCGCTCGCGTTGATCAATCTCCTTGTGACAGGAGGCGTGGTTCTTTGGAAAGCCGGATGAAGGAGAATCAATGTGTAGCAGTGCGTGTGGGTCATACATTGTGTGAGCGCGGCATCAGGCACTCAGAACAGCCTTGCTCATGATGAAAACTTGGAGATATATACGTGATCTGGTTTTGGGGTTATGGATCGTCTTCAAACGGACATTTACGAAGCCTGTTACGGTTCAGTATCCGGAAGAACGACCTTATTTGCCTCCACGCTGGCGAGGGCGGATCGTACTGACCCGAGATCCCGACGGAGAAGAACGTTGCGTCGCCTGCTATCTCTGCGCAGTGGCTTGTCCCGTTGATTGCATCGCGCTACAGGCCACTGAAGACTCGACCGCTCATGAACGCCGCTATCCGGAATTCTTTCGGATCAATTTCTCACGTTGCATCTATTGTGGATATTGTGAAGATGCCTGTCCCACCTATGCAATCCAGCTCGTCCCGGATTTTGAACAGAGCGAGTATGCGCGCCGAAACATGGTCTACGAGAAGGAAGACCTCTTAATCAGCGGCACCGGCAAGTATCACGGCTATAACTTTTATCGGGTCGCGGGCGTGAAGATTCGCGATAAAGACAAGGGCCAAGCTGAACACGAACTCCCACCGGTGGATGTGAGGAGTTTGATGCCCTGAAGAAGTGCTGAGCAGGAAACGTCACGGTTCCGAAAACTCAGCACTCAGCACTCAGGACTCAGCACCCAGCACTGATGTGAGACTATGGAAGTTCTTTTCTACATCGCAGCTGCCGTCACGCTAGTGGCGACTGTGCGCGTCATCACACATGTGCATGCCGTCCACGCGCTGCTCTACCTGGTCGTGGCGCTGATCGCGCTGGCTCTGATCTTCTATTTGCTTGGTGCTCAGTTTGCCGCAGCGCTGGAAATCATTATTTACGGCGGCGCCATTATGGTGCTCTTCATTTTCGTGGTGATGCTCTTAGGGCCGCTCGCTGTCGAGCAGGAAAAGAGCTGGCTCACGCCGGGAACATGGGTGGGACCAAGTGTGCTGGCCCTGGTGCTGCTTGGTGAGGTGGGATATCTCATTGCTGCCGGGGATCATCTGCCGATCGACTTCATGGAAACCCGTGAGAAAGGCTTATCCATCGCCCTCTATGGGCCCTATGTCATTGGGGTGGAATTAGCTTCGATGCTGCTGCTTCCCGGTCTGATCGGCGCCTATCACTTGGGTCGTCGCGTGTCGAAGGAGTCTCGTTAATGCTGGCTACGCCTGCGTTGGTGCTGGCCATCATGCTCTTTTGCCTCGGATTGGTCGGTCTCTTGAGTCGAACGTAACATTCTCTACATGTTGCTGTCGCTCGAAATCATGCTCAACGCAGCAAGTCTGGCATTCATTGCCGGGGGAGCTCGCTGGGGACAGGCAGACGGCGAGATCATGTTCTTGTTCATCCTCACGCTGGCGGCGGCTGAGGTCTCCGTAGCACTCGGTATCGTGCTCCAGCTGTCGTACCGATTCCACACATTGGACGCGGATGCATTCAGCGAGATGAAAGGCTGACAACAATTTTGAGTGTTGAGTTTTTAGTTTTGAGTTTGGCCCGGCAACTTAAAACAAAACATTCATAACTAAACACTATGCTTCGCCTGCTTTGGCTTATCCCAGCCCTACCGCTCGCCGGCTTTCTGGTGTTAGCCCTGTTCGGAGGGCGTTTGTCTCGGCGACAGGTCGCGTGGGTCGGCTGCGGTTCGGTGGGCACGGCGGCCCTCATCGCCGTACTCGTCGGCGCAGATTTTCTCCGAGGCTTTCCCGATCGCACGTCCTACCATCAAACGCTGTGGAATTGGATCGATACGTCCGGAATGACCGTCGGAGTTTCCTGGTACCTGGACGCTCTCTCACTCCTGATGGTGACGGTTATCACTGGTATTGGTTTTTTGATCCATCTGTACTCGGTCGAATACATGTCCGGCACTGGGGAAGCGGGCGTCTCGGCGCCGGCGGGGCGGGCGGGTGAGGACCATCAAGGGTATGCGCGGTTTTTCGCCTATATGAATCTGTTCGTGGCAGCCATGCTGACGCTGGTGCTGGCAGACAATCTGCTTCTGCTTTACCTCGGCTGGGAAGGTGTGGGGCTGTGCAGCTACCTCTTGATCGGTTTTTGGTATCGCGAACCGGAATACGGCGTCGCCGCGCAGAAGGCCTTCATCGTGACCCGCATCGGAGACACGGCTTTTGCCGTCGGCTTATTCATCCTCTTTACTCAACTGAAGAGCTTGTCGATACAACAGGTCCAGACTTTGGCCGCTGATGCGTGGCCGGTGGGCTCGAACGTTGCCGTGATCGTGACCGCTCTATTTTTGGCCGGGGCGGTCGGGAAGTCGGCGCAGCTGCCGCTTCAAGTTTGGTTGCCGGACGCAATGGCTGGTCCCACTCCGGTCAGCGCCCTCATCCATGCGGCAACGATGGTGACGGCGGGTGTCTACCTCATCGCTCGCATGCATTCACTCTTTGCGCTCGCGCCGCCGGTGCTGGAGGCCGTCGCGGTGATCGGCCTGCTGACCTTGCTGCTCGCTGGTTGCAGCGCGCTCGTTCAACGCGACATTAAGCGGGTGCTCGCCTATTCGACGATGAGCCAGATCGGATATATGTTTCTTGCGCTTGGCGTCGGAGCCTGGTCTGCCGCGCTTTTTCACTTTCTGACCCATTCGTGTTTCAAGGCATTGCTCTTCTTAGCGGCCGGATCCGTCATCCACAGCCTCGCACCATGAGCAGGACATTTTCCGGATGGGCGGCCTCCGCCGTCAGCTTCCGTTGACGTTTTGGACATTCTTGATCGGGGCCGCCGCGATGTCCGGTGTCCCGTTCATCACATCCGGGTTTTACAGCAAGGACTGGATCTTGTGGTCTGCCTGGTCCTCACCCTTGAGCCATCGGTGGATCTGGTTCGGCGCGCTACTCGGGACGCTGCTCACCGGACTGTACAGTTTCCGGTTGATCTTTCGGGTCTTTTTTGGAGAGGTCCGCACGCCACCGAGCGGAGAACCAGGTCTTGCGATGCGTGGTCCTCTTGTGGCGCTGGCCTTCCTCGCTGTCACAGTCGGTTTTCTCGAACTACCTCGTACTCTTGGTGACCTGTCTCTGTTTAGTCACTACCTGTCACATGTCCTGCCGGCGATCGAGACAATACCAGGGATGGATGAGTCGGTTGAGGCCCGTGATACAGCTCGCCGTCACATGTCTCGGCACTGCTCGGGATCGGGCTGGCCGCAGTCCTGTTCCTGCCACGAGCCAGCGTCGCTGATCGACTCGCAGGAACATCATTGGGTCGTCCCCTGGTGATATTTTGGCAAGGAGGGTGGGGCTTTGATCGAATGTATGACGGACTGATCGTACGACCCTGGCTCCATCTTACCCGTGAATCAGGTGAGCTCATTGACCGGGTTACGAATCACTGGGTGTTGCAGCTGAATCCTTCCATGGTTGGTTGAGTCGAACTCAAACGGGTCACGTCCGCTGGTATGCCGCGACCGTTGCTGTCGGCGCGCTTGTGTTACTCGGTCTTTTTGCGATGTGGCAGGATGCTGAAAAAGTCCGCCAGCGGCGTTCTCGCATCGCTCAGAGGCTCAACGTACCAAGTCGGGACAGAGCAGCATCGGCTGCTCGGGGTGGGCGGGTGAAAAAGGATTACGCCTCGCCGCTTTGCTCGCTGGGCCTTGCCTGTGGAAAGGCGCGTCTTGGCGCGCCGGGGCTGGGTGGGTGAGTGAGAACAAAGGCCTTTTTGAGCATCCTGAAGTTGTTCCGACGTTAGTTCCGAAGAGAAGCTTCCGGTCATATTTTTGGCATCAACTGAGTTTTTCCGCAACGTGGTAAATCCTATGATCCTATGGTTCCTCATACTCATTCCTCTGCTGGCCGCGCCCCTCGCGTGGATGGGGCAGCAGTGGTCTCGCCACGCCGCTCGCTGGATCGCGATCGGCGCTTTGTCTATCGATCTTCTTCTGGCCCTTCTGCTATGGAGCCAAGACCACCGGTTCCAGAACTCAGGCCACGGTTCATGGCTCTTGGAAAGTCACACCAGCTGGATTCCTCTGTGGGGCATCAGTCTGCATCTCGGCCTCGATGGTCTCAGTCTGGTGCTCATCCTTTTGACGACCTTCCTCGGTCTCATCGCGATCGTCGCTTCCTGGACAGAAATCCAAGTTCGGGTCGGATTCTTTCACTGTAACGTACTGCTGGTCCTTGGGCGGGGTTATCGGGGTGTTCCTGGCGATTGATCTGTTTCTGTTTTTTTTCTTCTGGGAAGTCATGCTGGTACCCATGTATCTCCTGATCGCCATCTGGGGACATGAGCAGCGCCGGCACGCTTCGTTCAAGTTCTTCTTGTTTACTCAGGCTGGTAGCCTGCTCCTCCTCGTCGCGATCATCGCCCTGGCGTTACTTCATCAACAAGCGTCTGGAAGACCCAGTTTCGACTATGCCGATCTTATGGGACTGGCGCTGAAAAACGGGATGGGTTGGTGGCTGATGCTGGCGTTCTTCATCGGCTTCGCGGTGAAGCTACCGGCTCCGCCCTTTCATCCGTGGCTGCCTGACACCTACACAGCAGCTCCAACCGGCGCGAGTGTCATCCTCGCTGGGATTTTGGCGAAAACCGGCGCCTATGGATTGCTCCGTTTCACGATCCCCTTGTTTCCAGACGCGATCAGTGAGTTCGCCCCCATCGCAATGGGACTCGGCGTGATCGGCATTCTCTACGGGGCTGTCTTGGCCTGTGCCCAAACGGATATTAAACGACTGGTGGCCTACAGCAGCATCAGCCACATGGGGTTCTTCCTGCTCGGCGCCTTCGCGGGGACGGAATTGGCGCTGCAAGGAGCGGTGATGCAACTGGTGGCGCACGGGCTGAACATCGGCGCCCTCTTCATATTGGCAGGCGCGTTGCAAGAGCGTCTCCATACGAGAGACATGCGACAGATGGGAGGATTGTGGGGAGCGGTTCCACGGGTCGCGGCGATGGCGTTATTCTTTGCGCTTGCTTCTCTTGGTCTGCCGGGCTTGGCAAATTTCATCGGTGAATTTCTCGTTCTGTTCGGATCCTTTTCTTCCCAGCCATTCTTGACCATCCTGGCGTCGATCGGCATGGTCATGGCCGCAATCTATTCCCTTGCCATGATGCAACGTGCATTCTTTGGCCGGCAATGTGAAACCCGTATTGAAGCAGACCTTTCGAATAGCGCGTTTGGAACATTGCTGCTTATTGCAGCATTACAAGTATTGCTTGGTCTCTATCCGAGGCCGGTGTTGACCACCACGATGCCGGTCATGGAAACGCTCGTACAGCCGGCGCCGCCATCATCCAATCTGACTCACCCGCCATCGAAATTTTTACCCTCGTCCAACATCGTCACCTCTCACGTGAGTGCACCGTGACGCTACAAGATTTCATCGCCCTGGCACCCATTCTCGATCTCGGCGCTTTCTCCATTGTGACGATGCTCGTACTCGCCGTCAGGCGACACCATGCGACGATCGCCCTCTTATCGTTCGTGTCGTGCCTGCTCACCCTTGCAACTCTGCCCTGGGCGGCGACCTCGACACCGCGAGCCGTGACGGCGTTGCTGATCGTGGATGAGTATGCCCTGTTGTACATGGGGCTCTTGCTGAGCGCGACGATGGTCGTCATCTCACTGTCGTACCGATATTTGAAGCTTCATTTTAGTGAGCAGGAAGGAGTGGAAGAATACTACCTGCTCCTCTTACTCGCCACCTTCGGCGGACTGGTGCTGACCGCTTCTGCGCATTTCGTATCTTTTTTCCTCGGGCTCGAAGTGCTCGGTGTGTCCCTGTGCAGTTTGATCGGGTATGTACGGACCAGACGCCACCCGCTGGAAGCAGCTGTGAAATACCTTCTGCTCTCTATTTCTGCTTCAGCCTTCCTGCTTTTCGGGATGGCGCTTCTCTATTTCGAAAGCGGCTCCATGACGTTTCGCGGGGTGGGTACGGTGTTGGAAAGGGCGCAGACAGTTCCAGGACTCTGGCTGGGAGGCTTTGTTCTGGTCCTCGTCGGCATCGCATTAAAGCTCGGGCTGGCGCCGTTTCATATGTGGATTCCAGATGTCTACCAGGGAGCCCCGGCTCCCATTACGGCGTACATTGCGACGGTGTCCAAGGGAGCGGTCATCGCGCTGCTGCTTCGCTTCGCGACCGATGTAGGGGCTTTGAAAATCGACGCCCTTGCGCATCTGTTCGCTCTCCTCGCCGTTTCTTCGATGGTCACGGGGAACGTGCTCGCGCTTTTCCAACAGAATGTCAAACGACTCCTGGCTTATTCATCGATAGCGCACTTCGGGTATTTGCTCGTGGCTCTGCTGGCCGGTGGCGCTGCAGCCGCTGAAGCCGTCACCTTCTATGTGGTCGTCTATTGCGTCATGACGTTAGGCGCCTTTGGTGTGGTGACGGTTTATTCAAGCGAACGAGGGGACGCAGAACGCTTCGATGACTATCGCGGATTGTTTTGGGCTCGTCCCTGGCTCGCCGCCATGTTGACACTGAGCCTGTTGTCCTTGGCCGGTATCCCGGTGACGGCGGGATTCATCGGGAAGTTTTATGCGATTGCGGCTGGTGTGGACGCCGGTCTTTGGTGGCTCGTGATGACGCTGATTGGGAACAGCGTCATCAGCCTGTACTATTATCTTCGATTGATCGTGACGCTGTTCGACGAAGAGCCGGTATCAGCCACCATCCCTCAAGGGCCAGCTGTGCGGTCGACACAGGCGGCAGGCTGGACGGCCGTCTTCTCTCTGGGGCTCGTTGCCTCGATCATTCTGTTGCTAGGAGTCTATCCAGAACCACTGATGGAGTTCATCCGGGATTCCGTCAGCAACTTGCTCATGGTGGGAATGCAGAGACCATGAAGAATCCTGAATTCCGCAGTTGAACGGACATATTCAGGGGCGACCGATCAGAACTCCTCGTAAGATGGGACAATGACGCGGTCTCATGGAAGTGGGGTCATGCCCGCGGAGGCGGGCATCCAGTCGTTCCGGATGTCCTGGATTCCCGCTTGAAACACGCGAGAATGACCAGAAGGAAAGGGATCAACTGCGGAATCCGGGATAACTGGTGCACGAGGACAGGACCCAGTTTTTATTGTTCCAAGGTCACCTTGAAATTGCTTTGTTCAGAGGGCTGGCGTCAATTGCCGGACACAACGAAGGAGACAGCGATGTCGGCTCCCAAGTGCCCGCTCATCACTGCATCACCCGAAGTGCTCGGCGGTACTCCCAGTCTTCGCGGAGACACGCGTGCCGGTACAAACGCTCATTGAATACCTGGAAGGCGGCGAGACGATCAACGACTTCTTTAGAAGGTTTTCCCACTGTCACGCGGGAGCAAGTGATCGCCTTTCTGGAAGAAGCAAAAGCGCGGATGCTCCCCGTCGCCTCGTGAGAATTCTACTGGACGAGTGCGTTGACCGCCGGTTTGCCAAGGAAATCACGGGGCATGAGGTGGTGACCGTCCCGCAAGCGGGGTGGGCAGGCATCAAGAATGGTGAACTGTTGACGTTGGCTCAGGAACAGTTTGATGTGTTCCTGACCGTTGACCGGAATCTCTCCTTCCAACAGAACCTTTCGCAGTTCACCATAGCCGTGGTCGTGCTCCAGATTCCAACCAACCGTTTAAAGGACCTTCGACTGTTGGCACCGAAACTCCAAACCGTGTTGCCGGTGCTCGTCAAAGGCCAAGTCCGCTGGGTGAGTCTCTCACCATGAAACGAAAGCGGGAGGCAACGCGTAAGTCGGTGGCAATGAGCATGAAGCATATTCCCAATTCATGGATTGACTTCTCGGATATACCCGAGCGTTCGGACGAACAACTGAGACGCATGTCGAGGTGGTCGGCTTGGCGCAGGCTGGCCAAGCACTTGATCGCCTTCCGCCTGTCACCATGCCTGTTTGGTTGCGTTGCGACTGATGGCGACGAAACAAGGGAAGCCATGCCAGACCAGACGTTGATCCACGAGTTGTGAGACAAAACGCGGTGGCAAGGGGCGTGATGGCGACTGGTTCCTTCATGATGGTCAAGATATAAAAGTCTGACCTCAATCTCCTACGTTTATTCTTAAGTCATGCGCGATTCAAGATCAGACCCCATTAACTGTGTACTATTATCTTCGACTGATCGTGACGCTGTTCGACGAAGAGCCGGCACCAGCAACCATCCCTCAGGGGCGGGCTGCGCAGTCGACCGAGGCGGCAGGCTGGACGGCCGTCTTCTCTCTAGGGCTCGTCGCCTCGATCATTCTGTTGCTAGGAGTCTATCCAGAACCACTGATGGAGTTCATCCGAGATTCTGTCAGCAATCTGCTCACGGTAGTAGCGCAGAGACCATGAAGAATCATGGATTCCGCAGTTGGTTGTTCTTGATGTAGAATGCGCGGCCAAATTCTCTTATCGCGACCGGAGGTTTGGCATGCGCGTCCGTCAGCTCCCCGCGTCACCGCTGTACCCGAAGATCCGCTTCGCGTTTGCTGACCATCCGATTATCGTCTGGGCCGATGCGATTTTGCTCCGGCTGTCCCTCGAACCAATTGGACTGCGAAACGGAAAGTTAGGATCTTGTTACGTGCCTCTGTCGCCTTGCTGCACTTAAATGTCATGCACAGAACAAGATGTGACCCCGATTCATCTTTTTAAGGTCAGGCTCTCCAAGATCGGCGGGTGTTACTCTTTGGCTCATGGCTCTGTGTGCCTAATTACTTGCGGATACTATATTCCAACTTCAGCTCAATCCTTGAAAAGCTAGACAGGCCAGGGTCATTTGAATTCGGCGCAGCCCTGCAGAAAATGCGATGCGCAGCGGTCGCGCCATGAGGTATGGTTAGCCTAAGAGCTCACACAGAACAAGATGCCCCCCCATTGATGCTTCCACTAGTTAGGTGACGTGGTGACTCTATGCCTGATGCCCCGTTTCATCGACCGGCCGCTTTCCCCTTGGACCTGAGCGCTGACACAGCCCATGTGGCGTCAGGATCATTAAGGTCAATTCGCTTTATGCCATTTGGGAACCGTGCCTGAAGTCTCGCGTACTCGGTTTGCTTATCAGCGTCAGGATGGGACCAGTCATGGAGGAAATAAACGGCGCTAATCTTTGCTTGAAGCATTTCCTTTGTGCAACCAAAGCAAGGGCGCATCGTTGAATAGAGAACCGCGTTTGATACAGGAATGCCGAAACGTGCTGCTGCCAAGAGAGCGTTTTGCTCCGCATGGACGCAGATGCATAAATCGTAGCCAGTACCGGAGGGATACTTGTCTCGATTCGCACACCGATGACACCCTTTATCCAAGCAGTTCTCCATATTCTCGGGAGTTCCGTTGTAGCCGGTCGCTACAATGCGTCGATCAAGGACAATGATGGCACCGACGCAATTGCCGAGGCGGTTGGTCCAACGACGAACGGCCATCGCGATGCCCATGAAATATTCGTGATGTTCCGGCAGTGTATTCGTCATGATGTCTCCGTGGTGGTAGATGCGTAGCTATTAAGTATATCAACTGGCATAGTACGCGCAGCGTCCCTGTGATCTGATCGAATCGGCTATTAGCCCGCCTGGGTCTTTCTCGGGCTTTCGTACACTTCGACCGGCTCATTCACGAAGGTTGCTTCGTAGTCACTACGGCTCAATACGGTGTCGTACAGACCGACGTCCTCGCCTTCGTGCTTATTGATCCCCGTGTAGCTCAAGCTATCATCCTCGTAGCGTTTGAATTTGTACACGGCGTCGTTCATCAGGCCGCTGTTGAAGATTCCCAAACTGACGAGCAGCGAGAAGTCCATTACCGTCAGACCGGTGACCTTCTTGAACAGGCCCGGTTCGAGTTGCGTAATCACATCCTTCAGCGACCGCTCTCGGTAGTCAGTCAGATACATGAAAATCGGGACTCGTGTGGCGAACTTAATGAGCTTCTCCTGAACCTGCTTCCGCAAGCTCTTGCATTCCTTCTCCTGTTCAGTTAGTTCCTTCTTCTCCTTTGCGGATAGTTCCTCGTCGTTGGCCTCCTTGCGGGCCTTCTTCACGGCTTCCGACTTGTTGATTATGGTCTCGATTTCCTTATTGAGATTGCGGAACCCCTCGATGCTCATGAGGGCATCCATCGCCTTGGCGTTTTGCATCAGGCGGCGCAAGGTGTCGTTGAAATGGGGTCGGATCTTGTGTCGTGCATGCCAGGAGTTTTTTCTGAAGTCAGCGCATCAGAGTCATAGCAACAGGAGTCAAGTCATAGAGGGTGGTGAGATCTGTGCCTGGAGCGTCTGATCAATCCACAAAATTCCCTCCTCGGGCAGCAGGAGGGGGATGCTGTCGGCCAGGTAGAGCATGCGGAATCCGGGTTGACTACATGGTAGGCGTGGCCGGCGACTTGACTGCGAGGAGTACGTAACGTGGAGGATCAGAGTGGGAACGCGGCGGCAGGAACGTAAGCGAAACGTGGCCTGTCCCTATCATTGACACCTGGGGCAGTTAGGCGGTGTCTATATATATATATATATATATATATATATATATATATATATATATATATTATATATATATATATAT
>CAWKJK010000074.1:0-13079 GCA_963849655.1 uncultured Nitrospiraceae bacterium
CTGAAGCCCTCTGTCTTGGATTAGAGCAAGCGACCACTCGGGCGGTGCTCGAAGTCAGAGCTTCGAACGATCCAGCGCGTTCCCTCTATACTCGTTTAGGTTTTGTGCAGATCGGTCGTCGCCCTCGTTACTACACGAATCCCATCGAAGACGCCGTGCTGATGGAACTGAATCCACTTGTGATGTCGAGTGGCTGGCAGCGGGACAGAGGCTTTGTCTCAGGAGGTGAATCAGCTTCAACGGACTCACTTTAACCAGGAGGTGTCGTTATGTTGACGGAAGATGCGATTGTCGAACAGCTTCGCCATTCCAACACCCAATTCCGGGAGCTAGAAGCGTCCCACCATCACCTGGACCATGAACTCAACGAGTTGCAGAAGCGTCATGTTCTAACCCCATCCGAAGAAATCGAGAAAAAACGGATGCAAAAGGAAAAATTGGTAAAGAAAGATAAGCTTGCGGAACTGATTCGCCTCTACCGCGAGCACAAGCTAGAACCGGCGCGGTAGGAAGCTGATCGGCCGCCGACCCAGCAGGCGGCTGCGTCCGTCGATATGGAACAGACCACCCATCCGCTTGCTTCCCACATCCAAGCCGTCAAGCGACGACTGCTCATCATTGGTGCGACGGTGTTGGGTTCGTTGGTGTTGACCTTCTCTTTTTCCACCGAAATGGTGGCGTGGCTCAACCGACCATTTTCGAACCAACTGGCGTTTTATGGCCCCACGGAGGCGTTGTTCGCTTCGATCAAGGTGTCGTTGTTGGCTGCCCTCATTCTCAGCTTGCCGGTCATTTTTTATCACTGTTGGAAGTTCATCGAGCCTGCCCTGTTACCGAAAGAACAGCGTTGGGCGATCCCGCTATTCATGGTGGCGGGCGGGCTGTTCGCGTTAGGGCTGATCTTCTGCAATGTGGTGATTTTACCGCTGGTGATCGACCTGTTCGTGAGTTTCGGACTCGATCGTGATATCACCCCGCAGCTGAGCGTCGGCACGTACATCGATTTTAACGTGAAATTTCTGCTCATCTTCGGCTGTGCCTTCGAATTGCCCTTGGCCATGAGTCTCATGGCCATGGCTGGAGTAGCATCAGCAGACACGTTCGCTCGTTACCGTAAACATGCTGTTCTGTTATGTCTCATTATCTCCGCCATCGTCACTCCTGACGCGACACTTTTTACCATGCTCTTGATGGCGGTTCCCTTGATGGCACTGTATGAGATCGGGATTCTCGGCGCCCGGCTTTTCGGACGGACTCAAAACCCAGAGGGGATCGATTTGCCGCTCGATCCGGATCTGCCGATCAACACCGCCGGAACGAGACTACGATGAGGCAGAGGGCTAGGAAGGTTCAGCGCATATGCACGATCGCTTCTGTGATATTGATGTGGGATGTATTTCTCTGTTCGGCCGGTGGAGGGAGCCTCGCAGCCTCCGATCCGCTGGTGTTGCCTCCACCGTTGGGGGTTTCAGAATCTTCGACGGCATCGGGACCATCTGAACAATCCGCAACAAGCGTACAGGCCCTTGTGATAGGTAGCAATGGGGTCGTCTATGCCGGGTCCTTCGGGCATGGGATTTTCCGTACCGTGGACCGCGGTGCGACGTGGGCTCGAGTAGGAGATGGTCTCACTGATCCTTTTATCTTGAGTTTGGCCTCCATGAAAGGCGGAGCAGTCTACGCCGGTACGTTTCGTGGCGGAGTGTTTCGTTCGCGCGATGAAGGGAACAGCTGGCAGCCGGTCAATGAGGGGCTCAAACGGCTTGAAGTCAAGGCATTACTGGCGGTGGACCACGAACTTTTTGCCGGCACCGGAGACGGCGTGTATCACCTGCATGGCTCCGAGGATCATTGGACGCCTGTGACGTCGGGGTTGGATGATATTCTGGTCCACGCACTCGCTCGCTCTGCCGATGGAACCCTATTTGCGGGAACTTCCGGTAAAGGCGTCTTTCGGTTCAGCCCTCGCTCTACCGGTTGGGTTCGTATGCGGCATGGGTTCAAGGACCACGAGGGCATGATCGAAAATTTCATTCGTGTTTTGGTGATTGATCAGGACCAGAGTATTTTCGCCGGCACGTTCGACGGCGGAGTGTTTCGCAGCGCCGACGGCGGCCTGACGTGGCGACCAATCAGCCGGGCGCTTCCCAATGACTCTATCCGGGGCATCGTATTCAGCGATCAAGGAGTGGTTGTGGCGACTGGGAACGGGATTTTTAAGACCGTGGATAAGGGCAAACAATGGATGCCCGTCAATAAGGGTCTGGCAAATCTTGCGGTACAAGTGTTGATCGGATCGGGGGACAAAGGTCTGTATGCGGGGACGAGTTCGGGGGTATTTCGCAGCGATGATGGTGTCTCCTGGATGGCCGTCAATCAAGGACTGGAGATGGGAATAGCGCCACCGCCGTTTCTCTTTCGCTAAATCTAGAAAGGACGAATGCAATGGCTGATGCAGGAGAAAAGATACGGGCAACGATAGCTGTCACGAGTAAGGGGCAACCCGTGGGAGAAATCGTGCTTAGGTTTTTTCATGGTGTGGCGCCCGGCCACGCCGACAACTTTGTCAAACTTTCCCGAGAGGGATTTTATAATGGGACGACGTTTCACCGCGTCATCCCCGGTTTCATGATTCAGGGAGGCGACCCCAACAGTAAGAATTCCGACCGTTCATCCCACGGAATGGGCGGACCGGGCCATAAGGTGAAGGCGGAGTTCAGCAGTACGCCGCACAAGCGAGGCATTGTTTCGATGGCTCGCGCGAATGATCCGGATAGCGCCGGGTCACAGTTCTTTATTTGCGTCGCAGACGCCAATTTCCTCGATTGGCAATACACGGCATTTGGGGAAGTGGTCAGCGGAATGGAGGTTGCGGACAAGATCGTCCATATGAAACGTGATGGGCGAGGACAATCCGCTGGAGCGAGCTGAGATGACCGTCACGATCAGTGAAGGTTGAGGCTAAGGCGGAGAGGTAAAGTCAAAAAATGCCGTCGGACTTTCGTTGTCTGATCTTAGCCTTGACCTCAGCCTTCCTGCTGTTCGGTTGTGCCGCTCCCCATATACCATCGCGAATTATTTATGAAGATCCAGTCAATTTCGTGCGGTTGGAGGAAGACCCTGAAGTGCTTGCGGAATGGCCGCCGAGCCACCACAGCCATCCATTCACGATCGAACCGGAAAAGTTGCGGACGATTTTATCGGGATTGCAGGTGCAGGAGCATTGGATTGCGCTGCAGCGGTGGATGCGGGGGGAGTCTCCTCTGGTTCCGGCCTTCACGGATGAGGAGTTGGCTCTCTTGTCTGTACGCATATCGGAGGCGCTGGCGGAAGCGAAAGACAACGAGCGGGTGACCTTCTATTTGAGCGAACCGCAGACATTCGCGAGGCGAATTATTACGACGGGCGGACTGTACGTTCATGGGACACAACTGCATATCCTATTGGGAAATTGGAGAATCATTTACGGCATCCCGGCCTATGGAATGATCTACGATCGGCGTTATCCGATGCGACCGACTGCGGCGAAGGGATTCGACCTGACCTTTCAGCCGTCCAAAGCCGTGATTCCGATGAAGAGCAGCTTGCTGGATGGAGTGTTGGCCAATGCGAAGGACGAACTTATCATCGATTTGACCAAGCTCAATCCGCCCGATCCTGAGGTGACTCATAAGGTTTTATGTGACTCATGAGTCGCTGTGTCAGCGACTGCGGGCGACAGGGCGAGGAGAGATCGCTGGGGGAATGGAAAGAGGAAGATGAACGTTTTATCGATCGCCCAGGCGCAGAAAGTACATTTTGGGTACTTCTATCAGCGCTTCGGCGATGGACTGCCAGCCCAGCTTGCTTTGGCCTTCAATGCGATCGCAAAAGCGGATCGGCAATTCGTCCACATCGGCACCTAGCTGCAGCGCTCGCCAAGCTAGTTCTACTTGAAAAATGTACCCTTTAGCGCGGACGGCTGCGAGGTTCATCTGCGCCAAGAGCTCACGACGATAGCAGCGGAAGCCTCCTGTCCAGTCATGGATGGTCGAACCGAGGAAGAGGCTGACGTAAGTATTCCCGCAGCGAGAAACGAAACGACGGCTTGCGTTCCAGTTTTCGGTCCCCCCGCCAGGCACGTAGCGACTCCCGATCACCAGATCGGCAGTCCGGCTGCGGTGCACCAAGCGAGGCAGATCCCAGGGAGCATGGCTGAAGTCGCAATCCATTTCGATGATGAGGCTGTAATTGCGCTGCAGCGCCCACTTGAAGCCCGCCAGATACGCCGGCCCAAGACCTTCTTTTTTCAATCGGTGTAGGGTGTGTACATGTCCATGCTTGCAGCTAAGCTGATCGGCTAACTCTCCAGTTCCATCCGGTGAGTTATCATCAACGATCAAGATATCGGCCACAAGATATCGGCTGATCGCCGGGACAAGCGCCTCAAGATTGGCGCGTTCATTGTAAGTTGGGAGGACAATGACAATCGATTGTTGGAAATCGAACGGTGAGGCGGGAATCAGTTGCTTACCCGCCGCCGCTTGGGAATACTCCAAGTACAGGTTTCCCATGTCATGCAGGCTGATGGCAATGCGTGCGCTGTCGGCACCTCGGGCGATCAGTTCCTCGGCAAGTTCGAAGCCCGGGACGGCATACGCTTCATCTGTTCCCAGCTCTTTAAGGGAAAGGATGCAGTTGCTCGTGCGGACAGGGCGGTAACGTATGGGAGGGACCAAAGTCTTCTCTTCTAGTTGCAAAGAGAGTGATTCGTCGGTGGGCATACTGAGTTCTCATGTAACCTAATCCGGAGACGGGCGGCATTGTAAACGACAGTGGATACCCGTGCAAGTCTCGAGCTACCCTGCTGTTCGCGTCATCCGCCTCGATTTTGACAGTGTGGGAACGGCTATGCTACAGTCCGCGATCCATTGATATTCCAGGCTTTTCTGCACCTAACTTCTTAAGGAACACTGTATGAGTGGGACACAGGCGCATGTGATTATCGTGGCGGGAGCGGGGCCGGCTGGTATGGCTGTTGCCGGCGCACTTTCGAAAGCCGGCCACGAAATCATTATTCTCAATCGCGATATCAAATTCGGCGGATTGGCTGAATACGGAATATTCCCATCTAAGCTGAAACTCCGTGGGGGTCTCAAGAAACAGTACTGGGACCTTCTTCAGCAGAAGAACGTTCATTATTTTGGGAATGTCTCCATCGGGAACGGAAAGGATCTCACGGTCGAAGATGTGCGCGGGCTGGGGGCAAGCGCGGTTGTCTTCACGATCGGTGCACAGGGAACCAAGGCCATTGGCGTCGAAGGGGATTCGGCTCAAGGCGTATTTCATGCCAAAGATGTCGTGTATCACTTCAATCGGTTACCGGGTTTTGGCGACCGTCCATTTGAAGTAGGAAAACATGTCGCCGTGATCGGGGCGGGAGATGTGATGGTGGATATCGCCCACTGGTTGATCCGCTACAAGAACGTTGAAAGGGTCACGGCAATTGTCAGACGTGGACCTGTGGAACGCAAGTACAATCCAAAAGAAATTCGCAGCATCTGTGCCAATATGGATATTGAGGGGATCAAGGCCGAGTTTGAGCGCATCAAGGACCGCCTCGCCAAGGTCGGCCAGAATCCCAATGAAGTTTTACAGGCATTCACCGACGAGTTTGCCAAATGCGAGCCAAAGGTGACCGAGACAAAGATGGGGTTCCGTTTCCTTGCATCACCGAAGCGTATTCTGGTTGGCGGCAATAATCGGGTTCGCGGACTGGAGATGGAAGATAACCGGCTCGACCCGAAGGGTGAAGATACCGTCGCTGTGGGATTGAAGCAGCATTATGAATTTCCCTGTGATTCAGTTGTGTTTGCTGTCGGCGACAAGGTGGATGAGACGGTGGGTCTACCCTACAAGAACGGTATGTTTACCACGAATCCGAACAAGACTGCTAATGATCCCGATGATGCGCTCTTTCAAGCCTACGATGAAGCTACCGGCACGGTGATGGAGGGCCTATTTTTGGCCGGTTGGGCTCGAAAAGCCAGTGAAGGTCTCGTCGGCGTCGCGAAGCGTGACGGAGATTGGTGTGCGGAAGTCGTCGAGCGCTATCTGATGACCAAGAACGGCAAAGACGCCAAGATCGTGCTTGATCACTTGCACTCGCTTCTCGGAAAGCGGCAAAGTCGTCCAGTCGACGTGAACGGCTTACGGGCACTCGATGTGGCAGAACGCTCATTCGCCGGGAAAGCCGACTGTATCGGCGAGTTCAAGTTTTCAGCAAATCAGGACATGCTCAAATATATTGAACAGGAGATCGCATAAATAAATATGGCTGCTATAGGGTTCCTCATACGTGCCCCCATTTCAGTTTTTCCCGCAATACTTCGTAGTAGTGGCTTTCTGGGAATCTAATCAATCTCGTTCGATAGTCTGAAGCCTGAATGACTGCCGTATCACCCTGTGTGATGGCAACGCCGACTTGCCCATCGAGTGTGGCCATCGATCCGTCATCCTTACTCGTCAGCGTCACTTCAACGACAACATCGCTTGGTACGATCAACGGGCGATGCGTCAACGTATGCGGACAGATGGGGGTCACGATGAGTGCTTGGAGGGCGGGGTTCATGATGGGACCTCCGGCAGAAAGAGAGTAAGCGGTAGAGCCTGTCGGTGTTCCGATGATCAAGCCGTCACCGCGTAGGTTGGTCACGAACTGGCCCCCTATGGCGATCTGTAGTTCGATCATACGAGCGAGGGTGCCTTTACTGATGACGACATCGTTGAGTACGATTCCTCGCGCGACTGTTTCTCCGTGCCGATGAACATGTGTCGCTAACATCAGTCGTTCATCGAGGGTAAAGTCGTTGGCGAATACTCGTTCCAGCGAAGGATAGAGGTTGTCCAGCCGCACCTCGGTTAAGAATCCGAGCCCGCCCATATTGACCCCCAAGATAGGAATGCTCCGTTCTGCTGCCAGTCGTGCTGCATTCAGAATGGTTCCGTCTCCGCCCAGCACTAACAGCACGTCGGCCCTTTCGGCGAGTTGCGTTTTCTGAATTCCGCCCGGCTCGTTCAGCAACGTTGCAGACGTTGTATCGAGAAGGACGTTGATGCTGCGGCCTCGGAGCCAGGCGACGACCCCGAGCAACGTGGCTTTGACTTCAGGAAATTTTGGCTTGGTGAGAATCCCGATACTTTTACTTTTCATGGATCCCCTATGCGCGAGCGGATAAAAAGAGGGCGATTGTATCGGGATGCTTCTTTTTATGTCAACGCACGGCCAAGCGCATCTAGGAGCATCCAAGAGTCGCCATGCGGAAAGAAAAAAACTACGACCGATGTTTGTCATAAGTGTCACGCCGTCTTGTTATCCGCTCAACCTTGACTCTCAGGAATACTGTGGTTAGAATTAGGCCAAGGTTTTTCAACGGTTTTGCTCGAACGCGGCCAGGATTCGCACTCACGAGTAAGGAGGCAGGATGTTCGAACGATTCACGGACAAAGGTCGAAAGATCATCATCCTCGCGCGCGAGGAGGCCGAGCGGCACCAAAACGACTATCTGGGGACTGAACATCTCGTCTTGGCCATACTTCGTGAGTCCGACGGCATTGCGCTTATGATTCTGAAAAAGATGGGGCTCTCTACAGAGCAGATCAGGCTAGAAATCGAGCGCAATCTGCCTGGTGGAGGGACCACCATGACGTTCGGGGAGATTCCCTTCAGCCCGCGTGTGAAGAAAGTCATTGAATACGGAGTCGAAGAAGCCCGCCTGTTGGGCCACAATCACATCGGCAGCGAACATCTTCTCCTCGGTCTTCTTCGTGAAGAGGAAGGGATAGGTGGGAAAATCCTTCGCAGTTTGGGCGCAAATCTGTTGACTGCACGGCAGTTAACCGTGACGTTTCTGCGGAAGTCGGCTCCACGAGAGCGGGATCGGAAGAGTAATACTCCGGCTCTCGATGAATTCGGACGTGATCTGACCCAGCTGGCCCAAGAAGGTCAACTGGATCCTGTGATCGGCAGGGCCGATGAAATTGAGCGCGTCCTGCAGATCCTCAGTCGAAGGAGCAAGAATAATCCTGTGCTGATCGGCGAATCCGGTGTCGGAAAAACCGCCATTGTCGAAGGACTTGCTCAACGGATTATTCAATCTGAAGTTCCCGACAATCTGCTCTCTCGTCGGGTCATCGCCTTGGATCTAGGGTCTCTCGTCGCCGGTACCAAATACCGCGGGCAGTTCGAAGAACGTCTCAAGGTCGTGATGAAGGAAATTGTCCAAGCCGGCAATATCATCATTTTCATCGATGAGCTGCATACGCTGGTTGGAGCAGGAGCTGCAGAGGGATCCATCGACGCCTCCAATATGTTGAAGCCGGCCTTGTCACGCGGCGAGATTCAATGCATTGGAGCCACGACGTTGGATGAATACCGAAAACATATTGAAAAAGATGGCGCGTTGAAACGGCGATTCCAGCCGATCCACGTTCAGCCGCCCAATCTCGATGAAACTGTCCGCATCATCCAAGGGCTTCGAGATCGATACGAAGAACATCACGGAGTGGAAATCACGGAAGACGCCATTGTCGAGGCCGTCAAGTTGTCCGATCGGTACATCACCGACAGGTTCCTCCCGGACAAGGCGATCGATTTGATCGATGAAACCGGGTCACGAGCGAAGCTTCAGACTTATGCGCTCCCCTCTGAATTGAAAGCGATGGAGCAAGAGCTGAAGAAGGTGTCGCGAGAGAAGGAACTCTCAATATCCATGCAGAATTTCGAGGAAGCCGTACGGCATCGTGAGGAAGAGGAGCGGCTGCGTAAGCTGCTCGACGAATCCAAGCGAGAATGGAAAAAGAATCAGGAAAAGAACAAGCCCGTGATCGGTAAAGAGGATGTCGCCTACGTTGTCTCAAAAATGACCGGTATTCCGCTCTTTAAGCTGGAGGAAGAAGAGTCCAACAAGCTGTTGCGCATGGAAGAGTTTCTCCATAAGCGAGTGGTCGGTCAGAATGAAGCGATTTCCGCGGTCGCCCGCGCCATCCGTCGATCTCGTGCCGGCTTGAAGGAAGCTCGAAAACCGATCGGCTCGTTCATTTTCTTGGGGCCGACCGGCGTGGGGAAGACGGAATTGGCCAGGACATTGGCTGAGTTTCTGTTCAATAGCGAAGATGCGCTGATTCGTGTCGATATGTCTGAGTATCAGGAGAAATTTACGAGTTCTCGGCTCTTCGGCGCTCCTCCCGGCTATGTGGGGTATGAAGAAGGAGGACAGTTGACCGAAAAGGTCCGCCGTCGGCCTTATTCCGTCGTATTGTTCGATGAAATTGAGAAGGCCCATCCGGATGTGTTCAATGTCCTGCTTCAAGTATTAGACGACGGCGTGTTGACCGATAGTCTCGGACGAAAGGTTGATTTCAAGAATACGGTCGTCATTATGACGTCCAACATCGGGACAAAAATGATTCAGAAGGGTGTTTCCCTTGGTTTTCAGAGCACAGAAGGGGAAGCGGCACGTCGGAAGAAGGAAGAAGTGCTCGGAGAACTTCGGAAATCATTCAGCCCGGAATTCCTCAATCGGATCGATGAGATCGTGATTTTCCATCAGTTGGAAAAAGAGCAGCTCTATAGCATCTTGGATATCCTGCTTCGTGAGTTGAACCTCCGCCTATTGGACAAAGGGATTGAGATTGAGGTCGACGACGAAGTCAAGCAATGGCTCATCAAAGAGGGCTATGAGCCGTTGTACGGAGCGAGACCAATGCGGCGGGCTATCCAACGTGCCATCGGTGATCCGCTATCCGATGAGCTGATCAGAGGACGTTTCAAAGAAAGCCGTAAAGTGAAAGTGGTTCTGCGGGACGGAGCTCCCACCTTCATTGAGCAGGAGGCAATGGCTGGAGTATAGTGTCGTTTGTGATCGTTGAGATCCCCATGACAATGCGTTAGCGGCCTCTGTGGCTGATCGCTGCAGAGGCCGTTTTGTTATTCAATGTCATGTGGCCCCTTCGTAACGAGAATGTGTTCCCACCCTAATCGGTCAGAATTTCAACCTGAGGCTCGATGGCGTCCAGGCCCGGTTCTTGGAATCGAGTCTTCATGCGATGAAACGGCTGCAGCCGTACTCAGTCATGAAGGAGAGGTGCTTTCCAACGTCGTTTCTTCACAAGTAGCCGTCCATGAAAAGTTCGGTGGCGTCGTTCCTGAATTAGCCGCACGAGCTCACCTTGGGACGATCGACATGGTGGTTCAAGAAGCCTTGGCGACTGCCCACGTTCCCAAAAATGCTCTGGTGCGGTGGCCGTCACCCACGGACCTGGATTGGCTGGGGCGCTTTTGGTGGGAGCGAATTACGCAAACGCCTTGAGCTATGGCTTGGGCATTCCGATCATTGGCGTCAATCACCTGCAGGGCCACATCGCTTCTGCATGGCTCGCCGACCCCATTTCCCGCTGTCCTGTATTGTGTTGGTTGTATCGGGCGGTCACACTCATCTCTATCGCCATGAAGTCGTGGTCGATGTATCCTACTGGGACGTACTCGCGACGATGCCGCCGGTGAGGCATTCGACAAGGGAGCCCAGATGCTTGGCCTGGGGTATCCAGGTGGACCAGCTGTTGATCGAATCGCACGTTCAGGTGATTCACAGGCCTTTCGATTTCCTCGATTTCACCGGGCAAAGAACAGTCTTGAGTTCAGCTTCAGTGGTTCAAGACGGCGTTGTTGTATAAGTTACGAGAAATGGATGGTCCTCTGCGATCTCATCAGACTGCCGACTTGGCGGCCAGCTACCAAGAGGCTATTGTGCAGGTCTTGGCTACGAAGGCCTTCGTCGCTCTCAAGCAGTCGAACCTGGCTGCGCTCGCTGTCGTGGGAGGAGTTTCAGCTAATTCACGGTTGAGAACCGTACTGAGCGCGCGCGCGGCACGTGAGGGCATCCGCCTATCGCTGCCGCCTCTTGAGTATTGCACCGACAATGCTGCCATGATTGCCTCAGCGGGTCGTCAGTTGCTGATGAACGGAGAACGACCACATGCAGATCTCGATATCAGTCCGGCTGAGAGGTTCGTGGTGAGTTCATGAAGAAAGCCGATCAATGCATCGGTTTCTCCAAAGGATAAGGAGAAAGCCAATTCCTGATATCCGAGGGCAGATTACAGGACTACGCACCAGCCAAGTCGCGTCGGTTGAACGACTCTACCGACGTCGTGTCCCACCCGATAAAGTCATTACCGCGGAGCTCGCAAAGGCAATGGCCCAGCTGACCGTTGAGCTCCGTCGCCCGATCGGCGTGCTGTTGACCAGACGAGGACAAGTTCAGGAAGTGATTGTGGGAACGGATTTGACACTGTCTTCAACTACGCTGACCTTATTCCGCACGGGGGCGCGATCGCTCCGTGGTTTGAGGTTCATTCGTACACAACTGCATGATCAACCATTAAATCAAGAGGTGCTCACCGACCTCGCCTTCTTGCGGCTTGATCTTATCGGCCTCCTCTCCATCACTGAGGATGGCCGACTTAGGCAATCTGTATGTCGCGCATCTGCTGGCGCCCAATTCGACCGGTCAATTGTTCAAAGTGCTCAAGGCTGTCCCGTTCCACAACCTGACCATGATGTTCGACCAGTTCATCGAAGAGCTCGATGCAGACCTTCAGCAGGCGCGAGCTCACTATGCGGTGGAGAGCGGTAAGGAATCGGCGATACTTGTCAGCGCGTCTGTTAAAAGTCGGTCCGAGCAGGAAGAGCGGTTAGCCGAATTGGCTGAGCTGGCGACCTCCGCCGATGTCACGGTGGTCGACCGGGTCGTGCAACGAACGCCGGATGGGCATCAGCGGTATCTCTTGGGAAGCGGGAAGATGAAGGATGTCCTGATTCAGACGCTCCATCGGGGCGCCGACATGGTGATCTTTGATCAAACGTTGTCACCGGCTCAATTGCGAGCGATTTCAGAGATGACGGATATTAAGGTAATTGACCGGACCCAGCTGATCCTGGATATCTTTGCTCGTCGAGCCCACAGTCGTGAAGGGAAAGTCCAGGTGGAACTCGCGCAATTGCGATATCTGCTTCCACGATTGTCCGGTAAAGGTACCCAACTCTCGGCTTGGTGGTGGGATCGGTACTCGAGGGCCGGGCGAAACCAAATTGGAAACTGATCGTCGCCGCGTGCGCGATCGCATCACGCATTTGGAGCGGGAACTGACACAGTTTGGACGCCAGCAAGACCAACGGCGATCCAGACGAGATCGGCACGGTCTCCCCGTCGTTTCGCTCGTGGGTTATACGAACGCCGGTAAGTCGACATTGCTGAACGTGCTGACGAGTAGTCAGGTATCAGCCCAAAACAGATTGTTCGAAACCTTGGACACGACGAGCCGACGTCTGCGGTTTCCAGAGGATCGCGAAGTCATCATCACTGATACGGTCGGGTTTATCGAGATCTTCCGCAAGAACTGGTCGGCGCGTTTCGGACCACGCTCGAAGAGTTACGAGAGGCCGATCTCATGCTGCATGTTGTCGATGGCAGTGCAGCAGATGGCAACCCTTGGCGTCGTCGGCGGCACCGCCGCTGCGGCCGGCCTCGGCGCGAAGTATTTCAAATACGGCCCTAAGCTCGACGACCGCCTCCGCGTTGGCATCATCGGCACCGGTGACGAAGGCAACGTGCTTATCGGCGCACTGAATCCCGATTACGTCGACGTCGTCGCCATCGCCGATATCCGCCCGTAGATCGTCTACCGCGCTTTTTACGGTGATTGGTATTCGCCCTGTGCCGCTCGCGTGCCCGGCCCGGTTTGAAAGTCTACGAGCGTGTACGGTTGGAAAAATCGGGACAGACGCCGAGAAAGCACGTCAAGGTTTACAACGGGCGACTATAAAGAGTTGCTCGCCGACCCGAACGTCGAGGCCGTATCATCGCCGTGCCGCTGCATCTGCACCATCCGGTCGCCGTCGCCGCGATGCGTGGCGGCAAGCACGTGCTCACCGAAAAGCTGATGGTCAACGACCTTGAGGTTCTGTGCAAGGAGATGTGCCGCGTTGCGGCCGACACCGAGGTGAAAGACGCGAAAGGGAATCCGATCGTTCTGGCCGT
>CAWKJK010000075.1:0-45128 GCA_963849655.1 uncultured Nitrospiraceae bacterium
AATCCTTACCCTACCGAACCGGTGAAATATAAGATGCCCGTTGAGGGCGCTCGCGGCGGCGCTGAAACAACCTATCCGGAATGGCACGCGATCGGGATGAAGCTCTCGCCGCCCACCGCACAATATCAGCTCAAACCCGTCTACAACGATGCTTCCACTCACATCGCAGAGCGCGCCGACGCGCAACCGAAACGCGCTCCTGCCTACGAAAAGGTAGAAGCTTTGCACATTTCAGGGAACGTTTATTTGCTGGCAGGCGCGGGCGGTAATATCACGGCGTCTGTCGGCGGTGGCATGGGCGCGCTGGATGGTGGACTCCGGCGCTGCGCCCGCGAGCGACAAGGTCCTGGCCGCGATCCGTCAGGTTGCCGAAACATTGAAGCCCGCCGACAGGCCCGATTCCGCTTCGCCGTTTGGCGGCACCTGGCTCGCCACGCATGCGTTTTCCGAACCCATAATTCGCATGATTATCAACACCAACGACAATCCGGATCACGTCGGCGGCAATGCGAACATCCGTACTTCTCCGATGTTCCATGCCATCGTGCCCAATCTGGCCGTCTACGCTCACGATATGGTCCAGCGCCGCATGAGCGATGCCAATCTCCCGAATCTGGCCACGCCCAGCAACTCCTACTTCACTGAGAAATACACGCTGTTTCGGTACTTCAACAATCAAGCGGTGCAGATATTTCATATGCCCCGTGCCATTACCGACGGCGACAGCGCAGTCTGGTTCCGGCGCGCGGACGTAATCGCCGCGGTGATCGACAACAGCTACACCGAACCGCCCATCGATCCGAGCCGAGGGGGCAGCATCGAAGGCGAGATCGAATCGCTCAACAAGCTGGTGGATATGTGCGCCCCTGAGTTCATGTCGCAAGGTGGCACCATGATCGTCCCTGGGCATGGATGGATCAGCGATGTTGGCGACGTCGGATATTACCGCGACATGATCATCGTCATCCGCGATCGCATCCAGGACATGATCAACAAAGGCATGACGCTCGATCAAGTGAAGGCCGCCAAACCCACCATGGACTACGATCCCGAATACGGCAGACAGCCCGGCGTCACCGCGCAGCGGTGGGAACGGATGGTGTCCGGAGCCTTTGCGGGGAGAGCCGATCTAGAGGTCAAGAACATGGTTCAAGTGGCGCATTGCGTGGCGGAAGCCGCGCTCTGGAGGGAAAACAGCGTCGGCGCCCATTATCGATCTGATTTTCCGGGATCCAAACGGCCGGGCTGGAAACAGCATAGTCAAGTGTGTTTGGGGATTCGAACTACTGGCCAGGCTGAGTGAAGACACCGAAGCGGGTCGTGGCAGGGCGTACTCCGAAGACGGGATGATGTGGCCGGTCACGCCGAGGTCACGGGCGAGGAAGAGTCGATAATACCGCAAGACCTTGCGGACATATTGACGGGTTTCGTCGATCGGCGGAAGAGTTCGATAACGATCGAACGACACGCTCTCCAGCGTTATAGGCAGCGAGCGCCAGCGGAAGGTTGCCACGGAATCGGTCGAGCAACTGGCGTAAGTACTTCGTTCCTCCTCCGATATTATCCTCGGGATCGTAGAGGTCCCGCACCTCCAGTTTTACTGCTGTTTGCGGCATCAATTGCATCAATCCGATGGCTCCCGCTCGTGATACCGCGCGAGGGTCGAAATCCGATTCGGCCTTGATGATGGCGCGGATAAGCGCAGGGTGTAGTTGATGTTGCCGTGAGAATCGACTGATCACCGGTTCCAACTCCTGCTCCGAGAGAACGGGATGCAGCCGATTCGGGTGGAGATCGATCCGGCGGTACCGAGCGTCAGAGGGAACGTTGGTGAGCGATATCGTCCCTTTGGCATCGACATATTGGTAAATCTCTGCCTGACTATCACTTGGAACAGTCAGCAGGACGCTGCCGCTCAATGCGACGAGGAGGGCCATACCGGACCGCCTGATAGAGGAGCGATACAGTTTGTTTGGTTTCGGCATGGTCACACGATAGCAGTCTGTCACTGTCTGTCAAGGAAATGCAGTATCTTGTGTCTTGGGAGATCTGTAGGATCTGATGGAAATGGGGAGATGAGGTCTTATCGACGAGGAGGCCTGTACTAAAATCGGCCTCGCACCGGTACGAATTGCGCGCTTAGCTTCAGGGTGAGCGGACCCGGTTTGCCATCGCCGACAGGTCTTCGATCGAACGGAAGTCACCGGCATGATTTCCATGCTGGTGTTCGTGAGAAAGCGTTCGTCGGCCCGGTACAACTGGTCGAACGGTATAGCGACCTTCTTCGACGTGTATGTTGAGTTCCCCGGCCAGCCGAATCACGATGTTTCTGGTGATGCCGTCGAGTAAGCCGCATTCCAGGGCAGGCGTTCGCAGCGTGCCGTCCATCACAAAGAACAGATTGCTGATGGTGCATTCGGTCAGATGCTGTTCCCAATTGAGCAGGATACTGTCGAATACGCCTGCTGCGATCGCTTCGCGTTTGGCTTGGATATTGTTCAGGAAGTTCGTGGTTTTGATCTGTGGGGACAAGGCACTCGGTAAATTCCGTTTCGTGGAAGCCACGATCACGTTGACGCCACTTTCATAGAGATGGGACGTCGGGGGCACGAGAGGTTTGGCCATCACAACGACGGTCGGCGACGAACAGAGTGCCGGATCCAGTCCGATGTCTCCGGCTCCTCTGGAAACCGTGATCCTCGAATAGGCGTCTTGCAGATCAGTCCCAACGTCGTTGCGGATCATCGCCTCATGCAGAATGTCTCCCCAGTTTTTCAATGGAATCGGGATCGTCAGGCCGATTTCCGCCGCGGAACGGAATAGTCGTGACAAATGTTCGTTTCGCATGAAGATGCGGGGGCCGTACGAGCGAATCGTTTCATAGACCCCATCGCCGTAGAGAAATCCATGGTCGAAGACCGAGACCACCGCCTCTTCGTCTGTGACGAACTTGTTATTCAGGTATATCCACATGGCTATGAAAAGGCGCTGAAGAAAGCCTGCGCCTTATGAATCGTTTCCTCATATTCGCGCGTCGGGTCTGAGTCGGCCACAATTCCTGCTCCGACCTGAAGGTAGCCCACGGCGTTCCGCATGATCAGCGTGCGTATCAGGATATTGAAGTCGAGCTCTCCGCTCCAGCTGAGATAGCCCATCGAACCGGTGTACGGACCACGACGTATGGGCTCCAACTCCTCGATGATCTCCATGCAACGGATCTTGGGTACGCCGGTAATCGTTCCACCGGGAAACATGGCTTTCAGCAGGTCGAAACCAGTCGCATGATCCTCGAGAGTGCCGGCCACATGCGAAACCAGGTGGTTGACATGAGAATATTGCTCCAATGACATCAATTCATCCACATGGACGCTTCCGAAACGGCAGACTCGTCCGAGATCATTCCGCTCAAGGTCGACCAACATGATATGTTCCGCACGTTCCTTTTCGTTTGTGAGTAATTCCTCGATCAGCCGGTGATCGTCGAAGGCGTTTCTCCCGCGGGGCCTGGTGCCGGCGATCGGCCTCGTATCGGCTCGACGCCCTTCCAGCCGAACGAGCCGTTCGGGTGAGGAACTGATGAGGCGAAGTGCGTCGAACCTGAGTAATCCTGAGAAGGGTGAAGGGTTCAATGTGCGCAATCGACTATAGGCAGAGAGATCGGTTTGAAGGTCCCCGAGAGAGGAGAATGCTTCACAGGTCACATTGAAGCGGTGGGAGAGGTTGACTTGATAGATATCACCGGCTGCGATGTATTCCTTGCAACGGCTCACGTTCTGACTATAGATCGCCTGTTCCTGTTCCGGTGTAAACGTCAGGCGACCGAAATTGCTCCAGTCTGCGTCGACCGCGTCAGGCCTTGTCAGTCGGGCTTCGAATTCGGTCAAGCGATCCCTCCCCTCGCGAAACAGTTTTTCCCGAGGCTCGCCCAAAAATCGTTCAAGCGGCGGACAGAACATGAGCACCAGACGGTTCAACTCGTGGTCGATTGCCGCGATCAGATCGAAAAATGCGAACTCCAAATCGGGGACGGCAAGGTCATCGACGGCCAAGCAAGGCAACCGTTCGAACTGGCGCGCGAGATCATAACTCAAGTAGCCGACGGCTCCGCCGAAAAACGGCGGAACATCGGGAGGACGAAGGATCCGTTGATGGTTCAGGAGGTGAGTCAAATATTGAAACGGAGATGGGCCTGAGTCCCTGCGGCCTTGAATCGATCGGCACACAAACGAAGTCCCCTTCCCATACAAGGTTTGGTAAGGATCGACGCCAAGATACGAATACCGTCCCATGGCGCCTTCACCGTTGCCGCTCTCAAAGAGAAACGAGGGGTGCTGCGCTGAGGCGATCTTCGCGTACAGTTCGAACGGACTTGCCGAGGGAGAGGGGCCGGTCAGGATGAGAGGCGAAGGAGAACCGTGCAAAAATGGCATCGGCGAGGGTAAGGTTCTCGGCATAGTCGACACGGTTCCCACATAAAAGAGAGATCACTATACCCCAGCGATTTCTGCGCGCATAGGCCTCTAACCGCTTGACATTCCAAGCACGGGTTTGCTTAAATTGCGCACCCCATCAGGGGCAGAGTTCTGCTCACGTGCTCTCGCCTTCCGTGGGTTTGGGATGCCCCCTCCACAAGATCCCTTATATGCGGGGCTCGGTCAGGCCGTTCGAATCGGAACGGAACTGCTGGCTGCGCTGATCGTCGGAGGTGGGCTTGGATGGGTCGTCGATACGTATCTCTTAGGGACAACTCCGTGGGGACTCGTCATTGGGTTGATCTTTGGTGCGGGGGCCGGAATGAGGAACGCCTATCGATCCGCACAGCGATGGCAAGGCCCGTCGGACAACGAAAATAAGCAGGGGTAGTCCATGGAAGAAAGTCCGCTCCATCAATTCGAACTTCATAACTGGATTCCACTCTCGATCGGCGGTGTGGACATTTCCATCAATAAAGCCGTGATTTTTATGTGGATTGTCATCGCCGTAGCGGCGGTCCTCATGATCATGGCAGGATCGTCGCGCAAACTGGTGCCCGGCAAGTTGCAGAGCCTGGCGGAGATGATGGTGGAGTTCATTCGCAACATGATCCTGGATACGATGGGGAAAGACGGCATGCGTTTTTTCCCGTTCGTCGCCACGCTCTTCTTATTTATTCTTTTTTCCAATTATATCGGGTTGATTCCCGGCACCTATACGGTGACGAGCCAAATTGTTGTGACGGCTGTTTTCTCGTGCGTTGTGTATGGGTTGAGCTTGGTTTTAGGATTCTGGTTACATGGGACAAAGTTTCTAGGAATTCTTATCCCGCCTGGAACTCCTGGATGGCTGGTGCCGTTGATGATCCCGATCGAGATCATCAGTCAGTTGGCGCGGCCTGTTTCACTGGCTGTTCGGCTCTTTGCGAATATGACGGCAGGCCATGTGATGCTCGTGGTGTTGTTCAGTCTCACGATCGGAGGAGGGTTGTTGATCGGGTGGTTGCCCTTTGTCTTTACCGTGGCGATATACGGACTGGAAGTTGGTATCGCGTTCATTCAAGCCTATATTTTTACTATTTTAACGTGTGTCTACTTGGGAGATGCATTTCATTTACATGGTCATGAGGAGCACGCGCATTAGCGCATGCGGGTTTAGCCAAGGGAGGAGTAAGCCATAATGGATTCAGCAGCAGCAGGGTTGATCGGTATGGGATGTGCCGCGGCAGGATTTGCCGGAGCCGGTGTGGGGATCGGCTACATCTTCGGGAAGATGATCGAAGTGGTAGCACGCCAGCCTGAAGCAGAAGCTCGCGTCACGAAGTATATGTGGATCGGGTTCGCGCTGGTAGAAGCCATTGCGTTGTATGGCTTGGTCATCGCCTTCATCATCATGGGCTTTCGCAAAGGCTAGGAGCAGGTTTAGGTTTAGGTCAAGGCCGAGGAGGGAATGGATCTCAACCTCAGCCTGAACCTCGGCCTTCCTGGGAGAAACCATGCCACAGTTTGAATCAACATTTTTTTCTTCATTGATTTTCTGGGAGGTCATCTCCTTCGGGATTCTCTTGTTCGTGCTCTATAAGTACGCATTTCCCGGCATCTTGAGCGCCTTAGAAGAGCGTGAAAAGAAAATTAAAGACAGCCTCGATCAGGCTGAGCAGCACCGGTCCGAGGCCGAGCGACGATTGAAGGAATATGAAGCAAAGCTCAGCGCGGTGGGAAAGGAAGCCGAGGCCATTCTCGCGGCAGCAAAGGAACGTGCTCAACGGTTGCTCGATGAGAACGAACAACGGTTGACCGCGGAGGCGGAGCGTATCAAGGGTGATGCGACGCGCGAGATCGAGCAAGAGCGCCGTAAAGCGCTACAAGACATTCGAACCCAGACGACTGAACTCGCGCTTATGGTGGCGGAAAAAGTCGTTCAGCGAAGCTTAACGGAAGCCGATCAGCGAAGATTCGCAGACGAAGCGCTTGAGGCTCTCTCGAAGTCACATCCACGCTAACGTGTCGTCGATCTGGTGGTGGAGTCAGCTCAAGGCGACTCCACCTGGCCGATATCCTTCCAAATCTACCGTCACGAATTTGAACCCCAGGGCTTTCAGTCTCGCACTGATTTCTACACACCGATCTGATTCCATGAGCCGAGGGAGTTCGTCCTGTGCCATTTCAATCCTGGCGATCTCACCGTGATTTCGTACTCGAAAATGACGGAATCCCTCACGATGCAATACGACTTCGGCTTTTTCAACACGGTGCAAGTTTTCCAGCGTGATCATGTTCCCACGCGGGATTCTTGACGAGAGACAGGCCGCTGCCGGCTTGTCCCAATTCGAAAGTCCAAGCTCCTTCGCAAGGATGCGAATATCGGTCTTCGAGAGTTCAGCCTCAACGAGAGGGCTGCGCACGTCCCATTCCCGCGCGGCCTTGATGCCCGGACGGTCATCACCCAAATCGTCCAAGTTGGTTCCATCCACAACATACGTGGCAGCCTTTGATTGCCGCACATTTCCAAGAAGTTGATACAGGTCGGTCTTACAGTGAAAACAACGATTCGCGTCATTCCTCACGAAGTCATTAATGGCTAGCTGATCCGTCTGTACGGTTTCATGGCGGGCACCGATCTCCTGAGCGACCCGTTCGGCAGCTTCCAACTCGAAGAGATGGAAACGTCGGTGAGATGGCCGTGATGCCGACCGCCTTCTCGTGGAGTTGGTCGTGCGCGACCTTCAGCACGAAGGTGCTGTCGATTCCACCGGAATAGGCCACCACGACCGAGCCCATCTCCGTCAGAAGAGTTCGGAGCCGATGGAGCTTCTGTTGGAGAAAGGGCGCTTGCATAGTATGGGCTTTCAGCGAGCCTAGTTGCGAACTTTTGCTTTCGCGATATTGCCGACTACGACAAGCGCATAGCGCTGAGGGTCCAGGTACTGTCTTGGCCACGCGCTGCACATCCTCTTTTGTCACTCGTTCAATCCATTTCGGGTACTGACTGAAATAGTCGAATCCCAATCCAAAAAACTCCACTTGTGCCAAGACTTTTGCCAGCTTCGCTGTAGAATCCAGCCGTAAGGGGAAGCTGCCCATCAAAAATGCTTTGGCATCAGCCAATTCTTGATCGCTGACCGGGGCCTCTCGAATCGTCTTCATTTCAGCCAAGACGCCGTTGATGGCCTGATTGGTGGTTTCGGTGCGAGTCTGGAGGTTGATCCAGAAAGAGCCCGGCATCGATCGGGCGTCGTAATGACTGGTGATGCCATAGGCAAGCCCCTGCTTGTCTCGAATGGTATCCATGAGTCGGGACGAAAATCCTCCTGCCCCTAACACATGATTCATGACGGTGACGGCGTAAAAATCAGGGTTGGTCCGACTGATTCCGGGATGACCTATCACAATGGTCGATTGGGTGAGATCCTTTTCGATGAGCTGCACGATTTTTTTATCGATGACAGCGGGCTTCTTGGCCGTTCTGGGTTGCGCCATCCCTTTCTTCCAGGATCCGAAATGAGTCTGGACGAGCGTCGTCGCTTGTTCAAGCGTCACATCACCGACGATGGTGAGGATGACTTGATTGGGAAGATACTCTTTGGCGTAGAAGGTCTGCACATCCGCCAAGGTGATCTTGCCTAACGTGTCCTCCGTCCCGTTGACCGGCCAACGATAGGGATGGTTTTGAAAGATCAACTGATTGAAGGCCTTCATGGCGACATGCCCGGGATCGTCATTATCGCTGGCAATCTCTCCGAGGATCTGCGCTCGGACTCGTTCGAACTCTAGTTTGGGGAAAGCGGGACGCTGAATAATATCGGCGAGGAGCGTGAACCCGAGGTCGACGTCTTTCTTCAGTGTGCGCGCCGACGCGGTCGTGAAATCTTCGTCCGCCTGGGCTCCCAACGAACCACCGACAAAATCGATCTGTTCGGCCAGCTGTTTGGAAGATCTGGTTGTGGTGCCTTCATCGAGGAGACCAGCGACTAAATTCGCCAGACCGACCTTTTCGGGAGGATCCTGCGCTGAGCCGGCCTTGATGAGGGCATGGATTTCAATGATGGGGAGGAAATGTTGTTCCAGTACGAGAACGGTCATCCCGTTTGGGGTGGTGAATCTCGTGGGTGAAATGTCCGCGGCATCACCCGGGCTCGCGACACACATCCAGCTTAGGACCAACGTCACCAGGCACGCGACCGACCACCGCCGGACGGATCGAGGAGCACGGGAATGGCGCTTCTGCTTTTTCATCTTGGTGATCATGGTTCTATGGTTCTTATCACTTCCCGTCATGCACAGCTGTGGGTGCCATGTCTGCGGGGGGGGAGGGCAAAGGAATGAGAATTCCGACGGTTCGATTGTCCAGAGTGAGATATTGCTTCGCAACACGTTGGATATCCTTTGCCGTAACAGCGTGGATATGTTCAACGAATTGATCGATCCGCCGCCAGCCGGCGCCGACGGATTCCGCCTGTCCCATCAACATGGCATGGCGAAAATTAGAATCTTGTTCGAAGACGCGCGCCGCCTCAACTTGGTTCTTGGCCCGCTGAAGCTCCTGCTCGGACGGCGGCTCGTTCTGCAGCCGCACGATCTCACGTTGAATGGCTTCTTCGACCCCTTCGACCTTCGCGCCGGGATTCACCAATGAGTAGAAATAAAATAGGCCGGGATCCGTTTGCAGCACACTGTACTCGGCTCCGACAGCCAATGAATTTTTCTGGTCATAGACCAAGCTCTGGTAGAGACGGGAGCTTTTCCCGTGAGACAGGATCGATTCGAGGATGTCGAGGGCATACGAGTCTTCGCTCGAATAGTTGGGCACGCGAAACCCCATCATGACAAACGGGACCTGCGCTTCGCGCTTCAGGAGAAAACGGCGTTCGCCGCGTTGTTCCGGTTCCGGCGGCAGGGTTTGCTTGGGTGAGGGACCTCTGGGAATCGGCTCAAATAGACGTTTGATCGTCGGAAGTAGAGATCTCGGCCTTGATATCGCCCACAACCACCAGGGTTGCATTGTTGGGAGAGTAAAAGGTGTCGTAGTGGCGTTGCAAGTCTTCGAGAGACATCGCATCGAGATCGGCGAACCATCCGATGACGGGCCAATGGTAGGGATGGCTGAGAAAGGCCTGGGCAAACAGCGCTTCAACCAGCGCACCTTGAGGGTCATCCTCGGATCTGAGCCGGCGTTCTTCTTTTACGACCTCTCGCTCGGTCTGGAATTCGTTGTTATCCAGAATGAGGCCTTGCATCCGGTCGGCCTCCAGTTCGAGTGCCAGTCCGACACGATCAGCCGCCACGTTCTCAAAGTAGGCGGTAAAGTCTTGGCTGGTAAATGCGTTGTCAATCCCACCGTTTTTTCTGACGATTCTAGAAAACGAGCCTTTCGGATATCGTGCCGTGCCTTTGAACATCATGTGCTCGAGCATGTGTGAAAGTCCGGCCCGTCCCATGACCTCGTTTCGCGAACCCACTTTGTACCACACTTGCACCGTAGCTACCGGAGCCTTGGGCACCTCGACCAGCAATACTTTCATGCCGTTTGCGAGGGTGTACTCGCTCGGTTCTGCTGAGAGCGAAATCGAGGTCGAGCCGAAGACGAGCAACGCCGCTAAGAAGTGGATGCGCCAATGGTACGGAATAGTCCACATGCTCATGATGAAGGGCCAATTCAACATGCTAACAACGAGTTTCGATAGGTGTCAAGGTAAGGGAGGAGCGGTTGCCGGAGAGTTCTCCAAGTTGTCCGCAGGCGCCGAAAACGTCCCGCCCACGGCTCTTTCGAACAAATGTATCGAGGCAGGCGTCGCGGAGGATGGATTGAAAGCGACGAATCGCTTGTTCGGACGGACGATGAAAAGGACTGGTTGGAAATTCATTGAACGGAATCAAATTGACCTTGCACCGCATACCTCTCAGCAATTGGACGAGTCGGCGGGCATCAGTCACATGATCGTTTACACCGGCGAGCAGTACATATTCGAAGGTCAGTCGTTGGTGAGAGGCGAGCGGATAGCGGCGACAGGCAGCCAGAAGCGAACTCAGTGAAGCGATTTCGCTGGCGGCAGGCATCAGCTCTCGCCGCTGTTCTTCAGTGGTGGCATTGAGCGAGATGGCGAGATTTACGCCCAGCGCCGCGACGTCCGGGAGACGGGATGCCAGCCCCGCCGTCGACACCGTCACGCGTCTACGCGACCATCCAAGGCCCCACGACTTGTTGGTCAAGGCGGTTACGGCAGCCTTGAGACCGTCCAAATTGGCCAGGGGTTCTCCCATCCCCATGAACACGAGATTCGTAATGTGTTCATCGGAACGCAGCATATCTTGTGCGGTGAGGATCTGATCGATGATTTCATGAAGCTTGAGGTTGCGTTTAAGTCCCATTCGTCCGGTCAGGCAAAACCCGCAATCCAACATACAACCGACCTGAGTTGACACGCAGAGCGTCAGCCGATCCTCATCCGGGATCAGTACGGCTTCAATCGACATGCCGTCGTTGAGGGGCAACAGCAATTTACGCGTCCCGTCCCGGGACGACAGAACCGCAACATCGGGCGAGCGTCCGATCGTGGCCGATTGAGACATCGCTATGCGATCGTGCATGGGGAGATCGGTCATGTCGGTAATAGTTCGAAGTCGTCGTTGATGGATCCAGCGCAAGATTTGCTTGGCACGATAGTCAGGCCAGCAATGCGTGCGGACAAACTTCACCATCTGTGGTTCGGTGAGGCTCAAGAGCGTCGTCACGGTAGCGGGAAGAGTCATTGGCAAGTCCGCAAACTCATTTCAAAATTCAGAGCCTACCATAAGTGGAAGTCATACCGCATACGGGCATGTCCATCATGGGGTCCTGAAACTTCTTCCATTGCTGCCGGCTCCGTATATAATGAACGCGGGCGAATGTCACAGGCCGTTATGAAGATCTCTAATACGTATCGTCCGATCGATGGCTGCAGGTTGGCGGTTGTATCCGGCCTGGCGCTCGCATTCGGATGTTTTCTCTCTGGCATCGGATATACGGCGCAAGTTGAGACATCCGAACAATCGGCGACCAATGGTTGCATGACGGCGGAGGATTGCTTTGCGGCGGCGGCCTGGCCGAAGGAGCGGCTGGGTCGTGCTCTGACGAAAGATCAAGTAGTGGCGCTCAAGCTGGAACGTCTCCGAAAGGTCATGGAGGGATTTCCCGCCTCGATGTGGGCCAAACGTGCCGGATTACTATCCGGGGTGATCTTGATCGACCGGAATCCCGCAGGCGCTTTGCCATACCTTCGAGCAGCCCAGCGGGACTTTCTCGTGCTCGACGATTATATCCGATTTTGGATGGGAGAGGCGTTGCTGCGCTTAGGGGATGGAAGGGAAGCGGCCGCCATGTTTGAAGGAGTGCCGCAAGCGGTCCCAGATTCCAATCTTCTCAATCAGGTGGCGCTCCGTGCCGGGGAAGCGTGGTATCAGGCGTCCAGCTGTCCCGAGGCCGTGTCCTGGTTCGTCAAGGCCGTCACGGTCAATGATAAAGACCCGCAGATTTCTCAGGTTTGGTTGCGGCTGGCGTCTTGTTATCTTCGCGAGAATCAATTGACGGAAGCACGAGAAACGCTGAAGCAGCTTTGGGCGAAGTTTCCTCAGACAAAAGAAAGTAAGGAAGCCGATGCTCTGCTCGGAAGCATTGGAGGAGGACCATGGATATCGGCGCCCGACGCACATTACGAGCGCGCCCAGGCTTTTCTCGGACAGTCGCTCCACGCGGAAGCAATCGAGGAGTTGAAAAAGTTCTTGGCGCAAGATTCGTCGTCTCCACAGCGCGTGGATGCCAAGTTTAAATTAGGGGTCGCCCAAGTCCGACTGAAGCTTTACGATCAGGCACGCGACACCTTCCATGCACTGACCACAGAACAAGGACCTCGATCGGATGAAGCGAGTGTATGGCTGGGGAGGGTTTATCTCAGACAAGGACTCGGGGAAAAGTTATTGGATCTCTGCCGGACAGTCCCGCAGCGAACGATGACTCCCGAACAAAAAGGGCAGATCAATGTATTTGCCGGGATCTGGTTAGAAGATGAGGCGCGATTCGATGAGGCGATCGCAAGATATCGACAGGTGGCCAAGTTCGGAGAGCCGGCTTCTCAACGAGCGGAAGCACAATGGCGGGAAGGGTGGGTGCTGTACCGAACGGCTCGTTATCGGGAGGCGATCACCGCGTGGAGTCAGATCGTCGATCAGAAGGACAACGACTTTGAACCTCAGGCGCTCTACTGGACTGCTCGTTCCTACGGCTATGTGGAAGGTGTGAAGTCAAAAGAGCTGTTTGCCATCCTCTGTCAACGGTTTCCGTATACCTACTACTGCCAGCTGGCGCACGAGCGGATGGACCAGTCGGTTTCCGGGCAGGCGAAACGGGAAGGCTCCGTTGTCGCTGCCTCGTCCACTCAGCCTATTCCCGAGGTAGCTCAGTTGTCGGTTCAGGACAATCCGACCAGCAGTCGCATGCAGATCGAGTTACAGCCGGCGTACCGGCGGGCGGTGGAACTCAGGACACTCGGTCTCGAGCGTGATGCCGCCAGAGAGCTCGGCGCGTTGACGGATCGGTATAGCCGTGACCCCGAGGTGTTGGCGGCGTTATCGATGATGTTGAACGAGGTTGGCGCCTATCATCATGCCCTACGTCTGGTGCGGTCCCGATTCCGCGAGAAATTGGAGCGAACCGGCGGAACGGTTGCAGATGGACTTTGGAATGTGGCCTATCCGACCGGATTGATTCCCACGATTAAAATGTCGGGAGCCAAGGGGGTTGATCCGTTTCTTGTCGCAGCGATCATTCGGGAGGAAAGTCAATATGATTGGAGGGCGGTCTCGCGCGTCGGAGCGATCGGATTGATGCAGGTCATGCCTGCCACCGCCAACGCCGTGGCGCAACAGCACCGTCTTCCAAGTCTATCCCGAGAAGATTTGTTCGATCAAGAGATCAATATCCTAATCGGGGCCCGGTATGTAGAGCAACTGTTTACGCAGTTTGCCGGCAATGTGGTGCAGACGATCGCGGCCTACAATGCCGGTCCAATCGTTGTGGGGAGCTGGGCGGCGACCTATCAGGGACGGAGCGAGGATGAATTCGTCGAGCTGATCCAGTATCAGGAGACGAGGCAATACGTCAAACGTGTCCTGCGTAGCTATAAGGAATACCTGCGACTGGGTGGGGTTCAAAGGGCCGTTTCTTGACAAGGTCTTGTGAAGTTTTTATAGTGCGCCACAATCCGTAGGGGTGATAATCGAAGAAGGGTTGATTATGTCGTTGGATCGACTTGATGCATTGGAAACTCGAATTCGTGACTTGGTGAAGCTCGTCCAAGAGCTCAAACGAAAGAATGCGCTATTGGAGGAGGAGCTCAAGACGGCTCGCCAGCGGTTGATTGCGCAGGATGATATGAATCGAAAATGGGAAAAGGAACGGATGGACATCAAGACGCGAATCGAAAAAGTCATGAATGAAATGGAGCTGCTCGAATGTGTCGAGGATCCTAAGGAGGTGGCCATTGACTAAGACCATTGATGTAGAAATTTATGGTCAACGGTACACGATCACAGGAGACGGCGATGATGCTTATATCCGGCGGCTGGCCCATTTCGTCGACGATCATATGAAACATTTGGCGGAAGGGATGAAGACGACGACTCCATCGAAGTTGGCGGTGTTGACGGCGATCAACCTTGCCCATCAGCTGTTTGAGTCCGAGAAAAAACGGGTCCAAGGGGAGGCTGATGTCGAACGGCGGATGGTGACGTTGATGGAATCAATCGAGGAACAGATGCCGACGTCGCTCTTTCGGTAGCGGTATCCACCTTGCATTCGAAGAGTCCCTTTGTTATCATATAGATGAGCGACTGTGCGGTGAAGGAATTAAGGGTGATATCGTCGATCTGATCTGATGGAAACGAGTTTGAGCATCATAGAGAACGTCTACCTCATGGGATACGAAGTGTTGGTTTGGTGGATACTCATGGTATGGGTCGTGCTTAGGCGGGCACTTCAGTCGGCCAGGCCACGTCCAATTTTTGAAATCGAAGCGATTCGGCAGATCTCTGCCGGATGGAACGAGTATCTACCTTCCATACCTGTTTCGACAGCTGTCCCTCTCCAATGGCTGATGTTTGGCAACCGACGGTCGAGGACGGGTGGACAGAGAAACGTACCTGGTATGGCATCGTACCCTGACGATCTCTTGAGTTTCCAGGCGAGACGACTCGCGGTCTCCTAAGAGCTCTTCCATTTCTTCACCTCACATCGTGAGTAGTGCCTATTCCACTTGATCTGTGGCGGGGTGCTTATTCCGGGTAAAGCGTATGTGATCTGACTGTTTTTAAGAAGGGGGTGACTCCCATTTCTACCTCAATTGTTGTTTACATTATATTGTCGGTGATCTTCGGCGCCGTGGTTAGTGCAGGGGTATTTGAAGCCCTGCGACGACGGATGACGGGTGTCAAACAGGCCGAGGCAGAAGGTTTGGCCAAGCAAGTTGTGCAGAACGCACAACGAGAAGCAGAGAATATTCTCAAGGAAGCCAGGTTCGAAGCCAAGGATTTGGTATTCAAAGCAAAGTCCGAATTCGAACAAGAGCAGAAAGCCAAGCTTGGTGAACTCTCGGCAACGGAGAAACGTCTTATCCAACGAGAAGGCGGACTCGACGGAAAGGTCGCCGCCCTGGACAAGCGGGAAAATGAATCACGCAAGCGCGAGACGGATTTCGCAAAACGAGAAGAAGGACTATCGGCGAAAGAGTCTGCCTGCGCCAAGGCCGAGACGCGAACATCGCGACGCGCTGGAGCGGGTGGCCGGGATGACGGCCGATGAAGCCAAGAAGCAATTGATTCTCGAAATGGAATCGCAGGCGAGACTCGATGCCGTAGGCATTGCCAAGCGAACGATCGAAGAGGCTCGTGAGAATGCCGAACGGGAAGCTCGGGAAATCATCACCACCTCGATTCAACGCGTTGTTCGTGACTATGTATCGGAATCCACGATCTCGGTGGTTCCCATTCCAAACGATGCCATGAAAGGTCGAATCATCGGCAGGGAAGGGCGGAATATCCGCGCGCTCGAAGCAGCGACGGGTATTGATCTGATCATCGATGAAACCCCTGAAGCGGTGATTATCTCTGGTTTCGATCCGTTGCGACGCGAAATTGCCAAAGTATCGCTGGAACGGCTGATGCACGATGGGCGCATCCATCCCACGCGCATCGAGGAGATTGTCGAAAAGGTCAAGGTCGACATCGACAAGCTGATGTATGAAGAGGCGGAGAAAATTATTTTTGAGCTGGGGCTCTCAGATTTTCATCCTGAGTTGATCAAAGTGCTGGGGCGTCTCAAGTATCGAACCAGTTACGGGCAAAATAATCTCTATCACGCCCGCGAAGCATCGTATATCTGCGGCATCATGGCGTCGGAGTTGGGTCTCGATGTCAGACTGGCTCGGCGAGGAGCCTTGCTCCACGACATCGGCAAGGCGGTCAGCCATGAAGAAGAAGGGCCGCATGCCATGCTGGGGGCGGAAATCGCCAAGAAATACGGCGAATCTCCGCAAGATCGTCAATGCAATCGCTGGGCATCACGAGCAGGTGGAACCGATCTGTCCGGAGAGTGTCTGGTGGCGGCTGCCGAGGCGTTGTCGGCGGCACGGCCTGGCGCGCGACGGGAAGCTCTGGAGTCCTATGTGAAGCGGTTGGAAAAGCTGGAATCGCTGGCAACCGGGCATAAGGGAGTACAGAAAGCATACGCGATCCAAGCCGGGCGTGAAATTCGCGTCATCGTGAGGCAGGAGGACATTACCGATGCCGAGTCGTTCCAACTCTCGCGTGAGCTGGCGAAAAAGATCGAACAGGAGTTGACCTATCCGGGACAGATCAAGGTCACCGTCATTCGAGAAAGCCGATACGTGGAATACGCCAAATGAAGGTCCTATGTATCGGGGACATCATGGGAGAGCCGGGCCGCCGAGCAGTCGCTCGGGTGGTGCCTCGGCTGATCGCACAGCACCGTATCGATGCGGTCATCGCCAACGGTGAAAATCTGGCTGGAGGCTTCGGGGTCACGCCGGAGCTGGCCGAGGAACTGTTCGAAACGGGCATATCGGTCATCACGACCGGAAACCATGCCTGGGATAAGAAAGAAGCAATCGATTATTTTTCTCGGGAGCCCCGCTTGTTGCGTCCGGCGAATTATCCGGCGGGGTCCCGGGAAACGGGAGTGTCGTCATTGAGACCGCAGGCGGCGAGCGGCTGGCAGTCCTACAGCTGATGGGCCGGGTGTACATGCCGACGATCGATTGCCCGTTTCAGACGGCAAAACGCGAGTTGTCGCGGTTGAAGCGGGAGACCTCCGCAATCGTGGTCGACATGCATGCGGAAGCCACCTCTGAAAAAATGGCCATGGGGCATTTCCTGGATGGGGAGGTGGTCGCTGTCGTCGGTACGCATACGCATGTGCAGACTGCCGATGAGCAAATCCTACCGAAGGGCACTGCATACATCACGGATATCGGCATGACGGGACCGATCCATTCGGTGATCGGCGTCAAGAAAGAATTGGCGATCGAGAAATTTTTGACCGCGATGCCGCGACGGTTTGAAGTCGCCTCAGGACCGTCCGTGTTTTGCGCGGTCCTGCTTGATCTCGATCCTCGCTTGGGCAAGGCGATCACATTTGAACGAATTCGCCTCATCGATTAGGCGGAGACGCTGCAAGAGGCTGCGGGCCTGTTCCACATCAAGCTCGCAGCGATCGATTGGTGCCTGCGAGCTTCAAAGGAGAGGACACACGACTACGTACTCTCGCCCGTCTCTTTCTCCCTCCGAGTCGACATTGAGACAAGTCCTCACCGTCTCGGAACTGACCACTATGGTTCGGGTTTCCCTCGAAACCGACTTTGCCGAGGTGTGGCTTGAAGGGGAAATTTCGAACCTGCGCGCGCCGGCGTCCGGGCATCTCTACTGTACACTCAAAGACCAGACGAGCCAGATTCGGGCGGTGATCTTTCGTTCGGCGGCCGTTCGTTTGCGGTTCGGCCTGGAGGAGGGGCTGCATGTCGTCGTGCGAGGGCGACTTTCCGTGTATGAGCCGCGTGGAGAGTATCAGGTCATTCTCGATCATCTCGAACCCAAGGGGCGGGGTGCTCTCCAGTTGGCGTTTGAGCAACTGAAGTGTCGTCTGGAAGCCGAAGGGCTCTTCGATAGGCAAGGTAAACAATTATTACCGACGTTCCCTCGGATCGTCGGAATCGTGACGTCGCCGACCGGGGCGGCGGTTCGAGATCTGATCACCGTGTTGCATCGTCGCTGTCCTATCTTGAGCATCATCATCGCGCCTGTACAGGTGCAGGGGGTTGGATCGGCTGAACAGATCACAGCCGCCATTCAGGCATTGAACAGGCTGGGTGTGGTCGATGTCATGATCATCGGGCGGGGCGGTGGGTCGTTGGAAGATCTGTGGAGCTTCAACGAAGAAGCCGTCGTACGAGCCATCGCCGCATCACGGGTCCCCGTCGTATCGGCTGTGGGGCATGAGACGGATGTGACACTGGCCGACTTTGCGGCAGACGTTCGTGCCCCAACACCGTCCGCTGCCGCCGAAATGGTTGCCCCGGTGTTGACGGAGATTGTTGAGAGGCTGAGCATGCTCACCGCCCGCTGTCGGCAAGCTATGAGCTCTCGATCCTGGAGCAGCATCAGCGACTTGATCTTCTGCTTGCCCATATGGACAACATCAGGTTTAGAATTCTCAAGGAAGCTCAGCGGGTGGATGGCGCCGTGGCAGGCATGCGAGAAGCAGTCCGTGCACAGCTGAGACACACGATGATGAATGTGCAAGCATGGACGCAAGCGTTGATGTCGAGGAGCCCGGCGCATGAAGTGCGTCGCGATCTCGTGATCGTTCCACAGTTGCGGGCGCGTTTGATCGTTGCCGTGAACCATGGTCTCAAGCGAAAGGTCGAGCAAACCCATGCTTATCTCGGCCGATTCAACGGGCTGAGCCCGCTCGCTATTCTGGATCGGGGCTATGGGATTCTCGAGACGATGCCTGGACGCCGGATCATTCGGGATGCCGCACAGGTTTCTGCTGGTGAAGAGATCCTGGCGCGTCTCGCCAGGGGCCAGATCCGATGTACTGTGGAGGAAGTCAGGTTGGACTCGTCAGTTTAAAAGCCGATTGAGACTTCGTTATAATGCGCTGCGCGTCGGTTTAATAAAGGAGATTGTTGTGGCTGGGGTGAAGTTTGAACAAGCAATGTCTAGACTAGAAACCATCGTGGGTGAATTAGAAAAGGGAGATCTGCCGCTCGATGAATCGCTGAAGATTTTTGAGGAAGGCATCCGGCTGTCCAAGAATTGTCTCAAAGTATTGGAAGAGGCCGAACGGAAGGTCGAAGTTCTCGTTCAGGACAAGAACGGAAAGAAACAGTTACGCGCCTTCACATCCGATGACATTGCTGTACCGGATTCCGCTGAAGACTCATAACAAGTCGCTCTTCTGATCATCGTTCTTTTCTGGACTTTTCCCCTTCTATTCTCATGGGTACGAACATACGACGCGGTAAGGATCGTTGCGACCACGTGCTGACGGTTCAGGGATTGGCGCAGAGTCGAGATGCCGCGGTCCGGATGATTCTTGCGGGGAAAGTCAAAAGCAACGGAGTGATCGTCGACAAGCCGTCCAGGATAATTCCCACCGATGCGGTCATCGAGATTATCGGAAAGAGCCAGCCGTTCGTCAGCCGCGGCGGCGAAAAACTGGCGGCAGCTCTGGACGCCTATTCGATCACACCGCGAGGAATGATCTGTCTCGATGTTCGGGTGCTCGACCGGAGGGTTCACCGACTGTTTGCTCCAAAGGGGGGCTGCGAGAATCTACGCCGTTGACGTGGGATATGGTCAGTTCGATTGGCGGCTTCGGCACGATCCACGTGTGGTGCTGATTGAGCGGACCAACATTCGCTATATGTCTCCTTCTGCCATCCCGGAGCCGGTTGATCTGGTCGTCATCGATGTCTCGTTTATTTCATTGATCAAGGTGCTTCCACCCATCACGCCATTCCTCCGTTCTCCGTCCCATGTCATCGCCTTGATCAAACCACAGTTTGAAGTGGGAAAGGGGCAAGTGGGTCGGGGAGGCGTCGTGCGTGACGATACGCAGCGAGCGGAGGCTGCTCAGAGAGTCGTAGGGTTTGCGGAGAAAATGGGGCTGCGGACAATGCAGACCGTTGTTTCCCCGATCAAGGGGAAAAAGGGCAATCAGGAAATATTAGCAATCTTTGAGTACGCCTCCCCGTTTCATGGTATGTAAGAAGTGTCGTAACAGCTGAGAATTCATTCAGGAGGGCCAATGAAAGTACTCGTGACGGGCGGCGCAGGGTTTATCGGGTCTCATGTGGTGGACCGCCTCGTTGAAGAGGGGCATCAAGTCGTCATCGTCGACAATCTGGCGACTGGAAAACGGAAGAACGTCAACCGTGCGGCGAGTCTCTACAAAACCGACATTACCAGCCGGCGTCTTGAACGAGTCTTTCGCAATGAACGGCCCAACATCGTCCTCCATCTTGCGGCTCAGATCAGTGTCCGCCGTTCGGTGGACGACCCGGTGTTCGATGCGCAGGTCAATGTCTTGGGAACCATGAACGTGTTACAACAAGCGGTTCGGTATGGTTGCCGAAAGGTCGTGTTCTCCTCGTCCGGTGGAGCGATCTACGGTGAACAGGAGACCTTTCCAGCCGTTGAATCTCACGCCAGCAACCCACTATCACCCTATGGCATCAGTAAACTGTGCGGGGAACATTACTTGTTCTATTTCCAGCGAACAAGCGGGATTCCGGTGGTCGGCCTCCGGTATGCCAACGTGTATGGGCCGAGACAGGATCCCGAGGGAGAAGCAGGGGTCGTTGCCATCTTCATCCAAAAGATGTTGAACAACGAGCAGCCCATTATTAACGGAAACGGGCGTCAAACGCGCGACTTCGTATTCGTCGACGATGTGGCTGAAGCGAACCTGGCCGCCATGGGGCAGAATGCGCACGGAGTGTACAACGTCGGAACCGGTACCGAGACATCCGTCAATGAGCTGTTCCAGACGCTCGCCGGTCTGACCGCGTCGAGCGCCAAGGAAGTTCATGGGCCGGCCAAAGCCGGTGAGCAGATTCGCAGTGTGATCGACCCATTAAGGATCAAACAAGAGCTTGGGTGGGAGGTCAAGGTGGATCTTGCCGAAGGGTTGAAGCAGACGGTTGAATTTTTTCAGGGGAAAATCAGGTAGCTGCGCGTATAAAGCCGATCTCTACTTGAACCACGGACGAGGCGGTCAGCATTCAACCGCCCGTCCTCCCGTATCAGTATCCGACTGGATCAGTATCGGGCAACTGCTCCATCAACTTGGATAGACCAGGCATCGATCCCGCCGATCAGGTTCTTCACGTTTGAAAACCCCTGCTGTAACAAAAACCCCGTCGCATCCCCACTTCGCATGCCATGATGGCAGTAGGCGATAATCTCGGCGTTTCTGTCCAATTTTGAAAGGGAGTTGGGCAGGGTGCCGAGCGGAATGAGAATGGAATTGTCCAGCTTGGCGAGCTGGTTCTCCCAGGGTTCCCGCACATCCAGCAGCACCAAGCTGTCCCCTTTATCGAGCCGGGCCTTCAGTTCTTTGGGTGTAATAACAAAGCTCATGTCATATCCTCCTCATGACTAGGAGGAAATCATAAGCGACCGAGGAAAAGGCTGTCAAATGCGCTTCGCCATCCAAGTGGCGGCGCGTCGATCTTGTTCCTTCTATCTATGACTCACACCGTTTCGAACGTCCATCGCCCCCGTCGGTCGGGAAGGGTGAGCGCCTGGTTGAGATGTGTGATGAAGTCTGGTCGTGGAATCTCTTCCGCGCCGAACCGGCTGACATGGGGTGAGGACTGTTGGCAGTCGATGAGGCGAAAGCCCCAGGCCTGGAGTTGCCGAACAAGTATGACGAGTGCCACTTTGGATGCGTCATCGACTTGTGTAAACATCGATTCGGCAAAGAAGGCGCCTCCGATCGCCACGCCGTATAGTCCGCCGACCAGGCGACCGTCCTGCCATGTCTCGAACGGAATGGGCATAGCCGAGTTCGTGCAAGCGTGTGTAGGCATCCAGCATGTCACTCGTGATCCACGTTCCTCCTTCGGGATACTGCGGGCGAGGCCCTGCGCACTGTTCCATGATCGTTCGAAAGCTGGTATCGAGCGTGACGGCGAACACATCAGGGCAAAGGCGTCGCTTGAGGCTACGCGAGACGTGGAGCTTGTTGGGAAACAAGACGGCGCGAGGATCCGGCGACCACCAGAGAATGGGCTGATCGTCGTTGTACCAAGGAAAGATGCCCTGTCGATAGGCTTCGAGTAACCGCTCCGGACGGAGGTCGCCTCCTACCGCGAGGAGGCCTTCCGGGGATGCCTGATCAACCGGAGGAAAACGAAGATCGTGCGGATTCACGCGAAACATCACGACATATGATACGCGACGCGGCACAAAAGATTATGCCGAGATGAGCCTGAGCTTGGCCATCATCCTTTGGGTTGCTGCGCCGAGGCCAGGATGGGTTGGAATATCGGGTCGGCGTCGAGTACCGCCTTCAGTAAGTCGCTGTGGAGGAAATAACGCCAGACCTCATCATCTTTGCCAGGTATTTCGTCAAACCAGCGTTTGGCCTCGGTCAGATGTCGTAGCATCTGACTCTTATCCCCATAGTTCGGCATGAAAATCATGCTGTAAGCCATGGTGTATTCCGCGAAAAACTTGTCGAGCGGCAGCTCGGCGATGGCCGATGAGTCGCGGGCATCCTCGTAGGCTCGAACACTGTTCGGATCGTGCAACCTCCTGTTCCAAGCCACCTTGTTGATACGAGACCAGGCTAGCTGCACCAGCATCTCGGCTCTGGGCGTCGGTCGATCGGGTGGAATGTCTTTGACCAGCGCTTCGAACGTCTCGATCATTGGAATCTGGTCATTGTTCCAGCGATACGTCATGCCGAGCTGGAAGCGGGTATCCAACCGCTCAGGATGAGTTTTCGCCAGGGTTTCCAGTGCGGGCAACAGTCGGTACAGGAAGTCCGCCGATGTCGGCCGCGAGAAGCCTCCCATCTCCATCGTGTTCGCAAGGTCGAGGCGACCGGCGGCTGCATAGACGTTCCAATAAAACTCGTTGACGGTCAGAGAAAGCGCCTGATTTTTAACAGTTAGGTTGTGGCCGTTGACGGCTTCCCGAAGCAATACCGCATAGAGATTTCTGGTCAGGACCGTCAGCGCGTCGACCTGATGCGGGTCGATGATCAAGATGCGATTGAGCATGGCGACGCGATCGCGCAATTCAGGAAACGCAGCGGCTTGTGCGGCTGCTGCCGTCAGCGTGCCGGGCTGATCATCCGGACCCCACCAGACAATCGAGTCAGGAAGTACCCGGCTCGTTTCGGTTGTGAACGGAATGCTGTCCGCTACCATCCCCGGCGCTTCAGGCTTGGTTTTCACGAGCAGATGACAAACGGCCGAGTCTCGAGGAAAGCCGTATTTTTTGAGCCCGGTGAAGACCACCCATCGAGTGGTGATGGATTGTATGGCGCGCCGCTCTCGTTTGATCGTATTCGTCCAGTGGACGGTGCCGGGCCCGTACGTGACCGGTGACGAGAGCGGGTCGTGATAGTGGACAGTCAGGTCGACCAGCGTGGTAGGGACGCCGAGGACTTTCCCGTTCGGTTTCAGTGGGAAGGATCCGTTCGGGATCGGACGGCTGTCTGTCACGGTGAGATGAAGGCCGGTTCCGGGCGGCGACAGTCCGAGGACATCCATGACAAGGGCTGAGGCTTGAGCTCGGGGGAGATCATCTCCATAAAATACGAGGGAACCGGTGCTGGGCCAGAGGATATTCATCCCAATATCAGATCGCTTCAAGAACGGGGCATGGCCGGCAGTCAGTTCCTGCCAACAACCCTGATATAAGGCTTCAGTTGCCCGAGGATTCGGAAGACCGGCCGACTGCATCGTCAGGAGTCGGTATTGACACGCGAAGTCCAGCTGTCCAGTGGTGATCTTGTCGCCTTTGGCGATGGCTTCGGCATATCGAAGGGCTGTGTCGATGGCAGCCTTACGGATGGGCTTGTTTTCCGTCGTCTTCTGAGGAGGCTTGGGCGCCGCCGTCGCAAGATCGGGCAAGGTCCCTTGAAAGGCCGTCAGCAGTCCCGAGAGGAGTAGAGTGCCGAACAATAGATTCTTATTCATGATGAAAAGACTCATGGTGTTGTAGGTTATCCCGATTAGGCAGTCTTCAGTATCTTTGCCCGCATCAACGCACGGTCGGCCGTCGATAAGGCCGGTGCCGGGCTGTGGCGACAGAGCGACACGGTTTGGCGCAACGATGCCACGAAGGTTTCACAATTTGGACAATCGCCCAGATGTCGACGTATTTCTTGGCAGATACTCGTGGAAAGTTCGTCATCGATATAGGCGGACAACCGGCGAAGGATGCGCAGGCACCGGCTTTTCCCGTGAGCATGTCGGTGCCGAGTCGTTGAAGAATGCCGTTGCCGCTTGGAAGCGCTACGTTTTGCCATTGTGGGTCAGTTCCTCCGCTACCCAAGTGAATCGTGGTCGCTAGACCCTTCGCCGAGGCCTCGCGCACTGAGTTGTCGGCGCACAAACAATCGAGCCCGGTGTAAGCGCGATTTCACCGCTCGTTCGTTCAAGCCCATGATGGCTCCGACCTCCTTGGCGCTTAACCCTTCCATGTCGCGAAGCACCAAGACCATTTTGTACTTCTTCGGTAATTGGTTGATCGCGGCATCGAGCGCTTCTCGCAATTGTTTATTTTGGAGCGCGTCTTCCGGGCTGAGACCCTCGATCGGGATCTGCAAGCGAAATTCACCGTCCGACGTGGGAATGAATTCCTCGAGGGACAACTCTCGTTCCGGGGCTCCTTTCCGCCTGCGTCGCATGCGCAGGCACGTCCGCGAGGCGATGGTATAGAGCCACGTCGAAATCCGGGCGTCACCACGAAATCTGTCGAAGCCCCGATAGGCATTCAAAAAGGTCTCCTGTACCAAATCCTTTGCCGCCTCCGGTTCGCCGCACAGACGATGAGCGAAACGATACATCAGGTCTACGTGATCCTTGTACAGCGTATCAAAGTTTTTAGCGGATTGGGGATTACTCGAGGACGAGGCCGGCGAGCGACGAATGACGGATGAGGCGCTCATACGTAGCGCAGTTTACGAGGGGATTGAAAAGAGAGTCAAGACGAAGCGGGAGATCAAGAGCTACTTCATCCGGTGAAATTCAACGACGTCGCCTTGCCCATCGAGCTCCACCGTAATAGGAGTCCCTTCCCGCGCCCCGTTCAGCGAAGATTTGCCAAAATCTGTCGGGTAGATCTGTCCCCCCTCCGGGGTCCAGAGCCTGACGCTGGCTCGATCCGGAGCGGCAAATTCCAACGGACCCGTGACGAAACGCCGAATAGGAACAGAATCGACGGAAGCGGAGAGATCCGCCACGACGTGGTCGTCATGCATACGCACGGTCAAGGTCTGTCCGACCTTGGCATTTTGATCCCGATCTTGGTGTTGACATTAACGATCCCGATGGGAGTCCGAAAGAAAATGAAATTGGACTTCAGTTTTGAGATGGTTCCGGTCAGCAACACGTGCGCCTTGGACCCATTGGTGGCCGCCTGACTGATCTGAAGATCGAACTGGATGTCGTGTACGCCGATGACGGTATCCGTGCCGTCCACTTCGACCGTCACGGACTGGCCATCCCTGCGGGAAGCGAGCCCCCGCTCATATCCACCCACGCGGAATGCCTTCTCACCTTCCGGCGTCCAGCCGATCAACTGGGTGCCGTCTTCGTGGTCTCGCTTGAACGGTCCGGTCAGATAGCGGTGGACGAGCGCTCCATCGGTTCGCTTCACGATATCAATGACGACATGGTCTTCGTGGATCAAAAAGGAGACTTCTTGCGAGGCGGGGAGGGTTTTGAGCGTGGTCTTTGAACTGAGCGACATGAGTCCGATCGGTGTTTTCAGGAAGACGATCCCCGGCTTGGCCCGCCAGACCCGGCCCGTCAGCATGATGGAGGGGTTCACCTCAGTGAGAATGGGTGCTGTCCGATCGGGTTCCTGTTGAGCAGCCGGAGGGTTGTCGGTCTGTGGCTGAGAATCTGGAAGATTGTCAGGGGACTGAGCAGGCGGAGCCTCGCTATCCTGAGACTGAACGGCTGCTGGAATATCGTCCTGGGGGCGAGCAGGCGCAACCTCCTCGGCCTCGGATTGATTGGGTGCTATCTGATCAGTCTGAGGTTGCGCCGGAGGGGTATTGTCCACAGATTCCGAAGACTGTTTGGATGCTCCTTGATCAGTCTGGGGTTGCGTCGTTGCAGAGGCATCGACCACAGCTTGCGAAGCAGCAGGCGTGCTCGTGAGCGGTGTCTGAGTCTTCTCTCCGTCCGCGAGACTTGCCGTGGCGCATCCAGCATTGACTGTTCCGAGGAGAAGCAATGCGTGCACTAACCGTCTGGTGTATGAAAACCGAGCCATATGACGCGAATGTGTTCCGTATGGAAGAGGTAAATCTTTCGTTCTGTCTAAACGGAAATCCCACGGAGCTTCGAAGTCAGGTGCCAAGATCAACAACAAGTCGCTTATTGTCTATGCGAATAACATGAGCTCGGAGCAGAGTCAACTCCCAAGCGGGGTTGCGCGATAGAGACACAGATCGTGGTCGCCAACCAATTTCCAGCGCCTACACGGATGACTCGGGCGTCATCGGAAGAGAGACTGACGGGTAGGGATCGCTCAAGGGAAGTGTAGTTACTTCTTCCTGACCATGAGGCGGAGCGGGGTGCCGGTGAATTGGTAGGTCTCGCGCAGCTGATTCTCCAAGTAACGAAGGTATGAGGTCGTCACATCTTCCGGATGGCCGACAAACATCGCGAAGACCGGCGGTTTGGTGGCCACCTGCGTGATATAGGCGGACTTCGTCACAGCCGAAGGCTTGTGTTTACGAGTCGGTAAAGGACGAGCGACAAGAATCTTCTGCAACCAGGCGTTCAACATCCCGGTAGGGATCCGCTTGGTGAACATGCGGTGCACGTCCTGGAGGAGCGGGAAGAGACGGCGGATGGATTCCGGTTTGAGGGCTGATCCATATAGGACCGGAGCCCAGGTGAGAAAGGGAAATCGTCGGCGGAGTTCGAGCTCGTATTCTTGTCGCGCCTTCGGATCTCCAGTCCGCAAGTCCCACTTGTTGATCAACAGGATGCAGGCGCGCCCCTGCTTCAGAATGGCCCCGGCGATCTTGGTGTCTTGTTCCGTGACCCCTTCCAAACCATCAAGGAGGAGGACAGCGATGTCGGACCGACCGATGGCACGAAGCGATCGGAGGACGCTGTAGCCCTCCACCCCGCGGTCGACCTTGCCGCGCCGCCTGATGCCCGCCGTGTCGGTGAAGATATAGCGTTGATCGTGGTGCGTGACCAGTGAGTCGATCGGATCTCGTGTTGTTCCCGGAACATCGCTGACCACGACCCGTTCCTCTCCCAGCAGCGTGTTCACGAGGGTGGATTTGCCGACGTTCGCACGTCCCACCATGGCCACGCGAGGGAGTTGTTGCAGCTCGTCGGACTCGTCCGCCGACGGAAGAAGCGGGTACATGGCGTCCAACAGCTCAGCGACACCGAGGCCATGCTCGGCGGACACAGGGTAGAGCTGGTCGGTGCCCAATCGGTAGAAGTCGGCCAGTAAGGGCTCGGACTTCGGCGTGTCGATCTTATTGATCGCATAGAACAGGGGCTTCGTCACTCCGCGCAGCAGCCGCACCACTTCATGGTCCGGGGGGGTTAATCCTGAGCGACCGTCCAAGAGCACGATGAGGATATCCGCTTCAGCAATCGCCAGTTCCGACTGTCGTCGAATCAGGGACAACATGCTGTCGGAGGAAAATAAATCCAATCCCCCCGTATCAACCAGCCGAAACTTTCGGTTGCGATAGGCGGCATCGGCATAGTTGCGGTCGCGTGTGACACCTGGGACATCGTCCACAATGGCGATCTTCGCGCCCAAGATCTTGTTGAACAATGTCGATTTCCCCACGTTCGGCCGTCCGATGATGGCGACGAGAGGGGGCAGTGCTGAGGATTGAGTGCTGAGTGCTGAGTATACGGACATGAGAAGCAGCTAAGATCCAAAAGAAAGATGTCGGACCGTATCATAAGATTTTTCTCAAAGACAACCCGCCTCCTTCGGGTATACTTTGCGCCATGACTCACAACTCAGCACTCAGCGCTCAGCACTTCCCCGGCTGGTCTCAAATCGACGATGTGCTGCTCGATATGGACGGGACGTTGCTCGACCGCCATTTCGATAATTTCTTTTTCGAGGAAGAACTGCCGCGTCGGTATGCGGTGCTGCACGCTCTCCCGTTTGAGGAAGCTCGCGATCGCCTGATGGCGATGTATCGGTCGGTCGAAGGCGAGTTAGCTTGGACGGATCTGGACTACTGGACGAAGCGGGTCGGCATCGATGTGGTGGCGATGCACAAGGAACTCGATCACATGATCGGTTTTCTACCCGGCGCCGAGGAATTCTTGCGCCGGCTTCAGCAGCTTGAGAAGCGTGTGACCATCGTGACGAACGCCCATTCTACGGGTGTGTCGGTCAAAGTCGCCAAGACCGGTCTGGATCGCTACGTCAACCGGATTGTGGATGCCTTTGAGGTCGGCTCTCTCAAGATGCGACCGGAGTATTGGCCGAACTGTCAGCGTTTGCTGGGTTTCGATCCGTCGCGTTCCCTGTTCATGGATGACGATGAAGGCTGTCTGATGGCCGCGAAAGAGTTCGGGGTGGCTCACCTGGTTCACAGCGCGAAGTCGAGTTCGCAATTACCGGCGACTCTGCTCCCACAGTTTCTCTCTATCAGCGGATTTGCGCCCCTGCTTAACGGCAAACCGCCTGTCTAACTTTGTCTGGTTGCCGTGCCTCGGTACATCTCACCACCCAATCTTGGCACATCCTGCATGCTGAATCGATCAAGGTGAGCGATTTTCAGGCCGGCTTGAGTGACTAACCGATCAATCGGCCGGTTGAGGTTGCACCCGCAACCGATCACCTTCTGGACGGGATTGAGCCGGTCCTGCCATGCGGCGATTTTTCGGTCGTCGCTCCGGCCATGTTCCAAGAATAAAAATTTCCCTCCCGGTTTGAGGACACGCCCGACTTCTTGCAGCGCGAGGATCGGATAGGGAATCGTGCAGAGTGTCCAGGTACTGACGACATAATCGAAACGTCGATGGGCATGGGTGAGGGTTTCGGCGGTGCCCCTTTGGATGCGAATAGGAAACGGGAGGTGGGCGCTGCGTGCTGCGATTGTTTTCGGGAGGAGCTGGGCTGGGTCGACCGCATGCAGCTCTGTGACGGTCTCCGGATAGTGCGGCAAATTCAGACCGGTTCCTATCCCGAGTTCTAGGACTTCACCACGGGCCGAAGCGAGTAGTTCACTGCGCAAGCGAAGAAATTCATCACCGGCCATGACCCACTCCATGAGGCGGGGGAAGATGTGATCGCAGTAGAATCCCATCGTACGGGTAGTATAACAAAGAGGTTCGGCCCTTCGGTTTCGGAACTTGTGACCCTAGGAGGGCTATGTTAGAGTCCTCAGTCTTTTTTGGCACCTGACGACCATGAGTAAAGGATACGATCACCGCGCGATCGAGACGAAATGGCAGCAGTACTGGGATCAGTACCGGACGTTCCGCGTCACGGAAGATCCTGGCAAGCCAAAATTTTACTGCCTCGACATGTTTCCTTACCCCTCCGGTTCAGGGCTCCATGTCGGCCATCTTGAGGGGTACACCGCCACCGATATTATCTCACGGTACAAACGGATGCGTGGGTTCAACGTGCTGCACCCGATGGGCTGGGATGCGTTCGGTCTGCCGGCCGAACAGTACGCGGTGAAAACAGGCATTCATCCCGCCATCACAACAGCTGAAAACATCGCGACCTTTAAGCGTCAGATGAAGCGAGTCGGACTCTCGTACGACTGGGAGCGAGAGCTCAGTACCACGGATCCGCAGTACTATCGCTGGACCCAATGGATTTTCCTGAAGCTCTTCGAACGGGGACTGGCTTACGTGGCGGAAGTTCCTGTGAACTGGTGTCCGGCGCTCGGCACGGTGCTGGCGAATGAGGAAATCATCGACGGCAAGAGCGAAGTCGGCGGTTTCGACGTGATTCGCAAGCCGATGCGACAATGGGTGCTGAAGATCACCGCCTATGCCGATCGGTTGCTTGAGGACTTGAAACTCGTCGACTGGCCTCCCAGTACGCTGGAGATGCAAAAAAACTGGATCGGGCGATCGATCGGTGCTGAGGTTGATTTTTCACTGGCCGATCGGAAGGGCGTGATTCGAGTGTTCACGACCAGACCGGACACGCTGTTCGGAGCGACCTACATGGTCTTGGCGCCTGAACACCCGCTTGTCGACGTAGTTGCGAGCGGAGAGCAAAAAGGCGCCGTCCAGGCCTATCGTGAAACGGCGGCGAAGAAAAGCGATCTGCAACGACAAGATCTCGATAAGGAGAAGACCGGAGTCTTCACCGGCGGCTACGCCGTCAATCCGGTGAACCATGAGCGCTTACCGATTTGGATTGCCGATTATGTGCTGATGAGTTATGGGACCGGCGCGATCATGGCCGTGCCGGCGCACGACGAACGAGATTGGGCATTCGCGCGTCACTATCATCTGCCTATCCGTGAAGTGATTGCAGGTGGGAATGTGCAGCAAGCGGCCTTCACCGATACGGATTGCGGCAGGGTCGTGAATTCAGTGACAAGTGACGGCAGTTTTTCGAGCGATGGTCTCACGCCGTCTGAAGCGATTCCCAAAATTACCGAATGGTTGGCGAAGCAAGGCAAGGGAACCAGAGCGGTCAACTACAAGCTACGCGATTGGCTCTTCGCCCGACAGCGGTATTGGGGTGAGCCGTTCCCGGTCCTGTGGGTTGATGGAGAGGCACGTCCGCTTCCGGAGGAGCAGTTGCCGCTTGTCTTACCGGAGACCGACAGCTTCAAGCCGTCCGGTACCGGTGAGAGCCCATTGGCCAACTTAGATGCGTGGTTGACAACGATCGATCCCTTCACGAGCAAGCCGGCTCGACGCGAAACCAACACCATGCCGCAGTGGGCCGGCTCTTGCTGGTATTACCTGAGATTTATCGATCCCAAGAATTCAACACAGCTTGTCGATCCGGTACAAGAGCGCTATTGGATGCCTGTGGATCTGTACATCGGGGGCAGCGAGCATGCCGTTCTGCACCTCCTGTATGCTCGGTTCTGGCATAAAGTCCTGTTCGATATCGGCGTGACGAGCACGCCCGAACCATTTCTAAAGTTGGTACATCAGGGCATCGTCTTGGGAGAAGACAATCAGAAGATGTCGAAATCACGCGGCAACGTGGTCAACCCGGATGAGATGATGGATCAGTTCGGCGCGGACGCCGTGCGGTTGTATGAAATGTTCATGGGACCGCTCGAGGCGATGAAGCCTTGGAGTACCAGGGGCGTGGAAGGCGTGACCCGTTTCTTGGAACGAGTCTGGCGACTGATGGTCGATGAACAAGGCCGATTGTCGACCGCCGTCGTGTCGACTGCACCGAGCCTCGACCATCAGCGCCTGTTGCACCACACGATCAAAAAGGTTACGGAGGATATCGAAACCCTCCGATTCAATACCGCCATCTCGCAGATGATGATCTTCACCAACGAGATGACGAAGGCGCAGCAGCGATCTCGATCGGTGATCGAGCCGTTTGTCTTGCTGCTGTCGCCGTTCGCCCCACATGTCGCCGAGGAACTCTGGGGTGTGCTGGGGCATCAGCCCAGTGTGACGCAACAGCCTTGGCCGATCTTCGACCCGGCGATGACGGTGAGCGAGTACATGACCATTCCCATTCAGGTCAACGGGAGGCTCAGAGCCAAACTCGATGTCGCTGTTGATACCTCACGCGACGCGATCGAACGGTTGGCTCGCGTAGAGGCGGCGGAGTGGCTCCAAGAGAAAGAGCCCAAGAAGGTGATCTATGTCGAAAGGAAGTTGCTCAACTTTGTGATCTAGGAGTTCTGAGTGTTGGGTGCCGAGTTCACAGTAAGCAGGAATCAAGAGAGAAGAGGGCCGTTCTTTCCTATTCTCAGCACTCTCGTCTCAGCACTCATCGCCTCGACGGTTGCCGCCTGTGGCTACCAGTTCCGAGTGGAAGGAGCCGGCCCGACCATCGGCGGAACCTCCGCGACTTCTTCGCAAGAGCCGCCGCCACGCCTCATCATCCGGACATTGATCAACGGTAGTTTTGAGCCGAATCTGGAAACGCGATACACCAACTACCTCCGCGAAGAATTTTCCACCGGCAGCGGGGCGCAGGTTGTGCCTGAGTCCGAAGCGGCGGATCTTGTGCTGACCGGGCAAATCCTTTCGGTGATTATGCCGACTCTCAGTTTTACACGGATCCAGACGTTCGAAAGCAGAACCGAGGTAGTCGTCTTGGCTCGGGTTGAAGACGCCCGGTCAAGAAAAGTGGTCTGGAGCCAAGTCGTAAAAGGGACATCGGAGTTCTTCATTACGTCCGATCTCCAGTTTAATCGCGCGCTGCAGAACCGCGCGATGGAACAGGCGGGCCGCTTTGTGGCGGCAGACCTGGCGGCGCGGTTTCTCTTACAGCTCGAGACGGGTGCGCTCACGAAGCAAGTGGCTGTCCCGGCTCCTGTGTCTCACTAGCATTGAAGGCCTGGACCAATGGCATCGACCATGAGTTATGTGCAGTTGGAGTCGACGTTGAAACAGCAGAGACCAGGGGCTCTGTATCTCGTCGTAGGGGAAGAAGACCTTCTACGGGATTCTGCGCTCGCATCCCTCAAACGCGCGGTACTTGGCAGTGAAGGGGACGAATTCAATTACGAACTGCTCTATGGAGATGAGGCCGGCGGAGCCGATATTTGGAACAGTGTGGCGGCCGTACCGGTCTTCGCGGAGCGCCGCTTGGTCGTGGTGAAGGCGGCAGAGAAACTGAATGCGCGAGAAAGCGAGCTCCTGCTCGACTGTGTAAAAACCCCCGTTGACTCCACGACGCTGGTGTTTGTCAGCCCGAAGCTGGACGGTCGGCTGAAATTTTCCCAGGCCCTGACACGAGCGGCCATCGTGGTCGATTGTTCACCCCTCCGCGACGCGCAGCTGCCTGCTTGGATCGCTCGTGAAGCAGAACGGGTCGGGCTTCGCTTGGAGGAAGCAGCATCCCAGGTGCTGCAGGAGTCGTGTGGTTCATCACTGTATGGCGTGCGGCGTGAATTGGAAAAGCTGGCTTCGTACGTACCGTCTGATCGTTCCGTCACCGCTGATGACGTTCATCTGCTGCGCGGCATGGATCCCGGCGCCTCGGTGTTTGATTTGACTCTCGCCATCGCAGAGGGTCGTCGGGGACGAGCCCTTTCCATCCTGGCGCGCAATCTTGAAGCAGGAGAAGCCCCGCTTCGGATCCTCGGTTCTCTCGCATGGCAGTATCGCCGTCTCTGGAAAGTCAAAGACTCGCTGGCCAATGGCGGTCGTGAAGGTGAGGTGGCCAGAAGCTTGCGCATGGACCCATGGAAGGTCCGCTCGTTCCTCGATCGGTTTTCTGAGCCGCATCTTCAAGCGGCGTTGCGCCTGTTTCTCGACACTGATGGGAAGCTCAAGGGTGGAGGCGGGAGTCGTCCGAGAATCGTGCTGGAGCGTGTGTTGTTGAAGCTCTGTGAGAACACTGTCGGCCGGCGAGCCGAGCCGGCTTCTCATTCTCCGGCCTCACCGAAGCGAGTTCCTGCGCGGGTCGTATCGAACGTGCGAACGATTAAGAGCCGGAACCGGACAGGGCATTGACGCGAAGAGCCAAACGTGAAATTCGGCGGGACGCGGTGTTGCGATGAAGGACGCCTTTCGAAACAGCCTTCCCGATCGCCGAAGTCGCTTCCAGCAAGCTGGTCTTGGCCTCGTCCGCCTTTTTCCCCGTCACGGCGGACTGAACCTTCTTGATGAGCGTCTTCACACTGTTGAGAGTTGCTCGATTCCGCTCCTGACGCCGATCTGCTTGGCGGGCTCGTCGAATCGTCGATTTATGAACGCGTGGCATAGATAACTCCTCTGCAAAAGAGGTCGATTTTTATCATAGAGCGTCGCCGATCGTCAAGGATCGGCCTGAAGAAGGAGCAAGGGTATGGTGAAGATCGCGGCACGCGACCGACTCATCTTTGCATTGGATGTGCCTTCAGCGGCGGAAGCAGATCGACTCTTGGACCGACTCCAAGGACACATCTCTTTCGTAAAGGTAGGCCTTGAGCTCTATACCGCAGCAGGCCCAGCGATGGTCCAGCGAATTGTGGAGCGGGGCATGCGGGTGTTTCTCGACCTGAAGTTTCTCGATATCGAAGAGACGGTCCGTCGTGCGACGAGCACGGGTTGCATGGGATGGGAGTGGATTTTTTAACCGTTCATGCGAACCGCAAGGCGCTCATGGCGGCCGTGCAGGGGCGGGAGGGTTCATCGCTGAAGCTGCTGGCGGTGACCGTGCTGACGAACTTCGACAGCAACGATCTTCGGGACATGGGAATACAGCGGACGGTGCAAGACCTGGTCACAGCCAGGGCGTTGCTGGCTTCAGAAGTCGGCTGTGACGGTGTGGTGGCATCCGGAGAAGAAGCAGCGGCCATCCGGCAGAAAATCGGTCCGGGCTTTGAGATCGTCACGCCGGGGGTCCGGCCGGCCGGCAAAGGGGTGGACGATCACGCCAGAGCGACGACTCCCACGCAGACCATCGCGTCGGGCGCGGACTATCTTGTGATCGGCCGACCCATTCGTGACGCGGCAGATCCGGCGGCAACTGTCGCGGCCATTCTCGCGGAGATGCAGGTTGCCTTCGACGCTCGGTAGTAAAGCGTGCTGGTTGCGGCGGCAATCCGCGCTTTGTTAATATCATCTTCCCCAGAGCCCTCGTGGTGGGTGTAGCTCAGCTGGTTAGAGCGCCGGATTGTGGATCCGGAGGTCGCGGGTTCGAAACCCGTCATCCACCCCATAACCCTTCCTCGCAACTATTGGATAGATCAAGAGATCTGACGATGTTGGCCCAATGACAATCGCCTCCGGTTGCGCGGGGGTTGCAGATTCGAGCGGCAACACGGGCATATCCAGCCGATCGACGGCTTGGGTATTCCCGCCTGGAATCAGATGGCCGTACAGATCCACCGTAACTTGAATCGAGCTGTGGCCCATCTGATCCTTGACGTACACAGGGCTTTCGCCGTTCTGAAGGAGTAACGAGGCGAAGGTATGGCGGAGATCATGGAAGCGAACCTGCCGGATCCCGGCTCCCTTCAAAAGCTTGAAGAATCGCAATCGGATCCAGTTCTGATAGAATGGTTTTCCATGAGCATCACTGAACACCCATGGAGATGCATCCCTCCCTTGTGTGACGGCTTCCAGCTGACGATCGAGCTGCAGGGTTTCCAGCGTAGCGGTCAGTTCTCGGGAGAGATCCACGCGTCGAGATTCTCCACTTTTGGGAGTGGTGAGCCGTCCTCGCGTAAAGTTACGGCCGACCTCTACAAAGCGACCGGCCAAGTTGAGATCGTCCCACTTGAGAGCCACCAGTTCGCCTTGTCGTAAGCCGGTCCTCGCCGCGCATAGAAACAGTGGGTAGACATTCGGAGCGGCTTGCTTGGTGTAGGCGAGAAACTGTGCGAGCTCCTGGCGGTTCAGCGGATCGATGGAGCGCCGCTTGCTGATTTTTGGCAGGAACTTGCCCGGGTTCAATGCCGGATTCACCGCGATAAGATTATCCTCTACTGCATGACTGAAGAGGCTGCTGAGCATGCGGATAATGTTTTGCACGGTCTTCGGCGATAAGCCGGATTGAAGGCAGCTCACAGCAAAGGCTTTCACTTTTTCCCTTGTGATGTGCTGAAGATCTTGGCCGTGAAAGACCGGGAAGACATAGCGGTTGAGCATTTTTCGGTAATCATCATGGGTCGTGTGTTTGCGGGTCTGCTCAATTCGTTCGAGGAACGTCTCGGCGTAAGACTGAAGCGTAATGCTGGGGTGTGGACGGTCGAACGCGGCTTGCCCGAGAGCCAGCCTGGCCTGAATCTGTTGCGCCACCTGCTTGGCGGCTTTCTTGCCCGATTCACCGGTGCCAATCCGCTTGGCCTTGCGAGTGCCCTGATGGTTGATAAAAACCCACCAGGCCCCTTTCCACTGTCTAACGGTGACGCCCATCGTGCGCATAGGGTCTGGTCTTTCGTACCTAATTGTCAAGCGACCCGCTTTGAAGGTCGAACTTGAGCTAAGACAGATTCAACAATTGCACTCACATCGTCGGCCGCCGAGACCATGCGGAAGGCCGACATCCACAGATCGAAGTCTTCTCGCTTCACGAGCAGCTTTCCTCCTATGCGATGATGAGGCAGAGGCCGGGTCCGGTCTACAAGTCGATCCCGTAGCCACCGCACTGAGCAGGACGAGTAGGCGGCCAGTGCCTTGAGGTCGAGATACTTAGGTTCGATGTAATCCTGAAGTTTCACAACACTCTATCCCCTAGCGCACCTGCTCCCGCGCCGAACGTCATGCGGACACCCCTCTCAGGCGCAACACCGATGGCATGTGCTGATACACCGCTTTCGCGAGCACGCGACCATCCAACTCGGTCACAATGGTCGTCGGTCCTCCTCGGCCATCCCCACCGCCCATCGCGTCGCGCATGAACGCCGCGCCGCGTTTGTTGAGTGGGATCACGGCCTCGCTGCTGCCCGCTTCGCCGATCAATCCCATGGTTGGTCCGGTCGCGATGCCCCCGTCGGCGAAGGCAAAGGCGGCCACCGCCCCAATGGCGGCCGCAATGACTCCGACGGCTGCCCAGACCGGAACCGAAAACGCCGCGCCAAAAATCGAGATGTCTAGCGAGGTGGCAATGGCAGATAAAAAGACCTCCACCGCTTCCCCCAGTGAGACGAACATCGGAATGATGGTTTCGGCAAAGAATGACTGGATGGCCCCGCCAATGACGCCGAAGGTTCCGGTGATGGCGATTCCGGCCGCCTCCCAGATGCTGACCGTGGCCACCGCGGCCGCTGCATCACCGGCCACGACCGTGGCGTTTTTTGCGGTGTTGATCCCCAGCTGCGCGGCGGCCGCAGCGGAGATGAGCCCATTTTCATATGAGAGCTGAACCGCCAAGATCGCGGCTCTCTGAATTCCAAAGTTCAAGAGCCCCTGTAACACGGCCACTTGTGTCGACTTCCAGGCTTGCTCGACGAAATTCCCGCCGTTCACGGCGGCATTTGCGAGAGGCCCGACGTCCAGGTGGTCGTGATCTGTGAGATGGAAAAGGCGTTGCTCTGCACGACGGCTTGCATCTGCTGTTCGAAGAAGGAAGGAAATTGCTGGATGGCTTGGCGCCGTTTCGTGTCCATCTGGATCTCGAGGTTATTGATCGCCGCCGCTTTTTTCTGTTCTTCGAAGATCGTTTCCTCGATCACTTGGCGTTGCAGCGCGCCTTCCGCCGCAATCAGCGCCATCCGCTTCTGACGCGCCGCGTCCGAGGCCCCGAACGAGCCATACTCGGCCTGAAACATCACCTGCTGCGCCTCATCCAAGACCTTCGTATGTGCGACAGCCATCTCGAGCGCATCGTTGCGACGCAGCCAGCCTTGCGTGGAATCCGTGATGGTCTGTTCTGCGCTCGCCTGGTTTTCAGCGGCCAGCAAAATGGCTTCTTCACGGGTGAGCTCCGGCATAATATTGAGTAGGTTCCGAACCGCCGCCTCCTTCTTTTCAATCGCTTCGACGAACGGCCCGCTCGTGGGCGGTTTTGAGAGTTCTTCATTCAACAATCTGACGCGCTCTTCTTCTTGCACCATGAGCCCGAAGGCCTTATTGCGCGCTGCACTCTCGGCGCTCTCCGCTGCGAGTTGCGTCTGGGTCATTTCACCGATGACGCGCCCGAGGGCCTCCTGAGCGTGCTGTTCCGCCAGGATCAGTTTATTTTTGTAAATCTGTTGCGCGACGATTTTGCACCCAAGCGCTTCTTGTTTTTCACCTGCGGCAAGCCCCGCGAGAATGTGTGCATTCTGCTCAGGGCCCTGCGGAATTTGGGGTGGGGCAGGTGGCGGCATCTTGGAGGCATTCACCGCCGCCATAGCGGCGGCGCCGGCAGGAAATAGGCTCGAGACGATCGGATGATCCTTTTTGACCTGATCCAGCGCCTGACCGTAGTTCGACGTGATGTTCGTCAACTTCACGATTCCCTCAGTCATGGCGTCGATGCCGGACGTGACCGACCCGGCAAAGACGAGCGCCACCCTCGTTTTGAGACCATCAAAGGCGGCGGAGAGTTTATCGACCGCATCATCCGCTGCCGTGAGGGCCTGCACCTGCGTCGTACTGAGCACCAGTCCAAACCGCTCCGCGTCCTTTCGTGATTCATCGAACGCTTTGGCGCCACGATTCAGGATTGGGATCATCTCCAACCCCGCCTTGCCAAAGAGCTCAACGGCGAAACGCGCTTTGTCCGGTCCGTTGGGCAGATCTTTAAAGCGATCCGCAACAGCCTGGATCGTCGATTCGGTCGAGCCAAGTTCTGTGATGGAAATGCCCATCTCTTCGAACGCGGCTGCCGCTCTACTGGACGGGTCACGAGCGTCGACAATTTGTTTGGAGAGCGTGCGCATGCCGGACGTGAGCGATTCCGCTTGAAAATTGTTTTGTGCCATGATGACGGACCAGGACTGTAGTGCCTGAACGCCGATGCCGGTCCGTTGACTAAGATGGTCGATGGCTTCCATCTGTTTGCCCGCTGCCAGCGTGAGCGCCACCGCTCCGGAGGCCGCCGCCGCAAACCCGCCGGCCAGCACGCCTGCCGCCGCGAAGCCGCCTTTCGACAAATTGATGAAATTGTTGAGGGATTTCCCGAGCCCGCCGCCGATGGCCTGGCCCGCCGATTCTGCACTCGCCGTGAACCGATCCAGATTGCGCTGGACGTTATCGAGCGCCTTCAAAAGTGGATTCGCATCCGCCACGAGTTCGAGCGCGAGTCGATTCATAACTCCTCCACCTGGTTATCCTAAAAGCCGTTCCATGCCCGGCAACTCACATTGCTCACTGGGCAAACGCTGTACTCGTGGGCCCTGCGTCGGTGTTGCGCCCAAATCGTTGAGACACTTGCGGTAGCCTGCCAAGGCCTCGGCGCGCTGGCGAACTTGCGGGTATTCTCTGATCATGCGGCTCCCCGCCTCGGTGACCGTTTCGTAGGTTTCGCCATTTGCCTCGATGAATCGATGTGCTCGTCGGTACTGAGAAAAATATTGGGAGGCGACGATTATGATTCCGAAATGCGCGGGACTGAGAATTCCGCATTCTTCGGCAAGCTCCCGAACCAGTTGGTCCCACTGTGCGGCGGCCTCGGCATCCAGCCAGTTCGGCTTGGATGGCGCGCCGGCCTCAAAGGGCGCGTCACCAGTTCGGACACGTGAGCGATCCGGACGGTGCGTGCCTTGGAGCATTTTGAGATTTCTCGGTTTCGGTCGCCGTCCGGGCATCCTAGCGCCCACCTTTTGGTTGAGATGGCCGCAAGGTCAATGACGGATGAGGATCAACCAAGAGCTCGCGACACACCTCACGATAATGCGCGACCTCGCTAGCATGTGACGCGGCCATTTCCTCGGTGCGCCCGTGCCGCCTCATTGCTGCATCCAATCGCTGCATCATCTCGAATGCCAAGGCTGCAAGAAAGATCATCGACCCCCACGCAGGCGACAGCATGTGTCGCTCGTCCAGACTCGTGCAGATGCGTGTCCACTCCCTATCGGCGGCCGAGCCTTCGGCGATCATGTCCGGTTTGTCCGGCCACCCTTCTTCGAAGGGCCACGTTTTGCCACGCCTCATAGCAACTCCTCAGGGCTTTTTCTTTTTTTCATTTTGCCAGCGCATACGGAGTGGTAAGACGATCGGTCTAGCTGAAAAGTTGCATACTTATGAAGTACCCTCCGGTTAAAAAATGAAACTTCGATCATCTTGTCATCCTCCGCTCCCGCGCCGTCTTTTGTTTGTGATGATAGGAACACAAAGGCTGCAGGTTGCTGTCATCATCACTTCCGCCGCGCATCCTAGGGATCACATGGTCGACATCCGTGGTTGGACGCGGACACTTCGCACAGAACGGATGAGCCTGAATATATTTCTTTCTCCGCTGCTGCCAGGCATAGCCATATCCACGTTGCGTCGAGCTGCCGCGTCGATCGTCGTACAACCTCGGTATAGGGACCACAGAGCGCTGAGGTTGATGATTTGAGCACGGCCCGATCACCGGGCATCCAGCCACAGGACAGGGTCTTTGTGGCAACGTTGGCATTACGCCGCTCCTTTGTGATCAGCGGAAAAACTGAATGCGTCTCGGCCAAGAATCTTCGACAACGCCACTGCCGCTTCAGGGGGACATTGGGTCATCTCCCTATTCACCGTCGGCACTGGTTGAAAAGATTTGTTTCCCACGAGCGGGGCTCGAATCGGCCGTGTCTTCCATTGCGTCCGCAGGCTTTCAGAATCGCGTAAGAGGAGGTTTGGCGGATGTCGCGCGTTGACGTACAGCGGTGTATCGACACTGAGATAAAACGTTGCCACCAAAGGGGCTTCCTCTGCCCCGAGTCGGTCTACCAGCTGACACATCAGGGCATTTGTTTTTGCGTTTCTGACTGGCTCGATTCCATATCGCTTCGCGTACCCTTGCGCATACGCTTGGTAAGCCGCGTCACCTTTCGGTGGTTTGGCCTTTCGCTTTTTAGAAACTGAACTGAGCCCGGTGTTGGGCACATGCCCGGCACCAATGTCTTTGGAAAGATCATTGGAAAGATCTTTTGGAAAGATATGGTGTAGCTGCTTCACTAGCTCTGGTGTAGTGACTACACTAGTCTGGTGTAGTGACTGAACTAGATCTAGTGTAGTGGCTATATTAGTTCGTATAGGCGGAGATGACTCCAATCCCGGGAAACGATAGCGATTCGTCACGCGCTTTGTTGCAGCTTCTGTGGAGCGATTAACGCAGAGGACACCTTTTTTCTCCAAGGACTGCAAGGTCAGAATAACTCCATGACGGCTATGGAGCGATTCATCGGCCAAATGCGACAGAGAGGCCCATGCGTACCCTTTCTCTTCGTTGTGGTAGTCCGCCAGGACGAAGAGCACCAATTTCTCGCCTTTTGTGATGGCCTCTCCGTTCGGAGCGACCCGTAGCTTTTTCACATAGCTCGCTGCTACCCAGCTCATCGCGTGGAACCTCGTTTCCGCTCGTGTTGCTGGCTCCACGAAACGATCGAGATCATCAGCCCACATCTCACGCTACGCCCGTCCTTCATCTCCATTCCTTTCGACGTCCGGGATAGGATTGTCGATGCCGACGACACGCCCAGCCCGAAGTGACGCCGCTTCATCCGGAGAGAGGAAGCCGCGTTCTTCGCTCACATCGATCAGTTTCATAACGTCATAGAATGACGGCCGAATTGCGATGTTCGCGAACGGTTCATAGAGCAGCTTCTGATCAGGTGAGAGCTTGGGATAAATATTATTCATGTTGTCACCCGCCACATGCGCCATCCGCAGTAGCATCAGCATCTGACGGGCGACAAACCGGGGAACGGCATCGTGGGGCGGTTCAACTACCTCACCCTGAAGCGTGGCCTGACTAGCCCGTTTCGTTTTGCGAATCGTCCACACGATTAGTCCTCCATCCCTTCGAACACACGTGGGTGCTAGACGCCACTTAGCGTCCGATCATGGCCCAACACAGGCTTCTCAAATCGATATCGTCATGAGCCATGCGGAACCGACCACTCCCTACACCGAATGGACGGACGCCAGATGACACCGCACCTACGCGCCGGTCCTGAGACGCCGTGCACGGCCACGGCTGAGGCCTCCGCCCAGCCTCGAGATCGCGAATCCGTCGAACGACCGCCTCGAACCGGACGGTCAGGCGCCTCGCCACATCGGGCTTCTTGCTTCTGACCCGAGCCATCGCCTTCTTCAGCTCGCGGGCGAGGCCCAGGAACATGACCACATCATCTGCATACCTTCTCATCGTGTTCTCCCTAAACCATTACAGGCTCTCCAACACGATCGGCGGGCCCGGTGCCACGTCGAGCGGTCGAGAGTCCAACGCCACGTCGATCGGCTCATGCCGAAGAAGTCTCTCCACCTCCTCAGCCGTCACACAGCCCGCGACGCGGGCCGCTTCGCTGCATATTGCAAGAAGACGGGCATGGTCCCCACCGTCCACAACGCTGAGCACCCCCCGAAAGTGCAGCTTCGAGACATCGTACCCGCTCCCGTGGATAGCCCGAGAAAGTCCGCGTGCACAAGCTTGCCATTCACAGGCGCTCGCCAGAGCATTCAGGTATCGCCGAACTCGAATCTTCATCAAGCGATGCACCCGCCTGGCGAGATCCGCATGCTGTTGCGCGACATCCCCATGAGCGTCCAGCGGAAGCCAGGTTTCCGTGTCGGCCTGGCCTTGTGCCGTCAGGGTCACGAGCGAGCGCCCGCTCCCATCGGGAAACGCATCACTGCGCCCAATATACGAGGCAGGATCCGACATCATTCTCCCTCCGCGAGGATCCGCCCCAAGCCGGTCGCCGCACGGGCCTCGGCCACTGCGCGCGACAGTGACATCCGTTCTCCCGGCAAAAACTCGGACTTGTATCGGGTCACATGTGGGATGTCGCACGGAGTCTCGGCACTAAACGCCCAGTGGACACACGTTTCGAATTGAAGCCGATCCGGTTTCATGGTCATACATCTCCCTCATCGGTCAGATCGAGCTCCGTGAGCGTTCCCTGTTGTAAGGCGAGCCGCTCGTCCTCGGTGAGAAGCTGCCAGTAGACCAACTCGCGTAATTGCCCGCTGAGCCAACTGTGAATGTCTGTCGCACCAGTCAGAAAATTCTCATGCACAAATGGTTGTAAATGGCCCGTCTGCTGAACGCCCCGACGATTCAGCTCAACCCGGAGATCCTCTTGCGTGAGGATCGACTGATGCAGTCGTATCATCGCATTGATGGTGGCGCGCACATTGTGACGATGGAGGACTTTAACCGTGCGGCAGGCGGCCGCATCCAGCTCCGCTTCGCGATGGAGAATGTCTTGTTCGCCCTGTTGGATCGCTCGACGGAGACCGTCAAGGGTCTTGTCGAGCATCCTTAATTCGTCAGGTAAGGTTTGGAGTTCCGCCATCTCAGCCGAGGGGTTGTCGAGCAGCGCTTCGGCAATCCGCTCGGCGCTGAAAGCAGATTGTGCCTGCCGCAAGTCTTGCTGAATGGTATCGATGCGCTGTTGGCTGTCCTGCAAACGGGTTCGCAACGCGTCCTGCCGTTTGACAAGGGCTCCCAAGATTTCATCTTTGCTCCGGTCAGGCAGCGAGTCGAAAACCGAACGAGAGTCGTCGAGTGTTTGTTGGGTCTTTTCTTTAGCCATGCGACACCTCCTTATGATCATCACTGCCGTCTTTCCATCGGTCTGGCGGATCGTTATGAAAGCGGCCTTCAACCTCGCGGAGGAATCGCTCCGCACGAGTCGCGCCCGAGTCGGGCTCTTGTTGTGCGCTATCCCGGCTCACAACCTATCCTTGCTGAAAAATCGAACGCATCCAACATCGAGACCGACGAACGAAGCCAGGCGGGCGCCGCAGCTAGACCCATCGGGTCGAGATCTGCGGCTCCGGGGCGGCGTGATACGCTAACGACGATCGCACACGCAGGCGCGCATCCAGGAAATCGGTATGAAGCTTTATCACGCTGCACCCTTATCCAGTTCTTCTTCAGAAGGTGTCTTGGGCTGACGCCGCATTGCGTTGAGAACCTCGATTTCCCGGAACCCGACTCGATGAAGGCGCTCGCCGAATTTGTAGTGTGGAATCAAACCGATTGCCGCCATCCGTAAGGCGGTTCTGGCCTTCAGAATGCCCATGCGCTCAAGATCTCTCGCGCTAATGATCTGGTTATCTTTTCCTTTCATGATATGGCCCTCCCATACCCGGCAATTCCTAACTCGACACAACTGTGGATCTTAAAACACATAACGGGATGAAGAGGAAGGACAGAAACCGGACAGAAATTACTAACTATGAGAGTTTTTATGATGGTCGATTGAAGTACTCGATCGGATAGCATCGCGGAGTTCCTTCCAATCAGGAAGGCCCCATCCCTTGGAATGTCGTCGGAGCGTTCTCTCGTCACGACCAAGTTCTTCCGCTACATTTACAATCGTGACTCGTTTTCCCAGGCTTTCAAGTCGCTGCATGGCGGTGGCTACCTTCATAATGAATTCATCTCTGCTCTGCTCATTGCTGGGACCTGATGGCCGCCCTTTACCGAGGATTCCAATCTCTCTAGCAACTGTGCGAAGACGCGCCGCCTCGTGTGCGTTTGCAGCTTGGCGGCGAGCCAATCCGCCTGCCTTCAAGTTAGCCACGGTCGCGGAGTAGACAGCTTTTTGGGCGCGAGCTGGCACAAAACCGAGCATTGACCGTCGATCGACAAGCCAATCCCCAAAGGTGAAATCCAGTCTCTCTCGGCCTTTTGCCTCGAGCTGACGGTAGTCATGCTCAACAGATCCACCTGGTAGGAAGGGGCGAAGGTCAAGCGCTTGTTTCTGTTTCCGTAGCGTCTTGATCTTTTTCGATCGTTTCCGTGGCATGACGGATACTCCTTTCAGATGTAGGTCATTCGATGAAGAACGGGGCACGAGCGCCAGGAAACGCCCGCCGGCCGGTTCATGAGGCCAGCCGTTGCCCCCCTGAGAAGCGCTATTCTGCACGTCACAAAAAGCGCCGCCTAGACAGCTCGCACGCGCCTGCACGGTACCGTTTTGTTAAACCGTGTGTACACGACGCGAGCGAGAAAGGCTTCTGGATAACGTCGCCTGATTCTTCGAAGCTCTGTTTCTGCCTCCGTTCTGTCTTCAAACATTCCTCCTATCGCCTCAAACTGACATTCTGTACTCGATCCACACACTTCATACAAGACTTGTGATCGTAGCATTGGGCATACTCCTTTTCCGTTATGCTGGCTTGATGAGAGACAGAGACCGGCCGGTATTTCGGGAATCAGGCGTCGGCAGTGGAGGGAGCGCTTCGGAGTGCTCGAACATCTCGTGAGTCATTGCAACATAGCCTGCTAGGTGGCTCCCATCCTCCAAGTCTATTTGGATGTCTTCAATAGCGAGTCGCACGAGGCTCGCATCGATCTTCGATCGATGCTCGGCAGCCGCGAAAAGCAGATCCAACCGTTTCCTGAGCTGATTGAGGATATAAATTGCGGTCTCGCCATTCTCCGCAAATGTCTTCAGTCCCCAACTTGTCCGTTGTGTCACGTCACTGATCGAGCCATCTCGATCTCGAAACAAGATGCGTCCGTGAAGCATCACGAGGGGTTCACATTCCTTCCTGGTAGATGTTCTCGCCATGGCTGGGCCTCCCTGTTGAGTTACAGCGCACGTCTCTTCCGGTCGCGTGCGGTTTCCTGTCATGCTTGATGGGTTGGTAGTGGCCGATAGCAGTGTACGTG
>CAWKJK010000076.1:0-9294 GCA_963849655.1 uncultured Nitrospiraceae bacterium
TGAGGTCACATTGTCGGACCGGACGAAAGTGTCAGAAGGTAAAGGTGGTGTCGTGTCGAGTTATTTTATCGCGCCGGAGGAATTTGAGATTCGGCGTACGGCGCGAAAAGAATTCGTCGGCGGCTCGCCGGAGGAAAACGCACGGATCACGAAAGAAATTCTTCAGGGACGGAAGGGGCCGAGACGGGATATCGTGTGTCTGAATGCCGCACCTGCGATGGTCGTAGGCCAAAAAGCGAAAACACTCAAGGACGGATTCTACCTCGCACAACAAACGATCGACTCCGGGGCCGCCGTAGAGAAGCTGGATCGGCTCATTGCGTTTACCAAGAAGGCGTGCAAGCAGGCATGATTGACGTCATGATTCTTGATCGCATCCTTGAGCATAAGCGAGCAGAACTCAGGCACAAACAGAGTCGTTCCTATCTGGCCGACCTCAAGGCGGCGATCCGGGATGCCTCGCCGGCTCTTGGGTTTGCCGTCACCTTAGATGCGACAAGGCCTCCCACCAGCCCGGCCTTGATCGCGGAAATCAAGAAAGCGTCACCGAGCCTTGGGACTTTTACGAGAGGAATTTTCGGAACAGTTCGATTATCTCGGGATTGCGCACACCTACCATGAGCATGGGGCATCGGCCGTTTCCGTCTTGACCGACAAGGAGTTTTTCCAAGGAGACCTTCGGTATCTTGAAGAGATCAAGCGCGCGCTCCCGATTCCGGCGCTCAACAAAGAATTCATGGTCGGTGACGTGCAGTTTTATGAGGCGCGGGCTCACGGCGCCGATGCGGTCTTGTTGATCGTAGCCGCGTTGGAGCGACGCCAACTGATGGATTTCCATGCGTTGGCAACCGAGCTTGGGATGGACAGCCTGTTTGAAACCCATCACGAGAGGGAGTTGGACAGGGTCCTGGAGTGGATTCCCACTGCGAGGATGATCGGGATCAACAATCGGGATCTGAATACGTTCACGACCGATCTCAATGTGACTTTCCGGTTGGCGAAACGAATCCCTTCCGACAAGTTGATCATCAGCGAAAGCGGAATTCATGATCGCGATGCGGTGACAAGGCTGACCGAGGCCGGCGTGCACGCCATGTTGATCGGAGAATCGCTCATTCGTGCCGAGCACACAGCGGACAAAGTCCGAGAATTGCTCGGTCAGACTGCACGCAGGTGAAGGAGTCGCCTAAATCGTTCGGCATGAAGATCAAGATCTGCGGTATTACGAATGTAGAAGACGCGAACGTTGCGGTAAAGGCCGGCGCAGATGCCTTAGGTTTTGTCATGTACCGGAAGAGCCCACGTTGGGTCGAACCGGCGGTGGCGAGGGCCATTGTGGCGGGCCTTCCGCCGTTTGTGTTGGCGGTCGGTGTGTTCGTCAATGAGGAGGCTGAGAAGGTTCGAACGCTCATGGATGAATGTGGCCTTGCCTTGGCCCAACTCCATGGAGATGAATCAGCTGCTGTATTGTCAGAATCTCGGCCGTCCGACGCCTGAAGGCCCTTCGACTGAAGGACCGCGGGACCTTTCTCGCCCTGGCTGAATTTCAAGGGCGTGCGAACGTGCGCGGGGTTTCTCATCGATACGTTTTCAGACCAGGCATATGGAGGTACGGGACAGACGGTCGATTGGACATTAGCTCAGGAAGTGGCTCGGTCTGCTCCGGTTATTCTGGCGGGTGGCTTGAATCCGGCAAATGTGGCAGAAGCGATCCGAGTGGTGCGTCCCTACGGAGTCGATGTCAGCAGCGGAGTGGAACAGAGTCCGGGCAAGAAGGATCACCATAAGCTGAAGGCCTTTATTGAAGCGGCCAGACTTGTGTCCGTCTGATCGCCATCGTTATACTCACGAGGATTCATTGCGGAGAGGTTGATCAGATGTCCGATGCTTCCAGACAGCCATGGCCGATTCGGTTCCTATGGCGGCCGCTATGTGCCCGAAACCCTCATGCCGGCGCTTTTGGAGTTGGAAGAAGAGTATGCCAAGGCGAAAAAAGATCGTCGATTTCAAATCGACCTCGCCTACTACCTCAAGCAATATGTCGGGACGGCCGACGAGTCTCTATCGTGCCGATCGGCTGACCAAAAGATTGGGCGGCGCCAAGATTTATCTGAAACGGGAAGACCTCTGCCATACCGGCGCGCACAAGATCAACAATGCGATCGGCCAAGTCCTGCTGGCCTTGCGCATGAAGAAACGGCGAATCATTGCCGAAACCGGAGCCGGTCAGCACGGTGTGGCGACAGCAACGGCGGCTGCCATGTTCGGACTTGCAATGCGAGATCTACATGGGCACGGAAGATATGCAGCGGCAGGCGCTGAACGTCTTCCGCATGCGTCTGTTGGGCGCGACGGTGACCGGCGTCGATGCCGGCAGCCGCACGCTCAAGGATGCCATCAGCGAGGCCATGCGCGACTGGACGACCAACGTGCGAACCACGCACTATGTGTTGGGATCGGTCCTGGGGGCACATCCGTATCCCATGATGATCCGCGATTTTCAGGCGATCATCGGACGGGAAGCTCGGAAGCAGATTCTTTCCGCGGAAAAACGGTTGCCGGATTATCTCGTGGCCTGTGTCGGGGGAGGAAGCAATTCAATCGGTCTGTTTCATGCATTCCTCCGCGACCCCAAGGTCAAGATGGTCGGCGTGGAAGCCGGGAGGCTCGGGGTCAAGAGTGGCAAACATGCGGCTCGATTTTCAGGCGGCAAGCCGGGGGTCTTGCAAGGTACCATGACCTACCTGCTTCAGGACGAAAACGGACAGATCAATCTGACTCATTCCGTCTCGGCCGGTCTGGATTACGCCGCCGTCGGACCGGAGCATAGTCTCTATCATGATCAGGGCCGTATCGAATATACCTATGCGACGGACGTTGAGGCGCTGACGGCTTTTGACCTGCTCGCGCGTGAAGAAGGCATCGTTCCGGCACTCGAGAGCGCCCATGCGATCGCGCATGTCGTCAAAGCTGGCACCTACACTGAAGAAATCGCAGCTCATTATCGCCAACCTTTCTGGTCGTGGTGACAAGGACGTGCAACAAGTGGCACGAATGCGCGGTGTGTCATTATGAGCGGGCGACTGGAAACCACCTTCGAAGGCCTGCGTAAGAATAGGCAGAAAGCTCTCATTCCCTACCTGATGGCGGGAGATCCTGGACTGGCTGAAACAGAACAACTGGTCTTGGCGTTGGAACAGGCGGGGGCCGATATCATTGAGCTGGGCGTGCCCTTCTCAGATCCAATCGCGGATGGACCGGTGATTCAGCAGGCTGCGGAGCGGGCATTGCGGAACGGGACATCCCTGCGGAAAATCCTGGCCTCCGTGACATCGCTCAGACAGCGAACGAATATCCCGATCATTCTGATGCTCTACTACAATTCTATCCACGCCATGGGCTGTGAAGATTTTTGCAATGCGGCGAAGACTGCCGGAGTGGATGGGTTGATTGTGCCCGATATGCCGCCGGACGAAGCGGGACCGCTCAAGGTCCCGGCAGATGCAGCCGGACTCTCGCTGATCTTCCTGCTCGCGCCGACCAGCACGACTGATCGGCGAAAACTTGTGGCGAAAGAGTCGCACGGGTTTGTCTATTATGTTTCACTGACGGGTATTACAGGGGCGAAGATCAATAACGTTGGGGACATACAACACAATATCGGCAAACTTCGAAAGGTTTCCGCTGCTCCCGTCGCGGTTGGCTTTGGCGTGGCCACACCCGAGGATGCTGCGCGGGTATCGAAAATGGCGGATGGAGTGATCGTCGGCAGCGCCATCGTCAAACGTATCGCGTCCCACCAGCAAGATCCCGCCATGATCGGGCACGTCGCCGAGTTCGTCCGGTCGCTCAAGGCTGCAATGGTGCCAGCGCAGCCAACTACACAGTGATAGATCCTCCAACTATTGGTGAACCGTCCGCTCCATTTGAAAGGGCGCAATTCCCGGGGATCGAATCTTTTTTACCTGCATCACCACACACCCGAAACCAGTTACCCACAGCACCGACAAAACGATCACCCCTCGATAGGGCTCAGCACCGGAGGCACGACGCCCAATTTTGTCTATGACGGGTTGAATCCCGTACAGGGAAAGAATGGCGTGAGGGTTACGGCTGGTCTCCCGACAGGGTATTGGGATCGCAGAGTTTTTCCCACGGACAGATGCAAAACCACAATGGGTCAGACCTTGTCCCATGCATATCTTTGAGCTAGAATCCTCACACGGGTACGCACAGGACAAGATCTGACCCTATATATTTGACCCTATGAGTTTGCCTCCAGATTCATAAGATCAAGAGCAAGGCCTGCGGTTTCCGCAACATCGACCACTTCAAGACGGCCATCTGCTTCCAACTGTGGAGGGCTTGATCTGTACCCATGCTAAACCCGGAAGCGTCATTTTTTGAGGTGTTTGTTCATTCTCTGCGGAGGACTCATGACAAGACGGTCAACGATTGGATCGGCGTTATGGCTGGTTACGGCCTGTGTCCTCGTCCAGGCATGTGGTTCGGGATCGCAAGATTGCGTCGAGATAAAGGCTCTTGAGGCGAAGCTCGAGGCTCGGTTGAATGACTGGCCGTCTCTGTCGCGCTACCGAGAATCTAATCGCAAGCTTGCCTTACCGGCACAAAGAGAAGAGCGCGTCGTGTTCCTCGGCGATTCCATCACAGATTTGTGGGATGATCTGGGGTATGGCGGATTTTTCCCCGGCAAGTCCTATATTAATCGCGGCATCAGTTCACAGACGACTCCCCAGATGTTGATCCGGTTCCGAGCCGATGTTATTGCGTTGCAACCCAGGGTGGTGGTGGTTCTTGCAGGCACCAATGACATTGCCGGCGTGGCGGGACCGACGACGATCGAGGCGATTGAAGACAATCTTGCTTCAATGGCGGAATTGGCTCATGCGCATGGCATTCGTGTCATATTAGCCTCGCTATTGCCGACCAATGACTATGCGAAGGATAAAAATGGCAAGCCGATCATTTACAGTAAGAATAGGCGGCCCGAGCAAATTAAGGCGCTCAATAAACGGATGAAAGAGTACGCGACAAAGAACGGCCACATCTATCTAGATTACTACTCGGCGATGGTAGACGAAAGCGGCTCCTTAAAGCGTGAACTGACGAACGACGGACTGCACGCCAACGAAAAAGGCTATGCAGTGATGGCGCCGCTGGCGGAACAGGCAATTGGGGAAGCCATGAAGTGAAAAGCGTAGGGGTCTGCTCGTCATGTTGCACCACATCACAAGTCATCTGCTTCCAGCCGCCGGAAACCTGGTCACTCCTATATTGATATCGATCATGCCTGAATCTCGCTCGCCTGTGTCAGGATGGTCATCCTCAACCGGACAGATCAGGGTGACAAAACCGGATCGATGATGGGCTGGTTACATCGTCGGTTTTCCCATCCTGTTTTCCATACCAAGCTTCGCTTGAGCCGGTAACTCTTCTCTCCTTATCGTAACCGATGACACCGGAGAGTTCCTTGTAGCGGCTTGGCGGTGCTACCGCCAAACACCCGCACTCTCTATGACTCGGGCACCGAGGGCTGGCCGCTCCGAGGCAGCATGAAATGCTTTGCGGCGAGGACTGGACAGGAGGCTCGGCGCAACACGGCTTCCGCCACGCTGCCCTTCATGAAATGAGCGAGCCCGCGGCGGCCGTGTGTTCCCATAACAACGAGGTCGCAGCCTGACCTGTCGATGAAGTCGAGAATGGAATCGGCCGGCAGGCCACCACGAATCACTGTGTGCACTGAGACCCCCTGCGACTGAATTCGATCCGCCGCGAGATTGAGCTGCGCGGCAACACGGTGTTGGTTCTGTTCCGCCGCATGCACGAACGTCAAATCGCTCCCGTAGGAGAGCGGCTCCAAGCTATGCAGGAGCGTCAGGAACGCGCCAAAGCCCTTGGCCATCTGAACGCCATATTCCAAGGCATTCAGCGAACAGTCGGAGAAATCTATCGGGATGGCGATCTGTTTGAACTGAACCGGTTTCGTTGCGCGATGTTCCTCCTCCTGCCCCTGTTTCCTGATCGTCAACACGGGACAGGGAGCGATGGTCAGCACTCGTTCCGCCGTACTGCCCAGGAGGACATGGCGAAGTCCGGTTCTTCCATGAGTGCCCAGCACGATCAGGTCTGCACGGACCTCCTGGGCCGTTTCGCAAATGATTGTATCCGGAATACCGGCCCGCCGCTGATACTTCACGCGACCCGCAGGTTGCGCCAGTCGTCGAACGATCTCGTCCAATCGCTCGTGTGTCTCGTTCGAATCTTGGACGGTCGTGACATACGCACCCTCGAAAATTTCCAGCACGTGCAGGATCGTCACTGTGGACTCATAGGCTTTGGCAAGAAATGCCACATATGCTTCGGCATGATGCGCGCACGAGGAAAAGTCGGTCGCGAAGAGGATTCGCTTGATTAAGGACTGTTCATCTCCCATGAGTCACCCTTCCATATGCAAACATCACTCCCTTAACACCAAGAAGATTCCTCTTTCAAGAAGGAAGAAAGATCAAGAATCCTCTCCGAGCAGTAGAGAATGAAGGAGCTTGCTCATCCTCTTCGTTTCCGAGTCTTCGTCAGAAGGCTGCGAGATTCCTGAATCCCATAACCAAGGTCGTCGCATTTCGCAGCAAAAATCGTGAATCATTTCCTTATCGGTACCCTAAACGCACACCAAATCCCCGACACATCGAGCCGGTATTAGCCTGGTTGGATGGACAAAACTCTGCTTGCTTTTTTGGATACGTAGATGATATTAGAGAAAGGACATCGGGAATCTACCTGCCTCTGTTGAGAAACAGCTTCGATGGGAAAACAAACCATGGCTGAGCCTCCACGACTGATCGATCAGATCCGACGACCTTCCCAGGAAAAAAAGTTATACAACGATTAGCGTGAAGCAGGGCTTCACGGGAAAATGCTTCAACGACGTCAAGGGAATGACCACGCACAAGGTCCGAATCTGCGGCGTGAAGCTGGTATGGGACGAATATGAGAATGCGAACCCTACCGAGAATCCTGGCGCGGCAGCCACGGCATTGAATTGCTGGGGATGTACGCTGACGAAATCTTCATCACGCGAGGATATAGTAGCGTCGTATCGAACGATGGGTCGATGCACAGAACAAGATGTGACTCTACTATTTGGTTCGGACCCGTCGTTATGCTTCGCACTTGCACGCTAAACCGGTGACGACGGACGTTGACAACCAGGAGGCAGCCATGGATACACACGAATGCGGGACATCGCCCAACGGACCGGCATGGGATGGACAGCGACGGTGGGCGCAACGATTGGGGAGAATGACTCTTTCCATCGGCCTTGCGATCATTGCCGGCGGCCCGGCGATGGTAAAAGTCAAGATAGAGCCCCGCACGACGCCGGCCGGATGCCGGAGTGGCATGACAAGGATTGCAAGAAATCGCAGCATTGCCCCACGACGGTTCGGCAACTCGGGCCTCTCGATAGCACCATCGCCGACGACATCCTGCAACAGGTGCACGCCGTCCCGTTTACCGCGGGGCATCACACGCCGATTCTCCTTCAAGGCAAGATGATGTCTGGGCTGGCGACGAGGGAAAAGAGGGCACTGAAGAGGACGTATCGAGCCGGACATACGATCGTGCTGCTTGACGCCACGATGGAGGATGTCGCGGCCTTGCACGGGATCATCAAGGCGTAGGCGTGACCGACGGTTCAAAAGACGGTGCGGGGGCGTTGGCCTATGCCCTGCGCCAGGAGAGCCACATCCCCACCGTCACATGCTGTTCGAACGCGGCATCGTAGCCCCGCTCGAACCGCACTGGGCGATCCGGATCGACCCGAAGTCTGCAGGACGAGGAACAAGGGCAGCAACGGGTCGCGGAACTCACGGCGAGAGAATTAGAGCACCGGCCGATGCGAACCGCACAGGGCGATCCGAGCATCCCACGGATCTGAAGGACGAGGAACAGGAACACGACGAGGAACAGGCACACGAAAAGGCAACGGACCGCACGGCGAGCGACGTAGGGCGCCGGCCGAATGTCCGCATGCTGCAGCCGCGGGATCCCCATCAGAATGTCGACTGGCAGACCAGCCCAGTGCAAAAAACGGTCTTCCAGCAAAATGGAGCAGCGGGGGTCTACAACACCACGGTGAACATCTACGCCCTGCACAGCTGTCAAGCAGACATAAGAACGGGCCTCACATCGGACTACTACATGGTGACGGCGTTGGCCGACTGGACTCCGACCAACGCCACATTCCAGAGCGCCGCGACTGAGCTGGGTGACACATCCATGTATTACGACTCCGGCAATGACAGATACGTGGTGGCTAACTGGAAGGATGATCCTCAGCGGACCTACTGCAGCTCACCTTCTTACCTTTCGGGTCATGCAGATATCTGTCGATACATCAATTACCCGCTTCAGTACGACGTCACGATGGTGCCGCGCAGTACCGGTTCCATTGCTCAGACTGACGCAAAACCCCCTGCCACTCAGGGTCAGGCAACCACGTACACATCCGGCTTTAGCTTCAGTCTGGGGGGTACGGTGAATGTATCAGGAAAGGGGCCGCAAGCGGGAATTTCCTTGCGGGCGTGACGTGGAACAATATGACAGCAACCACAGTCCCCCCTCTCGAGCTTGACCTCAGCCAAACGGACAATCAGGGCGCCAATTGGACCTTTAAGTACTGCACCGGGGGCGAGGAGCCGGACGATGGCACCAATTGCACCAGTCACGTGCAAACGGCAAAAGATGTGTGCCGGGCCCAGCTCGGGGACGACTCGGGTACCAATCCACAACAAGGTCAAACGCCCCAAGGCGCATTTACCGATGCAGTTCAGACCGCACTGTGGCAGGCCGGCCCGGATACGCGCACGGGCAGAACGACCTTTGACATTGAAGTGACTGTCGCACCGAACATCGGATATACCACCGCCAATCTTTGGGGAACCGGACGCATGGACTCGCAGGATGCCGGTTGCAATACATTTAATTGCGATTGCGTCTCGACAACGACCACGAACCAGTTACCCGGTGGCAGCTATGTTTTCAAAGTTCCATTGCCCTCAACCACATGTCAATAATGCAGCATTGAGGGTTTTTAGATTTGCCGGTGAGTACTTAATGAAAGTGTCACCGCTTGCGCCTCTTCTCGGCGACGGTCGCCCGTTAGTTTGCTTCGCACTATGAGGTACCATTCTGCTTACCTCAGTTCTAACCTCGCGTCAATCACTTGACCTTCTCGAACGGTTGGGCGGTATTATTGAGATGGGTCAGCGACTG
>CAWKJK010000077.1:0-70648 GCA_963849655.1 uncultured Nitrospiraceae bacterium
TTCATAAAGTCGGCGGGGAATGTCTGATTTTCCATTATTCCGCCGACTCGCCCGGCAGCGAGAATCACATACTCCGGCTGGGCTTCCTCGAAGAACTTGGAGACCTGTCCGGAATTCTGAAGCTCCAATTCGCTGCGCCGCCTGGTGATCGGAGTGCGATATCCATCCCGCTCCAACTGTCGAACGACTGCCGAGCCGATAAGACCGGCATGGCCTGCAACATATATGGAGGCATCATGCTTCATGTCACGTTCAAGAAAGTCCATGCGGTTGGTACAGTACAACTCGACTGCCTGTATTCTCAAACCGGAACGGCACGTGTATTAGATGCTTCAGCCGTTCGTGCACTTTCGATTGCAGCTCAGGCTTCACGAACAACAGCAGAAATCCTCCTCCGCCGGCGCCAAGAATCTTCCCTCCCAGAGCGCCCCCCCTCATGGCTTCCTCGTACAGATGGTCGATCTCCGGCGTCGAAACCTGACCCGAAAGGCTGCGCTTACAGAGCCAGCTTTGGTGAAGCAATCGGCCTACTTCCTCGATCGGCGTCTTCGTATGCTGGAGGATCTTGATGGCTTCATCCACCATCTCCTTCATGCGTTTCAACTCGGTTTCCCGGCTCTTAAAGTTCGCAATCTTCGACTTGGCGACCTCGGACGCAATTCTTGAAAATCCTGTAAAACACAACATCAAATGCGACTGAAATTCGTGGAATCGATCTTTGGTCAAGATAATGGGCGACACTTGGAAGGTATCGTTCCTTTTGAAGTCGATCCGGTTGAACCCACCGAATGCGGCCGAGATCTGATCTTGCGAGCCGACATGTTCCTTGATGATCTGCTGCTCCATATGGATGGCTTGGGCGGCTAGTTCATCTTTGGAAATATATTTCCCCCGCAAAGCGGCGATGGCATGGATCAATCCCACCGTGAAAGATGAGCTGGATCCAAGACCCGATCGCGCGGGCAAGTCACCGTCGTGATGAATTTCGAGCCCCTGATCATCGCACCCGGCCCATGCAAGAATGGCACGAACGGCCGGGTGCTTGATCTCTTCGACGCGGCGCACGTTTTCGATGATCGAATAGACAATGCGGTGCCTGTGCTCGAAGAAAGGCGGGAGGTACCGGCAGCTGATATGGCAATATTTATCGATCGAGGTCGCCAGCACGACCCCGCCATGCTCCTGATACCAGGCCGGATAGTCGGTGCCGCCGCCGAAAAATGAAATGCGGAACGGTGTTCGTGTAATGATCATGCCGGAAGATTCCGCGTTTTCTCCACACCCATAACCATGGGAATCGAATCAATCACCGAGCAACCTCCTGCGTAACCGAACTTGGGCCATGGATTCGACGTTTGTCCGCTCTTTCTCTCCAAACTTCGTTTCAACTAATTTCAGGTACGCCGGGTTCGAAAAGTACTGTTGCCATGCTTCATCCCGAAACCTCAGCACCTCCGCCGCCGTCACATGTTTTGTTGGAAGCGGCTGACTATCATACGACAGGAAGGCGTACCCGCTATAGCTATCCGGCAGTTTCCATCCTTGTTGTTTGGCCATGTGGTGCATCGGACTTCCCGGCAAGGCTTGACAGGGATACATATTGGCCATTTCGGTATTCAGTTCAAGCGCTAAATCCAGTGTTTCCCTCATCGTCTCCAGCGTATCGTCAGGAAACCCAAAAATATAGTTGCTGATGACGTTCATCCCGGCAGCGCGCACTTTGTCACAGACGGCTCGAATGTTGACTTCCTGAAACGACCCCTTTGAGACCTCTTGCCGCACCGTTTGGTTGCCGGCTTCTATCCCGAGCGCCAGCCAATTAATGCCGGCTCGCCTGAACAAGTCAATATACTCATGACGTACCGTATCGACTCTGGCATAGGCCCACATCCGCAACCGCAGGTCACGTTCGATGATGTCTCCCAAGAGGGGCTCGTAGTATTTACGATTCAAGAAGAACATTTCGTCGCTGATGCGAACGGTCTCCACCCCCATCTTCGCAAGCTTTTCAAGCTCGCCCGCGATCAACTTCGCGCTCCAAAACCGCATCCCACGTGAATGGGAGGCATCGATCCCGCTCCCGTTATCCATGCGATTCACGATGTTGATCATGCAGAAATCACAGGCAAATGTGCATCCCAGAGACGTGTAGATCGCCGCGAAGGGTGTGCGCTTTTCATGATCGAACTCAGCATGCCAAAAATGTGCTCGATACAAATCCAGCGGACGTGACCGGTATGGCAGAAGATCCCACGCGTAACCCGGCATATCGAGATCCATCCGATCTTGCGGCACCACTGATTGCGGCTCATTCAAGACCGAATGAGTCTTCCCCGAAGAATCGAGCTCCTTGTATCCGATGCCCTTCACAGCTGCCAAATCGGAATGAAGATCGGTCCGCAGAAGATCATGCAACGCATAGACACCTTCGTTCAGGAGCACGAAATCGACGAACGGAAGCTGCAGGACATCCATGGGCAATGCGCTGGCATGAGATCCTACGAAACAGACGGGGAGATTCGGATGATGGTGCTTGAGCTCTTTCGCGAGTGCGCTGGCCCCGATCATTCCGGTGGTTCCGGAATTGGGATTTTGTCCGTATACTACGAACACGACCAGCCGGGGATTCGTGCTCTGGATACGCTCGATCGCCTCGGACAGCGACAATTTCTCCGCATCACAATCCAGAATCGCCACCCCGAAGTCCTTCGCTCGACATGACTGTGCGAGCAACAGGGCCCACGTGGGAGGTTCAATCGCCGAATAGGTCTTCGCCAATCCTTGATAAGCCTGCAAGGATGAATCAGCGTTGACAAAGAGCACGTCCAACATCTTGGAAGGCATGCGTGACGTGAGCATGACTACCCTTGTATCTGCTCTATTTGCATTAGGTTTTCTCTCATAAGAATTATCTGTTTATCATGCCAGGCAGACCACGCAACTGCAATCATGAAAAATCACCGCCGGCGAGGAGCGTCACAGTCTACTCAGCAGAATATTCGTTCTTTGAGCTTCAACGCCAGGGTGAAGGGATCGATGCGAACCAGACGGGAACGCAGCAACCGATGCCGCCACATCTTCTTCCTCAGCGACTGAAGCTCATGAGGAGGAATCTGTCCGACTACCTGTGACTTGCCATCTCGGAATCGATGAACCGTACTTCCTCTCAAGATGCTCTTGCCGTACTCTTTCACAGCTTTAAAATAGGCGACTTGTCCAGGCTTCTCCACATCGCTCAAACGCTGACTGCGCTGATCGTGATGCATGCGGCCGAAATTTGCGACCACTGGAATAAAATATGGGCTATACCCCTCCGTAAAAAACTTATACAAGAACCCGAGATGCGGACAGGTTCGAAACCAATCACTCGACCGGGTATCGGGGAACCACGTCCGAATCACCTCGCTTCTTACGCAATAGTTGCCTTCGGGTAATGGAAATCCGCTTATAAGCCAAAATGCCAGAAAGTCTCGCTTCTGTGGGGGTGGATCCGCAAAAAAATCCTGGAAGCAGACATTCAGCAGATCACCTTCCTCTGACATGGTTTGTGCAAATCCCCACACCAGCGATACTTCATCATCCTTTTCAAGCACCTCAACACATTTTCTGAACCAGTTCGGATCGAGAAAACCATCCGAGACACAGCATTGAATAATGTACTGCCCTCTCGCCATAGCCAAGGCTTTCTGATAGGCCTCAACAACGTGGTCGTCCCGTTCAGACACCCATCGGAGATGGGGAAATTCCCTGAGAATCTCCACGGTGCCATCCGTCGATCCCCCATCGACAACAATGTGCTCGAAGTTACGAAACGTCTGCGCCGCCACACTTTCGATCGTTTGCCTCAGAAAGCGCCCATGATTGAGCGAGGGGGTGACGACAGAAATGATCGGCTTCTCAACATCGTGCAAATTACAATCGACCATCAGATACACACTCAGCCGATGCAGTCGTGTGAGGTTGACATGAACGCGGTTGTTCCTGGGAAAGAGGCCGCTGACAAACCCAGGAATTGCCTTGCCGCCATACCCACCAAAACCCTTGCTCGCGATTGACCGTGCCTATCTGTTGAGACAGGGCCAGTGCCACGCCGGGATGAAAACTGACCTCCCGACCATCAGACATTCTTACAGTTATAAAATCGTGATCCAAATGCTCTCGTGCTATAGCCTCGATCTCAGCACAGGGTTCAGTCTCTAGATCATCTCCGCAGAGGCATCCACCATCCTTGATGAGCATTTTGGCCAACTCAATATCTCGGAAAACATCCCAATAGTAATGCGACCCATCGACATAAACAAAATCAAACGTCTCCGGCTTAAGAGAAGCCATCACGTGCGCCGACTTTCCTCGTATGACAATCACTTCTCCGCCGGTTCTCTCTTCAAGCTCATACACTTTTTTTAGCACAGAATTAATGGCGATGTGATGCAACTTATCCATTGAGGAATATGTCGGCGTTTTTTTGATATCTACCTCAGACGCATATTTCGTCCATGAGTCACATAAAAATAACCGTGCGCCAGGCTTCAGATATTTCCCCCAAATCTTGGTAGAACCCTCTCCAAACCACGTTCCAATTTCGAGGGCGGTAAAATCCTGATCTAGAACCTGCTTTGCCAAAATGTCCATTGCCGCCACACGTTTAGACCATGCCTGATTGGTTGCAACTGGACAGAGTTTAATCAGCTTCTCCGGAATGCGGGTCCGAGAAATGGCATTCGCCAACCGAAAAAAAAACGACCCGGAGTAGGACGGGCCTATGAGTTGTTGACATATCACCCTGATTACCCCAAGCAAACCGAGGTTCACGAATTTGCCCCATAGATTATCCGCTCCTACGCTTCTCATCGTCTATTCACCATGTCCTTCTTGTTCGACACCTTGCGGACAATACTCAACCTTAGCCTCTGCCTTTACAGGCGCGGCCTTCCCGCTATGGGGCTCAACTGCTGGATCCATTCCTTCGCCATGACATACTGTAGAAACGCCATGAAGAGGCCTGAGCTCACCAATGCAACCATGGCCTTGCTTTCAGATAACTCGCCTAGTTCGACACCCATCGCACGTCCCAAGAGGAGCAATGGAACGGCTAATGCCGCCGCATAGATGATTCGCCTAACGGGCCACACGACAGGCAAAGCGCGTCGACTGACGGGAATAACCGCGGCAAATGCAATCGCCGCAGCCGCGAAAAGCGCCAACGCCGTCCCTACCAGAGGTTCGTAGGAAGCCAGAAGGTAGACAAGCGTGGGCGCGACGAACGCACCGATCACGACAGGCAAGATATTGACCGTCATATCGACCTTCGCCAACCCGAGATGGTGCAGTGTCGATGAGATGGCTCGAAAGGTCTCAGTCAATGCCGGCCATACGAGAATCGACGCAATCGTTTGAAACTGTTCGCCCAGGAGTAATTTCACCATAAATGCTGCGTTCCCGATTAAGAACGCGCCGAACAGAATAACGGCGGGAATGTAAGCTGCCGCATAAGCATTCCAGGCCTGCGCCATACCCTCCCTATCTTGTCCTTTGAGCGCTCGGTATAAGGTCGGGATGTAAAGTTCATTGAACAAGGTTTCAAACGTCTGCATGGAAACTGAGCAGATCATATAGCCGGCCGCAAACAATCCAACCGTAGCAATGTCGGCAACATGGGGAAGAATAAACCGATAACTCTGCGACTGAACCCACCAAAGTACAAATACCATAGCTTGCGGCCATACAAACATAAATACGGCCTGCCGATCGAAGGGAAGTAGATCGGGCATATGAGATGAACGCACCGGAGCAGGTCCTTCGGCATATCGGTCTAAAAGCACATAGGAGAACGAAGAAAGAAGAAGTCCGCAAAAGATTCCAAACAACCATATCTCCGGACTCGCTTCATGTTTCGACCACCACATCGCCAAGAGAAGCCCTCCCCATGCAGCGACGTTCACGAACAGTATGTATAGAAACTTCCGGCCTATCAGAATCAATCCGGAAGTCCCCATTGTGTGGAGAGAAATGCCCACAGTATAAAGTGTTACCAATCCTCCAACCCAAGCCGCCCCAACACCCACGACTAATATCCACCGGCTCTGGATAACCCACGTAATCAAACCAAGAAGGGGCGCGACAGCCAGGACAATACAAAGATATGAGCCCAGCCTTCGACTTAGCACCCCGGCATCTATCCACTCCAGACATCCACGACCGATATATGTCGCTATAGGTATCAACAAGGCGGAGGTCCCTAAGATTGCGAGGCTCATCAGCTGGTTCATGCTCCCGACTTCGCCGGGCGACAATATCGTCGTCGCGGTCTTGATCGTGATAAGCCCTGCAAGGACTTGAAGTCCTCGTCCAAGACCAAGCATGAGGAGGTCGCGGAACGGTGTCATGGCAAATCCACTACCGCAGAACTCCGCATCGGCCTTCGAACACGTCGGCAATTGGTTGCCGCGCTGGCGGTACGATTTGTTCCGGCAATTGAGACGGAGAGAAAAACCGTACCTCTTCACTCTCATGACTACACACGATGTGTCCGGACAGCACCCGCGCGCCAACGACGACATCGATCAACTGGACCACATCGCCATTATCCGGGTAGGTCACGATACGGCCATCGGGATCGGAATACACGCCGATCAGATGCGTCACCTCTACAGTGAGGCCGGTCTCTTCAAGCACCTCTCGTACGGCTGCCTCAATGAGAGACTCACCCGGCTCGACCTTTCCCCCGGGTAATCCCCACCATCCACAGTCGCGGCGCTTTTCCAACAGGATGGCTTCCCCTGGGCCTCGCACAACCACCCCGACTCCCACGCGGACCCGCATTCCCTTCACAATCGCGCTCCCGTACATTGAGCGAATCTCGGACTTGTTCATGCAGATCGTTCCAACATCATGTTCTTTAGGTTCGGGTGAGCAGATAACAGGACGGATCACGTCATTGCAGCGGAAGAGGGTATCGAGCCGGCTACAGGCTTCTCACACGGCGATGACGTCATTCACGTCGATTTCAACCGACGCCGCCTGCTGAATAAGTCGCACTCCGATAACTAAGCGATGCCGTTTCTCTTTCCGCAACAGGAGACCATGCACGCCCTGCAAGGGTCCACGAACGACCTCTACCTTCATACCTTCATGCAGGTATGGATGCGGATCATAAGGAAGGACACTGGTCATCAAGGTCTTCAGCGATTCGATTTCCTCCTCGGGAATGGGCTCCGGTCGCTTGCTGCCGACGACTTCGAGAACGCCAACCACTTTCTGCACCGGCAGCTTTCCCCCGTTTCCGAATCGCACAAAACAGTAGCCGGAAAATAACGGCACTTCGATTTCTTTCTTGCGATCCTTCCACTGACTGAGCCGTTTCACCGTCGGCAACAGCGGTTCGATGCCCTGTTTGTGAAGCTGATCCCGCACGAATTTTTCATGGCGAGATTTCGTCCGAAGCGCGTACCAGTGAAGACGGTTCGTCTCGGGCTCGGACACAGCTTCGCCCTCTCACTTACAGTGAATTGAAAAATCTATTATCCTTCAAATACTTAGACCGACTGGCCCAGCGCCAGAATTTTCATATCTGGAACGTGATACTGCTCTAATATTTCGCGGTGCCGTACCGTTCGTTCCATATCCGCCAACAACACCGCATCGAACTCCCATTCACGTAACACCTCCGGCTGCCAGACCGGATAGGATAAAAACGCTTCCTGCTGGCTATCGTCTATAAATCCAACCAAGGTCATATGCATTTCTCGGAGCGACAGATAGGCCATCTCTGCCAATTCACCGGTTCCATAGATAACGACTCGTTTCGTTCCATTTTGGGCCGCATGGGACAGCGTGTCTCGTAACCGCGCGCGCATATCGCGGTAGTGAGACAGGGAATACTCCATATAGAGGTAGGTCAGCCTGGATTTCTCGGCAAACCCTTGCGGAGTCAGTAAATACCGAACCCGGTGTGAGGGAATCGTGGTGATCTTGATATAGCCCTTCCGTGCCAACCGCTTAAGATAGAGATTGGTCAGGCCCAGAGCAACCCCTAACTTTGAGGCGAGAGACCGCTGAGTAACCGTACCATCTCGCTCTACCTCGGTCAGCAGGAGAAGATCTCGTTGTCCTTGGAGATTCATATAGTTAGAACCTGACGTTCAGAATATGAACACAGAAGCGATTGGGAGTCAAGAGTGACCCGGAGAGTTATCTCTGAGCTCTGGCTTATATGTGAAGAACGGTGAGTGGAGAAGGATTTTCTAAGACCTTGTTGATCGCGACGGTCACCTTCTCGACAGTGAACCGATCAAGACAATCCCAATAAGGACAGGCTTCTCCAATACATTTTCCACAAGTGGGAACGTCCGGTCGCAGCAACGCTCCCAACCCAAGCGGTTTCCATCTCACCGGCAAATTGTTTCGTCGAGGGTCAAACAAGGTCACGGTGGGGATACCCAGAGCTGCCGCCAGGTGAGCCGGTCCTGTTGCTCCGCAGACGACGACATCGGCGTTGGCGATGACAGCCATCAATTCTCGTAGCGAGAGCTGACCCATAAGATCGACGATTCCTGATGAAAACGTTTCAAAAGGCGCAATGCTCGCAAACCCGGCTCGCTCCTGCTCGCTGCCTGTCAGCACGACACCATACCCTCTGTCTGTCAACGTCGCGACCAGGTCACGGTAATGCTCCAGCCGCCAACGGCGAGCAGAAACTCCTCCCGGGTGAATGACGACGCGAGGACTCGGCAATCTCGACCACCGGGATGCACCGACAGCCCGTTCGGCCTCGGCCAGGATAAGCACCGGCGGGCTTATAACCCGAGGGCTCAACCCCAACCCCTTCAACATTTCAACGTTGTACTCTGATTCATGTTTCGAAAATTCGCTACGATGTTCATGGATATGGCGATTGGCCAACAGGCTATACCAACGATACCGCGTTGCAACTCGAGTCGGCACACCGGCCACCCATGCAGCCCACATGAGACGACGAAACGGTTTCAGAAAAATCGCCGCATCAACTTCCTGTGAAAAGACGAGACGGAGTTCCTTGAATGGATCCGTGAAGCGAATCGTTCGCACATAGTCCACGTCGGGATGGAGGTCGAGAAGGGGCGCGACAGTGGGACTGGCGAGAAACCCGACTGTGACACCGGGCACAAGACGTTTGAGTTGGGTCGCCACGGGAAGAGAGAGCAGGACATCGCCGATGCCGTCCGGGCGAACGATCAGGACATTCATCGACATGGTACGTGAGCCGCCAACAGCGGCCGGATAGCATCGACCACGTGGGTCGGTTTGATGAGATGAAGGCATTCCAATTCAGGATCGTGTCGGCAGACACGACTGAAACAAGGGCTGCAAGGGATCCGACTGGTCAGTACCTGATGGCCGTCTCCATATGGTCCAGTGCGCGCCGCACTTGTGGGCCCGAAGATCGCGACCACCGGAACTCTAAGCGCAGCAGCGATATGCATTGGGCCGGAATCGTTTGTGACCATAGCGGTCGCTGTCGAGAGTAGTGCCGGCAAGTACCCTAATGGGATCTCACCGCTCAGATCGATAAGCGGACGGTCCGTCAGAGCCCTCACCCTATTCGTGTATGCGCGCTCATCCGCGCCTCCAATCATGACGACCGGATCACGATGTGTCTCATGCAGTTGATCCACAACGGCGGCGAAAGACTCCGGCGGCCAGCGCTTTGTCGGCCACCGCGCTCCAATATTCATCGCTACCCATGGCTTGTCCACGGAAAAGCCTCTGCGCAGGCAGAGCTCCCGAACGATCGCCAAGTCTTTCTCCAGCAACCTGAACTCAAATCGCGGCTTGTCAGGTAGAGGTACTCCCAACGCCGCGGCAATCGAAAGATATCGGTCGACGGCGTGGATATCGGGGTTGAGAACCGGGACGCATTGAGTATAGAGCCATGGGCTCCCTTCCCTCCCATTCGCGAATCCGATACGCGTCGGTGCGCCACTGAAGCGTGCCAAGACACCGCTGCGAAACAGCCCTTGCAAATCTATGGCGAGGTCAAACCGCTGTGCGCGCAGCGCCCGGCCTTCTCTGATCCAACTCCTCATCGTCATCTCCACAGGCCAAACACGGTCGATTCCCTCCGCTCGCTCGACAAGGTCGGCCCACTGGCGCTTCACCACCCACGTAATATGCGATCCCGGCCATTGTGCTTTGATCGCCGAGACGACTGGAAATGCGTGAACGATGTCCCCAAGAGAACTGGGTTTGATCAACAGGATACGGGCGCTCTTCAACGCCGATGCGGAACGACTATCCAAAGGATTGATAGACGGCACGGGACGACCTTCCAGCGAACCCCGCTCGTCAGAGACTGAAGACGAAGGAAGAACGCGTGTCATTCATCCTTGCACGGTCTGAATCTCTTCATGGCCGCCCTACGGAATGGAGCTGCTGCTGAGGAGAATAGAGCGTGTCGAGCAGCGCCTTGCCGCTCTTCGCGTCCGCCGTTTCACGCCTCTCTTGAAATGATCGGCAAAGGCGCTGCCAAGCCCGTAGATACGGCAGCGGCGTCAAGTGGCGTCGCACATTGCTGTGCCGACGCACGATCCTCGAGATCCATTCGTAGTTGCCGGGAATCGAGGCGCCGTAACGATCTTGGACCAGGGACTCCATGCGAGAAAGGAACATCGTGATGTTCCCACCGTCGCGAGAGATCAGATGCTTGACCTCGTACAACCCCTGTTTCTTGGCCAACCGGCGCAAGGACACAACATTGAAATTGTAGAGATGGGCTTCATGAAACGTGCTGCGAGGAGCCTGGCAAGTTGCCTCCACATTCGGAACTTCCACCACAAGCGTGCCGTCCGGTTTCAGCCAGGATCGGAGCAGGGCTAAAATGAAACCAGGATCTTCCGTATGTTCGAGTACATGCCAGATCGTGACCACATCGAACGATTCGCTTGGAAACGCCGCGTCTTGCACAAACCCGACCTGTACCGTGAGCCCGTATTCGCGTATTGAATAGTCGGCATACCCTCTATTCGGTTCAATCCCGCTCACGCCGTGCCCCAACGATTGAAGCAGATAGGCGAACTCTCCTCCGCCGGTGCCGACATCGAGAACGGCTTTCCGACTCGACAGCAACCGCTCGATCTTCTCGAATCGCGATAAGGCCGCATGGCCCGCGCGCAACACATGCTTCGGCTTCGGGCTGTAGGTGTGTTTATAGGAGAGGCGATACTCTTCCTCGTAAAACTGCCTGGCGTCATGAGGACGTGGGTCCGACCACACGAGCCCACAGGCTTGACAAATGACGGTCCGTAAAGGCTTCCCGCTTCGGCTTCTGTTCGAAAGAGTCGACACGTCGGTACCGCCACAAAGGTTACACGGAATGGAACAAGCGTTTACTTCCCGGCTCACTGCCATCATTCCCTCTCCCTGAGCGACACCCCGCGACTCCTTTGCGCATCCCATTCTACCGACACAACTTACGCCGGCTTTCCAGCCGACACAAGACGGGCGAACAGAGCCTTCCTATCTCCAGTTACACATTCACGGATGTGCGATCTGGCGCTCGCGAAGCTGTACGGACAACTTGCTTGCATCGGACAATAACCAGTCCGCAGCTTCTGCCAGCGAGGATGCAATCCAATCTGGAACCGGCCCTGATGCTTTCAGACCTTCTGCCTCCAGCGGGGAAACGACTCCCGTGGTCACCAAGACACTTTTCGCCCCAATCCGTTTCGCCAGCTCGATATCGCGGGTGTGATCGCCGATCAGATAAGATCGGTCCAGATTCACCCCCCATTCTCGCACGGCTTGGTCAATCATCCCACGGTTCGGCTTTCGACAGTCGCAACCGTCATCCGGATGGTGAGGACAGAAATAGATCGCGTCGAGCGACACACCGGCGGCATCGAGAAGACGCTTAAGTTTCATGTGCACGGCATCAAGGTCATCGCGCGTCAAGAAACCTCGCGCGATTCCCGATTGGTTGGTGACGACGATCAATCGGGCACCGGCTCGCTTCAGCCTGGCGAGCGCCTCAGGCACCCCTGGAAACAACTCAAACTGATCGGGGGAGTTGATGTAACCGGGATCGGGATTGAGCGTTCCGTCTCGATCGAGAAAGATGGTGTAACCGGAAAGAATGTTCGTTTGGTCGATCTGGTCTTTTCGGTCTGTTTTGTCTGGACCAGATAGACGAGATAGACCAGACAGACCGTTCAGCTGTTGCACTGCCGCTTCATACACCCGGTCGACGGTGATGCGAGTCATGCAACGATGATCGATCGGGCATTCCCTGAGGAGACAGGGCGCACAGTCTACGGCTTCCCGCACCATCGACCGTGCTTGCCCGTAGGGAGCGGTGGTACGCCAGTCAGTAGGGCCGAACACAGCAACAACCGGCACACCGAACGCCGCCGCAATATGCATCGGTCCTGTATCGTTCGTAATCAGCAAACGACAACGCTTCACGACCGCCATGAGCTCTCGAATGGTCGTCGCGCCGGATAAAACGACCGATCGCCCGCCGAGCTGAGCCGCAATGTCCTCCCCCAGTGATTCCTCTCCCTTCGCTCCAAGAATGATCACTGCGATACGCGCGTTCTCAGCTTGTTCCAATCGCCGAACCAGTCGTTTCGCGACCTCGGCAAATCGGTCGGACAACCAACGTTTGGCGCTGCCGTAGGTCGATCCGGGGTTGATACCGATCATGAGATCCGACGAATCGATACCGGCGGAGGCAAGCCGTACGTCGACCATTCGGCCCTCGTCTGCCGAAACGAGCAATGTGGGGGGAGAGGGGCCACCAGCCAGTCCCAATGGCCTCAACAAGTTCCAATAGTACTCGACTTGATGTACCGGAACCGGGCCGTTGGGAACAGCGACCGGTTCGGTCAGAAACAAGACTCTTCCGTCCGTGGCATACCCATATCGCCGTGGGATACCGGCGAGCCATGCAAGAAATGCGGCTTCGAACGCGTTCTGAAACAGTACCGCCAAATCGAAGCGGTGCCGCCGCAACATACCGGCGAGCGACCACTTTCCTGACATCCCCGCATGAGCCCCCTTGTCATCGTACACCAGCACGCAATGAAGTCCCGGATAGGCCACGAATAGCTCCGCGATGGGAGCTTTGGCGAGCATCGTCAACTCCGCCTCGGGGAACAGAGACCGCAGGCCTCGGACAGCCGGCTCGCACATGACGGCATCGCCGATCCAATTCGGCGCCCGCACCAGAATTTTGCGGGGGACATTCCTACGCACGAGACTCCACTGGTTCTGTCTCACTGATTGGCGACCCATCGATCAATCTATGCAGCCGCTCTTCTCCACGTACGATTTCGGTTCCAAGGCGAAGCATCCACCAGGAGTCGCTTGGCATGAGTAAGGGAAGCAACTTCCCTCCGTCCTTCTCAGTTGTCAGAACGATTTCACAGCCAGTGGCCTGTAGATCGGCACGAACCTTCTCGATATCGTCGCGGCGATAGTCGTGATGGTCTTCAAAGGCGGTCTCACCCAGGATCTCAACCCCCATGGCTTCGGCTGATCGACGGAATGATCGGCTATTCCCGACGCCGCTGACCAGCCATGTTTTTTTCCTTCGACACCATTCAACCGGTTGCCGCTCTCCCGAATCGATCGCCATGACGAACTCCGGACGAAACACAACTTCAACAGCGTCTTCGGATGAACATGAAATCGCGTGCAATCGACTACGAATCGCGTCCACATCCTGATGTGAATCGGCACGGGTAATCACGACCGCATTCGCACGATACAGCTCGGTCAAGGGTTCCCGTAGTCTTCCAGCCGGAAGCAGCGCGTCAAGGCCTGCGGCATCAGTGGCATCCAGCAGCACAAGATCGACATCACGATGAAGCGATCGATGTTGAAAGCCATCATCCAACACGATGCAGTCGACTAGATGCTGTTCCAACACCCATTGCCCGAGCGCAACTCGATCGGCTCCCACCGCGACAATCGCCTGGGGACAACGTTGTGCCATGAGAAACGGCTCGTCCCCCGCTTCTAACGGACCAACCAAAATTCGTGATCCATCTGACACAAGAAGACGAGGTTCCTTGCTCGTTCGTTTGTACCCACGGCTCAAGATCGCCACCCTCCGCCCCTTGGCCAAGAACCATTCTGTCAGCAGTATGACGATAGGAGTCTTTCCTGTCCCCCCAACCGTAAGATTGCCCACGCTCACCACACGACAAGGCAGCCGTGTGGTCGTCAGCCAACCTTTCCGATAGCACCACAGGCGAAATCGGACAATGAGGCCGTACAACCCGGCAACCCAGTAAAGCCCTTTACAGACCGGTTGTCCAGGATGCAAGAAGGTCATACTAGGGCTTGGCTATCAGAGGTCTCGGCCCCGTCGCCACGCATGAATGAGAATACGAAGGAGCTGCACGGAGACATGCTTCAATAAGCTCCAGACTCCGTGTGAGCGCGCCTTGATTGTCCAACACCGCCTGTCTTGCAGCCTGTCCCACCCGATATCGAGTTTCAGGCCGCCCCAGCCACTCGTCAAGGGAGGCAACCAGATCCTCCTCTCCCGTCACACGGCGGCCTCCTCCGGCCTCGGATAAGAGCGTCGCAACCTCAGCGCAATGGTCCGTATGGGGCCCAAACATGACAGGCGTGCCCCACACAGCCGGTTCCAACAAATTGTGCCCACCCACGGGAACCAGCGTTCCCCCGACGAATGCCACGGCGGCTTCTCGATAGGCACGAGACAACTCTCCTCTGGTATCCAAAATGACCACGCGTGGACCGGACTGCTTCTCCCGAATCCGACTCCTCCGCTGGACGACCACTCCTGCTTCTCGAAGCGTCGCCTCGACTCGTTCCGCTCGCTCGATATGGCGAGGCGCCACCATCAAGACCGTTGAGGGATAGGTCTTCACGATCTGCAGGTAGGCCGAGACCAGCAGTTCCTCTTCGCCGGGATGTGTACTGCCGGCGAGAATCAACTGTTCGCGCTCATCAATCCCGAAGCTTCGGCGGAGCGACTCATCAGATCGAACATCCGGCAGCGGCTGATCAAACTTGATATTGCCGGTCACGTGAACCCGCGTCGGATCGGCCCCCAAGGCAACAAGACGATCTCCATCCCTATCGGATTGCGTGAGGCAAAGCGTCAATGTCCGGAGTACGGAACGATAGAAGGACCGAATCACGGGCAAGTCCTGACGGCGAAACGACCGGGAAGACAACCGCCCGTTCACCAGCACAGAGGGCACATCCTGCTCTCGCAACGTCCATAGTAAGTTCGGCCATATTTCGGTCTCGACGAACACATAGAGCATTGGACGCAGGCGCCGAACCATACCGGCCACGGCCCAGGGAAAATCAAGGGGAGCGTATCGATGTTCGGCGATGCCCCCTAAGCGTTGTTCAACCGCTTCGCGTCCGGTCTCGGTGACCGTCGTCACGATGTAGCGAAACTCGGGATGCCGCTCGTGCAGCGCCCTCACGAGCGGCGCTGCCGCCACCACTTCACCAAGCGACACGGCGTGCACCCAAATAAGCGGCTGAGGCGATCCACCACCGTTGGGCGAGTGGTCCTGCCAGCCTATCCGCTGGAAAAATCCCGGCCTGCAACGTGGCTTGGCCAGGAGGACGCCCACGATCACAGGGGCAGCGAGAAGAAGGCCGATGTTATAGAGAAGCTTCCACATGGAACCACCGCTGACCGTCACTTGTCACGCGTCACACATGGAATGACGGAAAGCATCCGCCTAGGCTACACATGACGGTTAACGGATGACGTCTTGTTCCGCCTGATCCGTCAGTCGATTGAGAACCGTCTCAAGCTCCAGGCGAGTCGCCTCAAGCGAGGCTTCACCGGCTTCGCGCGAGACCCAAAGCGGATTCCCGTAGAGAAATAGCCCTCTGGAAAACGGATATGGGACCATGTAACGATCCCAGCTCGCAAAGAGTTTTTTTTTGAACAGGCAAATGCCAGGGGCACGATGGGAAGGCCTGTCGCCTTGGCTAAATGAATGACCCCAAGCTTTGCGACGTGACGCGGCCCCTTGGGGCCGTCTGGGCGTCACCACCACGTCTCGACCAGACCGTCCCAGTTTGATCAGGGCCCGAAGCGCACCGACACCCCCACGCGTACTCGACCCACGTACCGCTTCGTGGCCGAACCGCGCAATGATCCGTGCAATGATTTCCCCATCGCCATGTCGGCTGATCAGCACATGGGAACCGGTTCCTCGATAGCCGATCGGAATCATCAATTGCTGAGCATGCCAAAACGCGAGAATGATGTTGCCTCCTTTCCGATATAACCCATCGACTGCCTCATGGCCGCCAGTCTCACAGTGCATCGAGCGTGCAACGCCGCGAATAGCAGCAGCTCCGATCGGAGGCAAGAGTGACCACTTGATCCACTGTGCGACACGTTTCTTCAGGCTGTTCCCACCCTCAGCACTCAGCACTCAGCACCTCACGTCGTCACACACTGGTCACATCCTGAAATTGCAAGGCATGCAAACGTCGATAGACGCCTCCCTGCCGAAGCAGTTCGTCATGAGAGCCCATTTCAACGATAGCTCCACGATCCAAGACGATGATTCGATCCGCGTTTTGAATAGTCGAGAGCCGATGCGCAATCACCAATGTCGTTCGATTCTTCATCAAATTGGCCAAGGCCAACTGTACGATCCGTTCAGACTCGGTGTCGAGTGCCGATGTCGCTTCATCAAGGATCAGAAGCGGAGGATCACGAAGAATGGCCCGGGCGATCGCCAGACGTTGCCGCTCGCCGCCCGATAGCTTGAGGCCGCGCTCCCCAATGACCGTATCGTACCCTTCCGGCAGGCGGAGAATAAAGTCGTGGGCATAGGCCAATTTCGCCGCCTGCTCGAACGTCGGCCTGGCCGGCACCGGTCCGTCCGAACGCGATGTTGCTTCGGACGGTATCATCGAATAAGACGATTTCTTGCGAGACGATTCCGATATGGGCCCGCAGCGATTGTAACTCGTACGAAGTCAAGGGGATGCCATCTATATAAATGCCGCCCACCGTCGGCTCATAGAAACGCGGCAGCAAACCGACCAATGTGGTCTTTCCGCTTCCGCTGCTTCCGACGAGCGCTACCACTTCGCCGGGCTTGATAATGAGATCCACATCGGTCAAAGCCGGGGCCGTCTGATTCTCATACCGCAGGGAGACACTCTGGAATTCAATAGCCCGATTGATTTCCACCAACCGGACCGTACCGCGATTCTGAGACTGCTCGGTTTCCAAGTCCAACACGTCGAAGACTCGCTCAGCCGCCGCCAGCGCCTGTTGAATCAAATTGTTGGCGCCCGAACAGTTTTTTGATCGGGGTATAGGCCATAAACATCGCCGCCAGGAACGAGAAAAAGGCGCCGGGAGTCATCGCCTCATGAATGACCAGATACCCTCCATACCAAATAATGGTCGCGATACCGATCACGCCGATGATTTCCATGTGCGAGTGACCGAGCGACCAAACTTGATTGGACTTCAACGTGGTCGAGAGAAAGGCCTGGTTCCGTTCCTTGAATCGTTCAGCCTCAGCCTCCTCCCGCCCGAACGCTTTCACGACTCGGATGCCCGAGAACGTTTCTTGGAGCGTTGAGGCCATGTCCCCCATTTGCTCCTGTCCGCTGGCCGCCAATCGCTTCAATCGTTTTCCCACCCGCACCATCGTTATCGCGGAGAGCGGGATCACGACCAGAGAGATGGCCGCCAATCTCCAATTCTGGTAGATGATGACTCCGACCATCGCCAGAAAGGTGAGCCCGTTCTGGAAAATGTCTTTGACGACGCTCGATGCGGCATTTGCCATCATTCCCACATCGTTCACGACCCGGGAGACTAGGCGTCCCGATGTATTGGCGTCATGAAATCCGACGGACAGCCGCATCAGCTGTTGGAACAATTGCTGTCGGATGTCCGCCACGACCCCATTGCCGACATAGGCCATCAAATATCCCACGCCGTAGCTGAACACCGCCTTGAGCGTCGCAACCGCTAAGATCGCCAGCGGCAGCACCAGCAACATCCGTTCGTCTTTTTGGATGAAGATATCGTCCAAAACCGGGCGCGCGAGCCAGGCATAAGCCCCACTGAGCAGTGCCACCAGACCTGAACAGACAAAGGCTCCCACGAACCGTATACGGTACGGCTTCACATAACTCATCAGCCGTTTGAATCGCTCTAAGCCCGACATGCCGTCAACACCGCCTCCGCTGCTCTGGCTGAGGCACCCGGTTCACCCAAGGCGCCCCGAACCTTTGCCAAATCCCGTTTCATCTCATCATACGTCGGTCGATCTTCCAAGATCCGAAGAGCCTCTTCATACAATCGCTGCCCCGTCGCAGCGGATTGGATCAACTCCGGCACGACCGTCCGATCAGCCACCAGATTGACAAGCCCGATCCATTTGACTCGAATCACGACGTGATACACAAAACTCGCAACCCAAAAAGTCAGCGGTGTGGTCCGATAGAACAACACCATAGGAGTGCCGACCACAGCTGCTTGGAGTGTTGCCGTGCCCGAGGCCACCAGCACAAGATCCGACAACGCCATCACTTCGGCGGCCTGCTCCTTCACCAGCGCGATAGGAACCGAGCTTCGCTTCAGAAGAGACTGCAACAGATTATCGTGTATGGTGGAGGCTTGCGCCAGGATAAACCTCGTTTTGGGTTCCCGGCGCGCCAATTTTTCGACAGCCTCGATGAGGATCGGCAGCAGAACCTGTACCTCATGAGCCCGACTTCCCGGCAACAAGGCGATCACTCGCTCATCAGGAGAGAAGCCGAACTTAGTGCGAAGCGCCGTCCGATCGTAGGACCCTTCGACTGCATCCAGTATGGGATGACCGACAAACGTGCACGGTACGCCCGCTTCGTCGTAGAGGGGTTTCTCAAAAGGGAGTATGACCAGGACGTGATCGACCCGCTGTTTGATCCAATGAATCCGCCAAGGCGCCCACGCCCAAATCTGCGGCGCGATATAGTACACCACTCGTAGACCGGCCGCTTTGGCAAAATACGCAAAGCGCATGTTAAGCCCCGGATGGTCGATAAACACTACCGTGTCCCATTGTTGTGATCGGAATAACCGCCGCATCGTGATAAACCGCCGTATGATCGACACCAAGGCGAAGGGGCCGACCATGCCAATGACGTCAAATTTTCCCATTTCATGGACTAATTGCACACCTGCCGCCTCCATCGCACGCCCTCCGATTCCTGCCAATGAGACCTGGGGATCGCGCGCTTTCAGCGCTTTGGCAAGATTGGCTCCGTGAAGGTCGCCGGAGGCTTCACCGGAAATAATTAGGATACGTGCCATGATGATCTACAAGAGCATAGATATGATGGCGGCCTGGTGCGCATGGTCGCACGGAACCCAACATGGTCGGTCGACGAAAGATGTCATCAGGCATTACGCTGGTCGAACGCCTTGATGGCGGACAGCACGCGATACGCCATCTCCAGAGCGGCCGTCCCATCTTCGCCCGACACGACCGGGCACGATTGCGCGCGAATGGACTTTAGGAATGACTCCAGCTGTAATCTCAGGGGCTCATCATTGCCGGCCTGAAACTCTTCAACTGTCACCGTCGGTTTCCGGCCTGGCTCAAGCGATCGAACGTCCGATCACTCCCTGACGGGATTGAAAATCTATCGATATAAACCCATCCGGTTGAAACAGACGCATCTGCCGCGTCGCCTTTATAGAGACTCGACTTGCGATCAAGCTGGCGACACATCCGCTCTCGAATTGGATGTACACATTGGCGACATCGCTCGTAGAAGAACGCACCGACAGGCCAGCGGCCCGTACATCCTCCACCGGACCGGGATGGCAGGACAACACCAAGTCCAGGTCATGAATCATCAAATCCAGGACGACATCGACGTCTGTGCCACGCTCGCTGTAGACGCCCATTCGTTGCCCCTCGAACAACATCGGCCGTCGAATGTGCGGCCGCATCATCTGCATGATCGGGTTGAACCGCTCGCTATGCCCTACTTGCAGCGTGCATCCATTCATCTTGGCCGACTCTACCAGCTCCTGCGCCTCGATCGGCAACACGGCGATCGGCTTCTCCACCAGAACATGTTTCCCGGATTCGAGACAGGCTTTGGCAACGGAATAGTGCGCGGATGTAGGGACGGCAACACTCACGACATCGACGTGTTTCAAAAGGTCCGGCAGGTCGTCAAACACCCGTGCGCCGTATTGACGGCCGATGAGAGACGCTCGTCCATGGTCATGATCGACCACACCGATCAACGTCGAGTCCGGCAACGAAGCATACAGTCGCGCGTGGTGTTGCCCGAGATGTCCGACCCCGATTACACCGGCACGAAGCTTGGTCATACACCGTTTTTTCTGAATTTGAGGATCTATTGATCTGACGATTTGTTGAATTCCGGCAATCAATAGATCAACAGATCAACAGATCCTCAGATTCCGAAATCCTCTCCGTTGACTCAGGTTGCCGTGCTCGGCTCCTCTTCGCGAACGAGGCCGACGACGGCGATTCCGGCGTCTTCCGCCTCGCTGATCAGCAGTTCTCGATCCAGCATCACGGATCGGCCGGCCTCGACGGCAAGCACCGAGGCCTTGACGGAACGCATGACCTCGATCGTTCTGGGGCCGACAGCCGGCAGGTCAAACCGGAGATCCTGCTGCGGCTTGCTCCGCTTCACCACCACCGCACCATTCTTGGCCAATTCGCCTCCACGCTTGATCGCTTCATCGGTTCCTTCGACCGCTTCGACCGCCACGACGACACGGTCTTTAATCACGACACATTGGCCGATGTCGAGGCGCCCAGTCTCCTTGGCCACGTCCCAGCCATAGCGGATGTCGGCCCACTCTTTCTTGGTCGGTTGGCGGGACGTGAGTGTGCCTTCCTCAACCAAGATCCCTTCCAGGCCGAACGTCGACTCACAGATGGTGAGTCCATCCTTTTCGAGTTCTGCCGCGAGCGCGCGTAAGATATCATCATCCTTCCAGAGGACCAATTTCGTGGCCAGCGCCAGCACGCGAAAATCAGGACGTGCATGGCTATAGACGTGCGTTTTCTTGATACCTCCCAACATGACCACGTTCCGGACGCCGTCGGACTTGAACGCGTTGATCAGTTTATTGAGTTGGCCGATCTTGACCCAATGGATCCGATCGACATGCTGTTCGAGCTCTGGTTCGGTTTCGCCCTCGTGAGCCACCGCAAATACTTGGAGTCCCATCTTGCGGGCGTTATCCGCAAAGATGATCGGAAACCGTCCATTCCCGGCGATCACCCCGATTCGACCGTCCGGTATAGGCATGGTCAGATGCATAGCGGCAGACATCACACTGGTTGATCGAACTCGCGCTCCAAGTCGAGGCTGACAGCCCGCGAGATTCCACGCTTGGTACCCTCCATAAACGTGAGAATCCTGGCCACATCAGCCTGTCCCTTAAATTCCTTTTTGGCCAGTCGAATCGCCTCGGCCGTTCGGTGGCCGGACCGAAAGAGCAGGTCAAAGGCCTTCTTCAGCAGGGCAATTCGATCGGCCGAAAAGCCATGGCGCTGTAATCCGACCGAATTCAGACCGTACAGATGGGCTCGGTACCCGCCGGCGGCGAACGTAAATGGAGGAATATCCTGGCCAATGGCGCAACAACCGCCGACCATCACGTAGTCTCCGATGCGCACAAACTGAAGAATACCGGTCAATCCTCCGATGACGGCGTGATCCCCGATGGTGATGTGTCCGGCAAGGCTTGCCGCATTGGCCATAATAATATGGTCGCCAAGCCGACAATCGTGTGCCACATGCACATAGGCCATCAGAATGCCCTTCGACCCAAGAGAGGTCACTCCACCCCCTTGGACGGTTCCCCGATTCATCGTGACATACTCCCGGATAGTGTTGTCGTGGCCGATGATGACCTTGGTCGGCTCCCCCTTGTATCCAAGGTGTTGCGGAGGCCCTCCGATCGAAGCAAACGGATGCACCTCGTTCCGCTCCCCAATCTCCGTCCACCCATCGATCGTCACATGGGAAAGCAACCGGCTTCCCTTTCCAATCGCGACATGCTCCCCGATGACACAGAATGGTCCGATCTCAACGTCGCCGTCGACGCTCGCCTTGGGATGAACGATCGCTGTAGGATGTATCTTCACGCATGCCCCCCTTTACTCGCGTCCAACATCACCGATCATTGGTCAACTACTGGATCATTGCCTTGCTCACCGTGTTTCCGTCTTCTCTTCCATCACCATCGCCGTCACCACGGCTTCACAGACCATCTCATTGTCTACGTATGCCTTCCCCTGCATTTTCCAGAACGGCGGACGCTTCTTAAGCACTTCGATTTCCAGACCGGAGCTGATCGCCCGGCACGACCGGTCGCCGAAATTTTGCCTCGTCGATACCCGTCAGGTACATGACGGTTTTTCCGACCGTCCCTCCCGACTTGAAAACCAGCACGCCACCCACCTGAGCCATGGCTTCGATAATCAGCACCCCCGGCATCACGGGGCGTCCTGGGAAATGTCCTTGAAAGAACGGTTCGTTCACCGTCACGTTTTTGATCCCGATGATTCTCTGATGCGGTTCAAACTCCTTGATTCGATCCACCAGCAAGAAGGGATACCGGTGGGGAAGTAACGCCTGAATTTCAGCCTGCTCGACCGATGCCATGGGCTCTGCCTCCTCTGTCGCGAATAGTTCTACAGCTTACGGGTTTTGCCGATCAAATTCCTTGATGATCAAGTTCGTCACGTCCAGCGCCGGCTGATAATAGAGGACGATTCGGATAAGGGCCTCATTGCCTTTATCGAGGATAGCCGTATATCCCTCTTTCTGTGCCACAGCCTGCGCTGCAGCCGCGATCTTTTGCGCATATTCCACGACCATCTCCCGCTGTTTTTGTTGAACTTCACGATTAAACTCCTGCAGGCGGCGTTGATACGCTTCCATCTTACTCCGCAACTGTTCCTCTTTCTCCTGTCTCGCCTGGTCGGTGAGTTTGGCGCTCGAATCTTGTAAGGACTGATCCAGATCTTTGAGCTCTTGCTCATCGGCATTGATGATCTTCTGTCTGGTCATGGAATATCCCTTCACCTCTTCCATGGCCAGTTTCCCGCCCTTCGTTCGTTCCATCACCATCTGCTGATCCATGACCCCGACCCGGATCGCTTCACCGGCCTGGAGCGGCTCAACCCACTGCACCAGTGACAACACCATGGCCACCACTATGACTCTCGCTGCTCCCGTCATGATCTACCTCCCACAGCACTAGGGATATTCACGGTTGAACTCCTCTATGACCGGCCCTGAAATGTCCAGACCTTCTTCATGATAGATGGTCGGACCACCCTTGCTCTTATCAACGATAACCTGCAACCCGAGCCGCTTGGCGACCTTTGCGGCGATCATTTCGATCTTGTCACGAAACCCTTCCAGAACGTCTTTTTGTTTTTCTTGGACTTCTCGATTCAATTCCGAGGCCTTTTGTTGGTACTCTTGCATGCGTCGGCGAAACTGTTCTTCCCGATCTCGTTTCGCGGCGGGGCTCAGGACGGAAGCCTGCTTCATAAAGTCCTCTTCCATCCGCCGCAACTCTTTTTCCTCCAATTCCATCAACGCCTGTCGATTTTTCGAAAAGGTGGCCAGGCTTTCTTTGGCCTTCTTGCCCGCGCTCGTCTCGTTGAGCAAGCGCTGTGGATTGATCACCCCGATCTTCGCGTCGATTTTGCCCGCGCCTCCGGCACATCCGCTGAGAATCAGCATGATGGCGACCGCAGCCGACATCACCGCCCATTCCCCCAGTCCCACCGAGTGCTTCCGCCGATTCCCGTTCCAACGTACCACGCCAAGGCTCCGACTAAAACAAGGTCCCGATCGTAAACTCGAACACGCCCATTCGCTCGCCGGTCCGCCGATCAAGATTGATCCCATAGGCGACACGCAACGGACCAAATGGGGATATCCAGCGTCCCTCTATCCCGGCAGCAGGCCTCAAATTGAGCGACAACGGTTCATTGTCGTCAAACCCCTTTCCGTAGTCGAAGAAGAGCACGCCGTTCAATTTTGCCTCGGCGGAGACCGTAAAAATCAGTTCAGCATTGAAGATCAATTGCTTGGCCGCGCCGTATGGAGCATGGGTCGTGGGGACGGTGGGACCGGCTCGACCGAAGGAAAATCCACGCATGGTATTGATACCGCCCACGAAGAACCGTTCATTCAGTGGAATCTGCGTCCCGCCGAGTGCCTGGACCTCGCCGAAGCGCGTACGCAGCGACAGCCTCATATCGAACGGAAGCGGCGTGACCTTGATGGCGTCAACATAATACTTGATGAAGTTGTTGGTCCCGCCCATATAGGGTGTTCCGATATCAAAGCCTCCACCGATACGCCAGCCGGATCGAGGATCGAGGTAGTAGTCTCTGGTATCGCGGAACAGGGCCGTCCGAAATCCTGTCGACGACCTGGTTCCCAACTGCCGACACACGATCGGCACCAACTCATTTCCTGGCGTGCAGATACCCGCCTGAGGATCTTTGAAGGTGATTTGTTCTCCAAAGAGACTGACGCTCCCCGTCACATATTCCGATAGCCAACGGCCGAGTGTGACGTTGCCTCCGGTCCGTTCCTCAAAATAGGAGAGGTAATTCGTGATACTGCGGTAACCATCTATTTGTAATGACGTTAAGGAGTCGTTCAAATAGGGATTACGGAAGGTGATGGACCCGAGACTTCTTCGCTGGCCGAGTTGCCCGCGGATGCGCCCCATATAGCCGTACCCGCCCAAGTTGCCTTGGGTGATATCGGCGATCGCCACCAGTCGATCCAGCGTACTGAACCCACCGCCGAGGCTGAACATCCCCGTCGGTTTTTCTTTCACACGCACGTTCAGATCGACCTTGTCGGGCGCGACTTGCGCGGGCAGGATTTCGACCGTTTCGAAGAAATTCAAGTTGTTCAATCGTTGGAAACTTCGCTTCAGGGAGGCGGTGTCGATCACATCCTGTTCGTCCACTCGTATTTCACGCCGGATGACGTTGTCTCGTGTCTTGTCATTCCCGTAGATATTGATCTGCCGGATCCTCATCATCTCCCCTTCTTTGATGTTGAAGACGAGGCCGACCGTCCGTTCCTCATTGTTCGGATTCACGTTGGGCATGACTTCGGCAAATGAATACCCCTTGCTTCCATACAAATCCGTGATTCGGGTGATCTCATCTCGGATTTTGGCACGCTGAAAGATTTCCCCCTCGTTGATCCTCAATCCCTCTCGAAGCTCCGGGTCTTCAAATATCGTATTCCCTCGAAACCCTACTTCTCCTATGGTGAACGGCTCTCCCTCGGTGATGTGGTAACTGACGATGAACCATTTTTTATCTTCGGTGAGCTCCACCGACGGCTGGCCGACCCGAACATTGAAATAACCCTTATTCAGCAGCACTTCCTTGATCCGCTCCACATCATTGGTCAGCTCTTCACGCTTCAAGACGCCCGCGTCGGACACGACCGAAGGCAATTTGAGCCTCGTCACGAGACCGTACCAAGGAATCCATTCCCGCGTCGACATGACAGCGAGCACCTCGGTCTTCGTTGCCGCACGCAGCCCTTCGAATATCACCGACTTGACCTTGGCCTTCTCTCCCTCCGTAATATGGAAGGTCAGGCGCTTCCGTTCCTCATCCAACGCCTCGATCACGGGAACAACCTGCGCGTTGTAATATCCGTCATGCTGGTAGGCCAGGCGAATGGTCTCGGCGCTTTCCTTCACCTGTTGTTGATCAAGAAAAGTCTGGCTCTTGATCGTCGTTTTTTCCTTCAGCTTCTCGTCGGTCAACTGCTCGTTCCCGTCGAAGACGATCTCAGTGATGAACGGCTTCTCTTGCACGACGAAGGTCACCGCCATCCCCTCGGCGATCGATTCGGTTTCAACCTGTACGTCCTCGAAAAACCCCGTGTCGTATAGGATCTTCACTTGTCCACGCACAGTCTCCGGCGTGTAGCGATCGCCGACTTTCAGCGTGAGCCGACCGACAATCGCCGGAACTTCGATTCGCTTGGCTCCCCGAATTTCAATCGAAGCGATCTTGAGGTCCGGCGTCTGAGCGAGTGCCTCGAGCACGCTCCACAACACAGAGGCAACCATGACCGCGACCACGAACGATCGAGGCCTGTAGACGGCATGCTCGGTCACCGACAAGGATTCCTGTGGCGAAGTATGGAGATGGATGATGCGGTTGGAACCATCACGCTAGTCCTCTCCGTAATCGACCGTACGCCGACTCCCAACGAGTCAGTCTGTCCCGCTCCGGAGCACGCACTGAACCGTAAGAGCACTCTCGTCGGAATTTGCAGCCCGGCAGCTCTACCACGCGAACGTCCTTCGTACCACCGACCGCGCAAAACTTCCGGATTATATTGAGGTCATCCTACATTGTAAAGAAGTGTCCCGCCCTCTGGTTCAACGTGTGTGCATCGTGCTTGGTTCTGAATCTCGCCCCCCCCAGATCGTATCGATCGCGACAGCCACCCGCCATTCTGCCATTCCGCAGAATGGCATGGCACACGCCTCGTTCGTAAGAATCGCTCGCGTCTTCTTGACACGGAAACGATACCATCGTCTTCGATGCGATGAGTTCGTCCGTTTCTTGACTTCACACACCCCATCACATAGTATCCTTTCATGTCACGTCTGACTGTCAGAAAAGCGATCATTCCAGCGGCTGGCCTTGGGACACGATTCCTTCCCGCAACAAAGGCATCCCCCAAAGAGATGTTGCCGTTGGTCGACAAACCGCTCATTCAATATACGGTCGAAGAAGCGGTGGCCTCGGGCATCGAGGACATTATCGTGATTACCGGCCGCGGGAAACGCGCCATCGAAGATCACTTTGATCGTTCCGTTGAGTTGGAAGAAAATTTGAAAGGCACCGGCAAGAGTCAGGTGCTCCATCAAATCCGGCAGATCTCGAACCTCGCGAACTTCTGTTACGTGCGACAATCCGAAGCCCTCGGCTTGGGACATGCCGTATTGTGCGCGCAACACCTGATCGGCGATGAACCCTTCGCCGTCATTCTCGGGGATGAGATCATCGACGCCGATGTTCCAGGGCTCGCGCAATTGATCCACATCTATAAAAAACGCCATGGGGCGGTTCTGGGAGTGCAGGAGGTTCCCAAGGCGGATGTCAGCCGGTACGGAATTGTGACTCCCAAGGCGCCTCGCTCACGGTCTGCATCGGGTTGAGGATTTGGTTGAAAAACCATCGCCGACCGATGCCCCATCCACGCTCGCCGTGATCGGCCGGTACGTCCTTCCTCCGGAAATCTTTCCGATCCTGAGAAAAACCGCCCCTGGAAAGAACGGGGAAATTCAGTTGACCGATGCACTCAAAACACTTGCCAAAAAAACTCCGATGTATGCTCTGGAGGTAGAGGGACAGCGCCATGACGCCGGTGATAAATTGGGTTTTTTGATCGCCACCGTTGAGTTCGCATTGAAGAACCCGGCATTGGGAGCAGAGTTCCGCGACTACCTTTCGACCAAAATGCACGCCGCATCGAATAATCGTCGAGGATGACTCGCTCGGTCATGATGGACATTCAGTCGCGAGATTCTCTGCAACGGCCATTTTACACCCGGCTTGATCGTGGACGGATTGTCCGACCTGGTGCATCGCGCCATCCCGATCGGTCATGGAGTTCCATAGGATGGAACGTCGAGGCTCGTAGAAGAGAAATCACGTCGCTCCAATGCATGACGAGTCGTTGCACAACCTGGTTCGTCGAATCCGCCGCTTTAGATGAGGCAAATGACCGACCCAAACGAGCAAGACATTCAGCCTCCACAAAACATTGAGGTCCCGGGTCAGCTCCCGCTGTTGCCGGTTCGGGATATTGTCGTCTTTCCGTATATGGTGCTTCCCCTTTTCGTCGGACGCGACATGTCGATCAAGGCCATCGAAGCGGCCCTTGCCGGCAATCGGATGATCTTCCTCGCGACTCAGAAAGCGCTCGACGTCGAAAATCCCGCTCCCAAAGACATCCACACGATCGGCACCGTCGGCATCATCATGCGGATGCTGAAGCTGCCGGATGAACGCATCAAAATCCTGGTGCAGGGTATCGCCAAAGCGAAGATCACCAAATACATTCAGACCGACCCATACTACTCCGTTCGGATCGACAAGCTGATTGATACGAAATCGACGGCCACGCACCTTGAGGCAGAGGCCGTCATGCGGACCGTGAAAGAGCAGATCGAACGAATCGTGAGCTTGGGGAAAAGTCTTGATCCCCGATGTCATGGTCGTCATCGAAAACCTCGAGGAGCCGGGCCGACTGGCCGACATGGTGGCCTCTAATCTCGGCCTTAAGGTCGACGCCACCCAGGCCGTCTTGGAAATTTCCGATCCGATTCAACGCCTTCGCCAAGTGAGCGACATTCTCGGGAAGGAAATCGAAGTTCTTTCCATGCAGCAAAAGATCCAGGCGCAAGCCAAGGGCGAGATGGACAAGACCCAACGGGAGTATTTTTTGCGGGAACAACTGAAGGCCATTCAAAAGGAGTTGGGTGAACTCGATGAGCGGGCGGAAGAGATCACGGAATTCCGCAAACGGATCAAAGATGTGAGGATGCCCGACAAGGTCTTGAAGGAGACCGAAAAACAGCTCAAACGTCTCGAAAAGATGCACCCGGATACCGCCGAATCCGCAACGGTGCGGACCTATCTGGAATGGATGGTCGAATTACCATGGTCCAAGCGATCGAAAGACAATCTCGAGCTGAAGGTCGCCGCCAAGGTATTGAACGACGACCACTATGACCTCGAAAAGGTCAAGGAACGGATTCTCGAATATCTGGCCGTCCGCAAGCTGAAAGAGAAGATGAAGGGGCCGATCCTCTGCTTCGTCGGCCCACCGGGAGTCGGAAAGACATCGCTGGGGAAGTCGATCGCCCGTGCATTGGGACGTGAGTTTGTGCGTATCAGCTTGGGAGGGGTGCGGGATGAGGCTGAAATCCGTGGCCACCGCCGCACCTATGTCGGCGCACTACCGGGACGCATCATCCAAGGCATGAAGCAAGCGGGCACCGGCAACCCTGTGTTCATGCTCGACGAGGTGGACAAGGTCGGGATGGATTTTCGGGGCGATCCCTCGGCAGCCTTGCTGGAGGTTCTCGACCCTGAACAAAACAGTGCGTTCACCGACCACTATCTCGGGGTTCCATTCGACTTGACCGAAGTGATGTTCATCACCACGGCGAATTTGATCGATCCGATTCTTCCCGCGTTGCGCGATCGCATGGAAGTCATCGAGATTCCCGGATATACCGAAGAAGAGAAACTCGGCATCGCCCAGAAATACCTGATCCCCCGCCAGCTCGAAGAGCACGGGATTACGAGCAAACATGTCCGCCTTACGGAGCCGGCGATCCGCCAAATCATTTCGCACTACACGCGGGAGGCCGGGGTGCGGAACCTTGAGCGCGAGATCGCCAATGTGATGCGGAAGGTCGCAAAGAAAGTCGCCGAGGGCAAAGGTCTGGGAGATCCGATCGATCCATCCAATCTCCATAAATATCTGGGAGTGTCGAAATACGTGCCGGAGGCGGAGCTCGAGAAAGACGAAATCGGTGTGGCGACCGGCCTAGCCTGGACGGAAGCGGGCGGCGATGTGCTCTACATCGAGGCGACGGTGATGAAGGGGAAAGGCCAATTGACCCTCACCGGCCACCTGGGCGATGTGATGAAAGAATCTGCGCAGGCGGCGCTCAGCTACGTCCGCTCACGAGAGAAAACCTTGCATCTCAATCCCGAGATGTTCAGCAAACAGGACCTGCACATCCATGTGCCGGCCGGGGCTATTCCCAAAGACGGCCCCTCGGCCGGCATCACAATGGCCACCGCCATCGCCTCGGCATTTTCCGGCACTCCCGCAAGGCGAGATTTGGCGATGACCGGCGAAATCACCTTGCGCGGCCGCGTGCTTCCGATCGGGGGACTCAAGGAAAAGATTTTGGCGGCGAAACGGGCGAAGCTCACCACGGTGATTCTCCCACGTCGGAATAAGAAGGACCTGGAGGAAATCCCCAAACATCTCCTCAAGGGCATTCAATTGGCGTTCGCTGATACCATGGACAACGTCATGAAGATCGCTCTCCGCCGAAGCGCCAAGACTTCGCCGGCCTCTAGGAAACCATCGGCCCCTCCGGCGCCGACTCGCATCCGCCCCCTACGACCAGGCAAAGGCCGACGGTCGCATGAACTTCCTGCCACGGTGATGGCAAACCGAATGCTCACACGGTCATAGGGTAGTGCCGTGGCCCGTCGTCAGGCCAATCCTCCCATTCAGGAATTTGCTCTGATCCGATCTCTCGAAGGTCGGTTTGCCCGTCACGCGCCAGGGCTCGTTCAAGGCATCGGCGACGATGCAGCCGTGATCGAGACCTCCGCCCAAACCTGGTGGCATCTCACCACGGACCTGCTTGCCGAAGGAATCCACTTTGATCTGAAATCGGTAACGCCTGAGTCGGTCGGCTACCGAGCCGCCATGGCCAACCTCAGCGACATTGCCGCGATGGGCGCCGTTCCTCGCTATCTGCTCATTTCGCTCGCCATCCCGAGGACAGTGAAGCGGTCACACATCGATGAGCTGTACGCCGGCTTGATGAAAGCTTGCCGCTTTTATGACGTGGCGCTCATCGGTGGAGACACCTCGGCGTCCAAGACCGGACTCTTTCTCAGCATTACTCTGGTCGGTACCACGAGCGGGACGTCGGGCGCTTTTTCGGCACGGTGCCAAAGTGGGAGATCACATCTATGTCTCGGGTACTCTCGGAGACTCCCTGGCAGGCCTCAAACTCTTGACGACCGGCACGACCTCGCAACCCTCGGGAAAGAGGAAGATTAAATTCTCGCGCTCCCATCAGCGATTTCTTGTCCGCCGCCATTCCCACCCTACCGCGAGGGTCGCTGAAGGACGGTGGCTCAACGAGAGGCGACTCGCCTCCGCCGCCATCGATCTGTCCGACGGACTTTCCGGAGATCTTCGGCATCTGTGCGAAGAAAGTCGAGTCGGCGCAGAGGTGGAACTTGATAGGATACCGATCTCGCCGGCCTGCCGAGCCTATGCCCGAACGATCGGCGTTTCGCCGATTCGACTCGCGCTCACCGGCGGCGAAGACTATGAGCTTCTGTTCACCGCTTCTTCACATGACAGCCCTACTATTGATCGGCAAGCAGGCACACGTGGCTATCGCATGACCCGTATCGGGACAATTCGCCCGCAGCGGTTCGGGATTCAGATTAGACGTCCGACGGGCGAACGCAGCCGATGCCCGCCACCAGTTACGAGCATTTCCGCTAATGTCCGACATGAATCACCAGCCCTCATGGCGAGGGGCCCGATCATTCCGGGCACTCTTACGCCAAATGCTCCACTTACAGGAGTCACCGCAACGCACCGCGCTGGCATTTGCGCTGGGTGTCTTCATCGCGTTCTCACCCGCCTATGGCCTGCACACGGCGATGGTCGTGCTGTGCACCTGGCTGTTCGGACTCAATTTCTTGGCCTTGTTCACCGGTGCCTTGGTCAACAATCCCTGGACCATCATTCCGATCTTAGGCGCAACCTACTGGACCGGTGCATTGCTCTTGGGACGGACCGATGTACCAAATTTTGATTGGCAGGATCTGAGCTTCAGCGGCATCTACGAACAAGTCCTTCCCTACGCAACCCCCTTCCTGCTCGGAGGACTCGTTCTCAGTGTGCTCGGTGCCTTGTTGTCCTATCCAGCTGCCTACCTATTTTTTCACAAACATCGCTCCTCGCCCGCCAAACCCACGACCGAACCGTTGCCGCCTTCCGACCGAGTGGGCTAAGATGCCCACGAGCAGGCTGTTGAAAAAGTCCTCCGGCGTCGTTCTCGCATCGCTCAGAGGCTCAACGTACGCGAAGCGTACGCCTTGTATCTTGGAATTGTGGTACATGAGGTTCTCGGAATGTGACAGATCGATACGCCTCCGGTCCGATGAGACCGTAGCCGAGCCAGGTCGTCGCATTCCCCAGTCTACAAGCCCGAACAGTTGCCTGGGCCAGCAAGCCCGCATGACGACAAGGAGGGGCTTCACGAAGGAGGAGGCGATGCAACCATCGGCGGTATGTGTGGGGATTGATATTTCGAAAGCGCAGCTGGACCTCGTTGTGGAGCCCGGGGGCGAATCGCTTACGGTATCCTATGATGGTCCGGGGCTCGCGACCCTGATCACGCGGCTCAGTCAGATTTCGCCGAGACGGATTGTTGTCGAAGCCACCGGTGGTCTGGAACGGGCGCTGTTGCGGGCCCTGGTGGATGTCGCGTTGCCTGTAGTGGCGGTGAATCCGCGCCAAGTGCGGGACTTTGCCAGGGCGACGGGCCAGTTGGCGAAGACCGACGCGCTGGATGCGGCCATCTTGGCGCGCTTTGCGGTCGTCATCCAACCGCCGGAGCGGGTGCTCCCTGATCCGCAGACGCAGGAGTTGGCCGCCTTGCTGGCGCGACGCCGGCAAGTGCTGGCGATGCGGCGGGCTGAGCAGAACCGCCTGGATCGTGCCTCGGCGCGCGTGCGGAAACGCATTGAGGCGCATCTGCGGTGGCTGCACGCGGAGCTGGCTCGGCTGGATGAGGACCTCGATGACATGATTGCCCAGAGTCCCGTGTGGCGCGAACGAGAAGATCTGTTGCAGAGCGTACCGGGCATCGGGCCCGTCATGAGTCGCACGGTGTTGGCTGAGTTGCCAGAGTTGGGGCTGTTGAATCGCAAGCAAGTGGCGGCCTTGGTGGGGGTGGCTCCTTTTAATCGTGATAGCGGCCGACTGCGGGGCCACCGGACCATTTGGGGCGGACGCGCACCGGTTCGCACGGTTCTCTACATGGCGACGTTGGTGGCGACGCGCTGGAATCCGGTTATCCGGCAGTTCTACCAGCGACTGCGGGCCGCCGGTAAAGCGCCCAAAGTCGCTCTGGTCGCCGCGATGCGCAAGCTGCTGACCATTCTCAATGCGATGGTGCATCATGGAACTCCGTGGCGATCCGCAGCGGTGGAAGGAGCGTAACATTCAAGACAGTTGCTCGCCTCTTCGCTCGCTGCGGCCTTGGTCGGTGAAATGCGCGTCTTGGCGCGCGGGGGTGGGCGGGTGTGAACGAAGGCCTTTTTGAACATCCTGCGGGCTCTGCTGATTCAGGCCATGACCTTCAAGAGGTCACGCGGAGCAAGTGTCGAAATAGTTTTTCAACAGCCTGCTAACTATGGAATCCGTTGACCGACCGAACGCTCCGTACGATGGATCGGCGCTCATCGCCGATCCTATCCACAAGTACGTCACGTTCACCGTACCGTATGCTCAGCCTGATCCACATGAACACACCGAGAAAGACCTGATCGACTCCCCCTGGGTTCAGCGGCTGCGATACATCTACCAGCTGCAAAGTGCCAGGTGGGTCTATCCCTCGGCGGAACATACCCGATTCGTGCATTCTCTCGGGACGATGCACGTGGCGGGACGATTCGCCCAACATCTGTATCCATTTCTTAAGAAAGCCGTCAAAGACGTGCCATCGTCCAATTTTGTCGAAGAACTCTTACGGGTAACGGCCTTGGTTCATGACATCGGACACGGTCCGTTTTGCCATTTCTTCGATGACAATTTTCTCCATGCCCATGGCCTTACCCATGAACGGTTGGGCCAGATTATCATCCGGGAACATTTGGCTCCTCTCATCAGGAAAATCCGCCGAAGTCCGTCAGGCAATTTTGCAAAAGGGGAAGAACTGAATCCCGACCAGATTGCCCATCTGATCCTCAAGGAGAAAAGTAAGGACAATTCCCGCCTCCCTCGATGGTTGAATATGCTTCAGCCTGTGATCTCCGGAAGTTATACCGGAGATAACTTGGACTATGTCTTACGGGACTCGTATATGTGCGGTGTGGCGGTCGGCCCGGTCGATCTGACGAGATTGATTCATTACACGATCGTGACCGAGAAGGGGTTCACCATTCACAAAACCGGACTCCCGTCCCTCCAGATGTTCCTGAACACCAGGATGTACCTCTACTCCAACGTCTATTTCCATCGCACCACCAGAGCGATCGACATCCATCTGCGGGACATCTTCGGTCGGACGATGACGCTGCTCTGTCCCAACGATCCACGCAAGAATATGGAGCGGTATCGCACTCTGACCGATTGGTCGCTCTTGGAAGAAGTCCGAGGATGGACACAGTCCCGCCATAAAGCTCGCCGTCAGTTAGGTCAGGAGTGGGCACGGATTTTAGGCCGAGACGTTAAATGGAAGATGGCCTACAGCACGACCTTGAAAGAAAAAGGACAGGAACGCGGCATGGCGTTTCCCAGCCAACGACATTTTGAGCAGCAGATTGCCAAAGAACTGCCGCCCGGATTGAGGCGGCTGCCGTTTCGCGTAGACATGGCCCTTCTTGATCCACGGCCTGACCCCAAAGACCGCCGTGGAAATCCTCTCTACGTGTACGACCCAGGAACGAGTCAGGTCTCGACGGAACCGCTGGAAGAATTCTTAGACCTGCTGCCCACGAGACTCATCCAGTTTCGAATCTATTCTCCAGACCACCACCACGACGCAGCCTTGTCGCAAGCTGCCGCAACCGTCCTCAATAAGACCCCAACCAGCCTCGAATCCAATTACTGAACGATGGGTGAGTCAATCGTCGTGAACAGCGAGGGAATTGGAGCCCTGAGGTTTGGTGACCTTGCTTCTTGCGTAGGGCATGCTGGACAAGAGTTCTTGAATTGCAAGACCGGGCTAGGCGGACAGCGGGAGAGGAAGGTTCTTCAGTAACTGGGCTTTTTTCGTCTTCATCGTCTCCCGCTGCTCGTCTGATGGGAAATGAGAACCGCGTCTTGTCGTTGGGAAGCGCTTCTCAAACCGCTCGATAGCCTCAAGCGCTTCAGCCTCTTCTCCGGCCTGAAGCAACAACTGCATGAGTCGGAGGTAGGTGGGAACAAGAAACATCAGATGCCGCACTTCTTTCACCTCGTTGACCACATACCGATAACCTTCAATCGAGATCTCCGGGTTGATTTTTTCATAGCTGAGGGCCTCGATCATATGGATCCCCAGACGATCTGTGTCGGCGCTGATGCAACGTTCTCACTGGCCGTTCACCAAGACCCGCACTTCTTCCGTAGACAACTGGATACCGCCATTTTGGGTATTTTTGCGGAGATGTTCCAACACGCCTCTCGCTTCCAACCAGGCTCCGTACAGTCCGACCAATACGCCGATACAGGGTGTCGGTCGTTGACACTTCCCGGTAAGTGGTGAAAACTTCCTCTTCGCCACCTGGGAAGGTAAGAAGAATCGGCCATGCGATGCGCCACAGACCTCACAGATCTGGTCGTCACTGGGAGTCACGAGATATACATGCGAATGCCGGAACGATCGAAGATATCGATGGCCAGGATGCGCCCGGCCATGATTTGCATCTGGTAGTACTGCCACACGACGAGAAGGCCAAGAATGGCCGCCAAATAGACCGTCACGTCAGGAGATTCCCACCCTTCAAACATCAGCATTCCCCTCCACCCTGAGTTTCACGAAGATAAACCATACCAACTCTCAGACAGGTCGTCTAAAAAATCCTCTGTTTTCTCAAATGGGTATGGAACTGTATCGGTTGATGCCTTTGCGCACTTGACCCTATTTCTTCTCTCTACGACATCATTTTACTTTCTGATGGAGAACTGGCAAACATCCTGCAGGGTTCGGGTTGATCGGAAGGATCGACTCATGATGCCAATAGAGAGGAGCTACGATGGGTTTGACAAGAAAACTGATGATCGCTCTGTGCGGGTTTTTGCTTTTGGGGGCCATCCCAGCCCATGCTCAACTCGGGGGTGACCGGCAGGATGCGGTTAATATCTTGAACGGCATGCCCCCGAACGTCCTGGCAAAGGTGCGGTCCTTAGCACAGGTTCTCCAACAGGGTATCAAAGACGGAAAAATCTCGGATGCCGAGATTCAACAAGGCTTAACATCCGGACAACTTGGAGAAAGATTGAAACAGCTGAGCCCCGAGGCCGCTCAGCTCTTTGAAGAGATCGGCGACGCATCGAGGCAGGGAAAGGGGCCGGGAGAAGAAAGCTTGATGCCGTTGATGGGAGGATTGGGCATTTCGCCGAATTAACTGCTCGGGAATACCCGAGTAACGTCACCGGAACCAATGGGAGTATGATGGGGCATGGATGACACCTCCGACATGAGTCATGTAGACAAGGTGGCCCTCATCACACCATGGATCAATCCGGAGGAACGGATCACCGTGCAGTTTGATGACCAACGCGATATCAACACGATCGTGACCGACTGCACCAAGCGACTTGTTGATCTAGAATTGGAAACCAACGTCCCCTACCTCCGGCAGAAACTGTCGATCCCACTGAGCGAGATCGAGGTCTCAGAAGATCCCAGCCACTATACGCGTGATCCCAACAAGCCGTTACAATTCAAACGGCTGCTGTTGATCGTCCAAGGCAAACGCCCGCCCATTGTGTATTGAGAGAGTCATGCGGTTCTTAAATCACAAACCGCTGCTGAAATAGCCGAGCAGTAACTTAAACACCAATACCACAAGAACAAATCTGTACGACCCACGGTTTAGGAAAGCTTTTTAGTTCCCTCACTCCATCCTACTCAGGCTCATTCAAGCCAATTCATAACCCTGGCTAGAGTTGGCTGGAATGTGGTGGAGTGAGGTGGGCTTGAGCACAGAATGAGCACAATATAGGGTCTTTCTTGCAGAAGTTCTGTCAGAGTTTAACAAATCTCCGCACACATCTTGAGATGCAAATATTACACTTTTGCAGACTTGGCGATTGTGAGGCAGAGGTTCATTTGTTCTGAGTTCCGTATCAATGAATGTCCTCAGCTTTATGATAGGCCTTCACTGTCTCGGTGTAGCGTTGTGTATTTCAGTAGAGTTGGGCAGGGATTCTCGAAAGTCTGATCAAGTATTGCGTCTGTCTCCGCGTCAGAAGATTGTTTACATGTCTATTCTTCTAAAACATTGAGATTTTAACTTCTCCGAGAAATGTATCATTACCTATCGCATGCAACCTGGAATTAGTTGTATTGACTGTTAAGTCGGCTGGAACAGTTCTCCCAACGGAGCGGTAGATCTCCCGACGGTATTCTCCTTCAAAGAGAGATTGAGCTGGAGAGGCGACGTTCTTTCCCCTGCATAGTATCAATCGCCTTCTCAGGCTCCCAGAACATCAGACAATCTAGCGAAGTTATGAAGATCTGCCTTTCTAAAGGAATCCTAGACGGCGAAACAGTTGCTTTCAAGGCAAACTATCCGTTCCCGGTTGGAGCCGGTGGTGTGAATACCATGACTTCATTCGAACAGGAACTTTCCGACTCGTTGAACTTTTTGATCGCGAAAAAATAGAGCGTATCTGGCTCCAGCCCGGTAATCGTTGCAGGTGGCGCATCGACAGCTTGGTTGGCCTCGTACGAAGAGCAGGAACCGGAATCCTGCGCTGGTTGCTTTCCGTAGTAGACATAGTACCCGAATATGTTAACGTCAGAGGACTGTTGCCAGTTCAACCGCACCGTCGCTCCCTTCGAGGTCGATGTGACGGTAACCATCGGCACCTCATCGGGTGAATCTGAACGTGGAGGCAAACCATTTGAAGATAGAGAGACGGAAACGGGATTAGAGGATGGATCCTCCTTCTGGCCTGCTGTATTCGAAGGACTAGAAATGACTGGGCCACCCTCGCCATGCTCTGAGCAGCCGATAAGAGTGATAAGCGGGATAATCACGAGCATAAGGAGGGCTATCGAGAAAATTCCTGGCCAAGAGACGAAGTTGATGAGATCCCTACGCGTCAACATAGAGTCACCTTCTTGTGGGGTTAACGATTGGCATGGAGCTATGATGATACTGGGTCTTGTATTTCATAGAGGTGGACGCGTGCACCTCTGCAACGGTTGCATACGGCGACGCATCCACCTCTCCCAACAGAGTCTACCAGCGTATGACTACGTTTCCCGGTGCACCGCCACCTCCTACACTCCTCGTCCCAACACCACCCGCTCCGACGGCCGACCCATCACCGCATGCGCCTCCATTATTGGCATTCGGTCCTGTGGTACCACCCCCCGAAAAAGCATTTTGAGATTGTTCCCCTCGATGCCCCGTCATATTTAAATTATTCGGCGAGTTGGCCGTGCCACCAGCACAAGATTGTCCCCCACCAGGCAATCCGCCACCACCGCCCGTCGCCGCTAGGAAGGTTGAGAACGATGAGGTGCCTCCCGCAACTCCTGCACTGCCCAATCCGCCACCGCCTCCTCCGGCCCCAACGGTCACAGGAAACACAGTGCCAGGGGCGACGGGAAAGACATACAGGGCATACCCACCTCCACAACCGCCCTGTCCAGTCATAGCGCCGGTGGCGCTTCCGCCCCCACCGCCGCCACCGCGCACCTCAACTTGAAGCTGGGTTACCCCGGCAGGAACAGTAAATGAGCCCGAAGCTTGGAATAGTTGTAGGCTTGGTGCATTCGCTAGAGCTACTGTACTGTACATCCCAAGCAGCATAGACAACGACAGCACTCGATGTAGCTTCATAAATCCCCCCTCAAACCTTATAGGGTTGATGTGTAGAAATTGAAGCATGACAGCTGAAGTATACGTGTGTTTTGAAGCGTGATAAACCAGTAAAATTGCTCTAATATAGATCTATTTAGGCTGAGACAAATAGGCCCAGATAGGACGGAAGTGTTTGGTGATTAATGCAGATTATAGGATGATTGATTACATCTACGTTGCATTGAACCCGAGTGGTAGTTGCCTATTCAAATGGCTGATCTCCTGGCATCCTTGTGCTGACTTTCAGATACTTCACCCCCGGTACAGGTGCGAGTTCGTATCGTTCCTTCGCGATCCGAGGCCGCTTAAGTTCTGGGTAGGTTGCGTCTCCCTTTCTGCACCCTTTCAGTAGGGAGCCAGGATTAGCGATTCCCCGTCAGTGACCGCAGCGTCTATCTATATAGTGAAGCGCAACTCTGCCTCCTCTTTCGTTCGTGAATACGGGGCGTGAAAATCTACCGTGACACGCATCAGGGATGCGGCTTCTGGACCTTTCCCGTCCAGATTCTTGCCATGACAGGTTGCGGCATTAGAGATTGAGGCTCAATAGCATTAGTTTTTAAACGGGCTCTAGGATAAGTCAAACCCTTTGAGAAATCGACTACCTCTTCTTCGGAATTTACAGGGGTTTTTTGGCGGGTGTTCGAATGCGTGGAGAGAAATCGTGAAGCATGAAAATACTATCAACTGATCGAGTTGAGCAAGATCACTGTTTCTTAGGACTGCTTCTCTTGTTTCCTCGAAGCGCTCTCACCACCTGCCCGGGCTTCTTTACTGTCTCCCTTATCTATCGACTTCTGTGACTTGGAGACGCGTTCTTCTCGATGGCTATGGATGAGTGCCGCGGCAATCAGGAGCTGGATGCCGATGAGGAGAAAGAAGATCCCTCCCTTGTGCTGCCCGGTATGCTCGGCGAGTGAGAATCGGGGCGCGGCGAGCAGGAGGGAGAGCGCCGAGCAGAGGAACAAGAAGATTCTCATACTGGATGTCTCATATCTCGGAGTAAGACAGAGAGTATGCCTGGGATGGGGCGCGGTCAACCAGAAATCATGCATAAGAAGGAAATGAGACCGGTTGGAATTACGGAGCCGGCGAACCCACGTCGGAAGCAGGAGGGGTGACAGGCACAGGAGCTGTCGCTTGTCCTGTGCCTTTAAACGGCAAATCCAGCAAGGCATAGGGATTCACGCGCGCGCCGTTGAGTTTCGCCCCCCAATGGAGATGCGGACCGGTGGCCCGAACCCGTCGCACCTACTTTCCCGACGATCTGCCCGGCTTTCACCTGATCGCCCTCCTTGACCAGGACTTCGGACAGATGGAAATACATCGAATAGAAACCCAACCCGTGGTCCAGAAACACGCCCTTCCCGGAGAAAATATGATCGACGGTGAGCCGCACCACCCCGTCATTCGTCGCGGCGACGGCGGTGCCGAGCGGAGCCCCGATGTCTTCACCGTTGTGCGGATTGCGCGCCTGACCATTCATGATTCTCACGCTGCCGAATATCCCGGTTCGTTTGCCGCTCACCGGCTCCACGAAGCCCGGCTGCCAGAGTTTGCTCTGGGAATCCATCGCGAGCGATGCCTTCACCTGCTCCTGCTCGGCCTTCCAGCGCGTCAAGCCTTTCTCATCGAGATCGACCTTGTCTTTGGGAAGCGTGAGATGCTCGACATGAAATTTCCCTTTGACGACGGCTACGCTGTAGCGGAGCGTGCGACTCTGCTCATCCGTCTTCAGCTCGATGGTCAACTCATGAGTTCCCGGGTCATCTTGTAAGTCTATCCCGAGCAATCCGACAAATCCTTTCGGTTCTTCGGGTCGGGTGTCAGGAAAGAAACTAATGGAGCGCCCCAGGAATTTCCCCTGCACGAGGGCGGCTGCATCATCAGTCAACACTTTGACGACGATAACTTGTCCCTGTTTTCCGGTATACCGACCATCGGCACCTTGAGCAGTTGGTACGGAACCAGGAACGAAGTCAGTGAGCAGATAACCGGCGAGCAGAATGGCGATACCCAGTAGGCACCGCGCGGACATGACACCTCTCGGGTACTGTAGATCCACCGTCGGCCTCATCGATAAAACCGCCCTCCGGACACTTGAGAAATCAGTTCCTCGACCCGCCGATTCACTGCACTGAATGGGTCCATACAAAGGATGGTTTCCTCCCAATACCCGTTCAGCTTCAAATACGTCCAATCCACCGTGTAGGATCGATTCTTGGCCCGCGCGAACCGAATGAAATCCCCACGGACCTTGGCTCTGGTCGTTTGCGGTGGGGTGGACATCGCCCGCTGGACCGCCTCCTCTTCGACGACTCGCTCGATGAGCCCTCGAAGACTCCATCAGGTAATACAACCCTCTCGTCCGCTTCACGTCATGGAACTGCAAATCCAGAAGGAACACCCTTGGGTCGTCCCACCCACAATTCCTCTTGTCCACGTAGGATTGGATCACATGTTTCTTCGTAACCCAATCGACCTGATGGGTGAGTTGCATCGGATCTTCTTCCAGCTGCTGAAGCATCCGTTCCCATTTCTCCCACACATCGTCGAGGATGGGTTCATGAGCCTGTTGGTTCAGATATTCTCCGGCTCGCTTGAGATAGGCCAGTTGAATTTCAATGGCGGTCATCTGCCGGCCGTCATCGAGCTTCACTTTTTTCTTCAGCGTCGGATCTCGCGACACCTCTCGGATCGCCTTGACGGGATCCTCTAATTCCAACCCATGAACCGTGTACCCCTCTTCGATCATCGACAGGACGAGCGCCGCCGTCCCCACTTTGAGATAGGTGGCATACTCCGACATGTTGGAATCCCCAACGATGATATGGAGGCGCCGATATCGTTCGGCGTCCGAATGAGGCTCGTCGCGAGTATTGATGATGCTTCGAGAAGACGTCGTCGATGACGACGTCTTCTCGTGAATATGTTGCGCGCGCTGAGAGATGAAATACTGCGGCTTGCCTGATACTTTTAATACTTTTCCAGCCCCGCTGAACACCTGCCGGGTCACGAAAAACGGGATCAATTGTTCGGTGACTTTCCAGAAATCGACATCGCGCCGCATGAGGAAGTTTTCATGGCATCCGTAGGTATTCCCCAGGGAATCCGTGTTATTCTTGAAAATATAGATTTCTCCGGACAATCCCTCCTCTCGAAGCCGTTCCTCCGCTGCAGGCAAACAGGCTTCCAACAAGCGCTCGCCCGCTTTATCATGGACCACGAGGTCAAGGATGTTGTCGCATTCCGGAGTCGAGTATTCAGGGTGACAGCCGGTGTCTTGATAGAACCGCGCCCCATTCACCAAGAACGCGTTCGAGGGCCAGCTGTTCGGAATCAGTCCTTCAAAGATGTACCCCAGGACTTTTTCCATGGGGAGATAGATACGGCCGTTGGGGGAAAAAATGAGGCCGTATTCGTTCTCGAGGCCGAATATTCGTTGTTTCATAGGACCGACAGACATCATCAATGGCCTTTAACAGATTATACGCCGCTTTTCGGATCTTCACCAAAGGAAGCCTCTACGGAGGGCAGAGGTCAGGAAGAGAGGAACTGCCGGACGTCAGTGATCGATAAGCGGCGAAACTTTCGGCCGGTACGGGTTCGATCCAAGACCGCGACTTCCAATCCTTCCGGCTGCAGTTTTTGATTGGCCGTTTGCTCTAGGGCCGCAACACACAGCTTCAACGCAGCGTCCACGTGCGGAATCTGGTCTGGACTTTTTTCTTTCAACAGGGTGTGCACCGCCTCAGACCGTCCGCCGATCACCGCAAAGTTCTTCTCGTCGATGATGCTGCCGTCGAACGAAATCCGATAGATTTCGTTCGGGTGATGATTGGCACCGGTTTGCACCACGAGGATTTCAACTTCGAGCGGCTTCATTTCCTGGCTGAACACGGTCCCCAGGCTTTGCGAATACCCGTTCGCGAGCGAGCGGCCGGTGACATCTTCCCGGCTATACATGAATCCTCGGAGATCGGCGTGGCGAATCCCTGCCTTTCGAAGGTTCTCAAACTCGCTATACTTACCGGCGCCCGCAAAGGCGATGTTGTCGTAGATTTCCGACACCTTGTGCAGCGAGGCGCTTGGATTGTCCGCCGTCAACAGAATGCCGTCGCTATACTCCATCGCGATGATCGAGCGGCCTTTGGCAATCCCCTTCTTGGCATACTCAGCCTTATCCTGCATCATCTGTTCAGGGGACACGTAATAGGGCATCGGCATGATTACGTCTCCCTTGAACGACGTGCGGTCATCATCTCATCGTACACGGCTCTCAGGGTGTCATCGGCGACATCCGTAATACCTTGGCCTGTCACATACTTGGCGGTCGGATAGATACCTCGTATAAGATCCGGCCCACCCGTACCGACATCATCATCCGCAGCGTTGTAGAGCGACAGCAACGCCAGCTTGAGCGCATCCGGCTCGGAAAGATTTTTCCGAAAATGCTCACGCATGGTGTTGCGGGCATCCTTCCCACCGGAACCGATCGCATGGTAATCGGACTCTTCGTACCTCCCGCCGGTGATGTCGTACTTGAAGATACGACCCTCGCCACGTTTCACGTCATACCCGACGTACAACGGCATGACGACCAGCCCTTGAAATACCATCGGAAGATTGGCCTTGACCATCTGGCCCAGCTTATTGGCCTTCCCTTCGCAGGAGAGTGGCATGCCTTCCAGTTTTTCGTAATGCTCCAACTCGGTCTGAAATAACTTGGCCATCTCGATGCAAGGACCGGCGGCCCCCGCGATCGCCATGGCCGACCAGTCGTCGATCTTGAAGACTTTTTCGATTCGGCGATCCGCGATCTGAAACCCTTCCGTGGCTCGGCGGTCTCCGGCAATTACAACACCCTGCTGGTACTTAATCGCCAGCACGGTCGTGGCCGAGGGCACAGCGACCGGGCCGATGGTACGCACCTGGTCTGGTCCCCCCGCTATTTCGTGGCTTCGTAGTGCCAATTCAGGATGATGTGTGGAGACAAAGTCAAAAAAACTGGAGCCGTCATGGTCGGGAAGATAGGGCAGCTTCATCGTGGTCGTCGAACCACCGTCGTCAAACCTTGAGTTTCTCGATCAGGGCATCAACTGAATCGGCCGCATCGAGCAGTTCTCCGGTCAATGCCTGCGTCCCCCGATGGGGGTCCATCAGAGGCACTTTCTTGATCGTCGTATTGCCGACGTCGAACAGCACCGACGTCCAACTGGCGCCGTACAACGCCTTCGCAAACTTACTGACACAACGTCCCCGAAAGTACGCCCTGGTACCCGTCGGCGGGTTGAGCTCCGCTCGTTGAATATCGTCTTCCTCGACGATCCGCTCGATGAGGCGACTGCGCTCAAGCGTATAAAACAATCCCTTGTCCGGGCGGACATCATGATATTGGAGATCCATCAGCTTCATTCGAGGATCATCCCATCCGCAGCCTTTACGCTCCATGTAGGACTCGATCAGATGCCGCTTAGCGACCCAATCCAACACGTTCTCCAATAACCGAGGATCGCGATCGAGACGATTCAACACATCCTCCCAACGGAGCAACACATCGTGAGTCGTGGGACTGTGATCTTGCGAGGAATAAAAGGTCTTGGCGGCGCTCAGGTACGCCCGCTGGATGGCCAGAGCCGTGGTAGGCCTTCCACCCGCCAGTTTCACGGTTTCCTTCACATCCAGGTCGCGGGACACCTGCTTAAACGCACGAACCGGCTCGTCCAATTCGAACTGAGGCAGATCGGCTCCCGACTCAAGCAAATCCAAGACAATGTCCAACGTTCCCACCTTCAGATAGGTGGAGAGTTCCGCCATGTTGGCGTCGCCCGTGATGACATGGAGTCTCCGAAATCTTATGACATCGGCATGCGGCTCGTCGCGCGTGTTGATGATCGGCCGTTTGACCATCGTGTTGAGGTCCATGAGACATTCGAAAAAGTCGGCGCGCTGCGAGATTTGATACTCCGTCGGGCTGGTCTGATTTTCAGCCCCGACTTTTCCCGCTCCGGCGAAGATCGGTCTGGTGACCAGGAACGGCGTCAACACCCGAGCAATCTTATCGAACGACACGGACCTCGAGACTAAATAGTTTTCGTGGTATCCATAGCTGTTGCCCTTGCCGTCGGAGTTGTTCTTGTACAGGACATACTGTTCGCCTCCCCTCACCCGAGCCATTTCCTGAAGGCAGGCCGCGAGAATGCGTTCGCCGACTCGTTCGAACGCCACGATCTCCCTCGCGTTCGAGCATTCCGGCGTCGAGTATTCCGGATGAGCTCCATCGACATATAAGCGTCCGCCGTTCGCCAACACCTTGTTCAGCTGCCGGTTATAGTCGGGATTGGGGCGTTCCCGCTCGCCGTCGACTTCAAATCCCCGGGCATCTAAAAGTGGATTTTCATTTTCGTAATCCCAGAGAGCCCCCGGAGCCGAAACTCTCGGGTAATGTCCGATCACGGCGAATGAACCCGACACAGGGTCTATCGCCGATGGATCTTTTGCCGCGATGCCGAACTCGGTTTCAGTGCCGAGCACGCGCATGCGATTCGTGGAAGTGTGATCTGACATAGGATAGTTAAAGATAGTGACCGGTACTGATGGTTTCAATCTGCCGATGTTCGGTGGGCCCACCACTGATGGTCCGAATATGAATGATTTTCTCGCCTTTCTTTCCGGCGACTTTCGCCCAATCGTCAGGATTGGTCGTATTGGGAAGATCCTCGTGTTCCTTGAATTCCTCGCGGATGGCGCGGATCAAATCGTCCGAGCGGAGTCCGGCTCCCTCCTGCGCGATTACGCGTTTCACGGCAAATTTCTTCGCACGCGAAACAATCCCTTCGATCAAGGCTCCGCTGGCGAAGTCCCGAAAGTACAGGACTTCCTTTTCGCCATTGGCGTAGGTCACTTCGATGAACTTATTTTCTTCACTGGCCGCATACATGGTCTCGACGGTCAGAGCCGTCAATCGATCGACAAGAGCTTGTCGATCGCCTCCATGCCGTTCCAAGTCCTCGGCGGCAAATGGGAGGTCCATCGAGATGTACTTCGAGAAAATGTCCCGAGCAGCCGTGGCATCCGGTCGCCCCACTTTGACCTTGACGTCCAGTCGACCGGCGCGAAGCACCGCCGGATCGATCAAGTCCTGACGGTTGCTGGCCCCAATGACGATGACATTGCGCAATCGTTCGACCCCATCGATCTCAGAAAGAAACTGAGGAACGATCGTCGACTCGATATCCGAGGATATACCCGTCCCCCGGGTCCTGAAGAGTGCATCCATCTCATCGAAAAACACGATCACCGGATGGCCGTCGTCTGCCCGTTCTTTCGCTTTCTTAAACACCTCACGGACCTGACGCTCAGACTCCCCGACATACTTATTGAGCAACTCGGGGCCTTTCACATGGAGAAAGTAGCTCCGAATTTCCTTGCCCGCCCGATGGCCTAATTTCTTGGCGATCGAATTGGCGACGGCTTTGGCGATCAGGGTCTTCCCGCAACCGGGTGGGCCGTAGAGCAAAACCCCTTTCGGTGCGCTGAGCTTATACTCGGAAAACACCTGTGGATGCAGGAACGGAAGTTCGACAGCATCGCGTACCTGCTCCAATTCCTTCTGGAGACCTCCGATGTGCTCATAGTCGACATCCGGGACCTCTTCCAGCACGAGCTCTTCCGCTTCGGACTTCGGCAACTTCTCAATAACATACCCGGAACGAGGATCATACAACAGATGGTCTCCCACACTGAGCCGCTCAGCGAGCAGCGGATCGCCGAGCTCGGCCACCTTCTCCTCATCAAAATGGAGGGTGACCAATGCCCGCGCACCTTCCAGCACGTCTTTGAGCCGAACCACCTCTCCCTGACTGTCGAATCCTTTGACCTCGATCACGTTGAGCGCTTCATTTAGGACGACTTCTTGCCCCTTCCGCAACTCATTGCGCTTGATCGAAGGATGAAGGTTGACCTTCATTTTCCGTCCCGACACATAGACATTTCCGGTACCGTCCGCATTCATGCTGGAAAAAATGGCATACGCCGACGGCGGCGCCGTCAGTTTTTCCACCTCGGTACGCAGCGCTTCGATTTGCGCCTTCGCTTCCTGCAGCGTGGCCACGAGTTTTTCGTTCTGCTTATTGGATTGATCGAGTTGGTAGCGTGATTGGTAGAGTCGACGGATTTCTTCCTCCATCGACTGAATCTGAACGCGAAGCTTGTCCATCTCGCGCGCGTGTTCGTCGTTCTTGTGAATCATCTCCCCATTCCCCTCGGACAGCCGCTTCGTAATCTTCTTGACAGAATCTCGGAGGGACCGGAGTCGATTTGGCTGGCCCTTGCTTTCCGCCATATCGGGACGACACGGATAGCTCGCGACATCGAGCGTAAACGCGAATAATCTGGTGATCGGATTCTAACACTCGACCTAGGGGTGGTCAACTCCACCGGACGATCCTGCGCGAGACTCGCCCCCGCCGTGCTGCGCCGTATCACATCTCCAGAGCCTGTGTGAACTCTCGGACGGCTTCGCTGATGTTGTCACGAGATAACAGCGCACCGATCACGGCAACCCCGTGAGCACCGACGCGGCGAACGTCGTGTACTCGTTCGCAAGTGATCCCTCCGATGGCAAGCACGGGGATGGGCGATCGGCGGCAGACATCGGCCAGCAGATGAAGCCCAAGCGGGCGTCCGAACGGACGTTTGGACGGAGTTTCGAAGATGGGACCAAACACGACATAATCGGCACCGCCTTGATTCGCACGTCTCACATCTTCGACCGAATGTGTGGAAACTCCGATCAATCCACCTGGTCCGATCAGCCGGCGCACAGAGAGAGGAGGCAGACTGTCGGATCGAAGATGCACGCCGTCCAGATTCAACGCCATCATCAGATCGACGCGATCGTTGACGATCAACGACACAGATCCAGGGTTCGTCATCGTTTTGATTTCTTGTGCCAACGACACTAACTCGCTGGTAGACAGATCACGTTCCCTTAGCTGAATAGCCGGTACGCCGGCCTTGATTGCGTCATTAAGGACCGTTGCAAGAGGACGTCCGTGAATCTGGTGACGATCCGTCACCAGAAGCAACCGAAAATCTACCAGCGGCATCGGTGGGGGGCTGAAACTGAATTGCCGAGCATTGAGGGATAGGAGTGAAGACCGTTCACGTTGTTCTTCTCAGTTGACGAAACTCACAACTCAGCGCTCAAAACTACTTTAGAGCATCCCTTCGATCGGGCTACTCGCCGTCGCGTAGAGTTTCTTGGGAATGCGACCGGCCTTGTAAGCCAGACGACCGGCATAAACCGCATACTTCATCGCTTCCGCCATGGCAAGCGGGTCCTGCGCACCGGCAATGGCCGTATTCATGAGCACCGCGTCGGCGCCGTATTCCATCGCCAAAGCGGCGTCCGACGCGGTTCCGACACCGGCATCGACGATGATCGGCACCTTGACGGTTTCCATGATGATTTTCAGATTGTACGGATTACGAATTCCGAGCCCGGATCCGATGGGCGCCGCTAACGGCATGACCGCCGGACATCCGATATCCACGAGTTTCTTCGCGACAATTGGATCATCATTCGTGTACGGGAGGACGATAAATCCTTCCTTAATGAGGATCTTGGCCGCTTCGATCAAACCGGCCGTATCCGGGAATAATGTCCTCTCGTCACCGAGCACTTCCAACTTTACCAAATCGGAAACACCGGCCGCGCGAGCCAGGCGTGAATATCGTACCGCATCCTCTACGGTATAGCATCCGGCTGTGTTGGGCAGAATCGTGTATTTCTTCGGGTCGATGTAATCCAGCAGATTGTCTTTCGAACGATCGGTGATATTCACTCGACGAACCGCGACCGTCACGACATCGGCACCGGACGCTTCAATGGCCTTTTGCGTCTCGACAAAGTCTTTGTATTTTCCCGTTCCGACCCATAAGCGAGACTTAAACTCACGCCCCGCAATAATTAGCCGATCGTCCGCCATAGTGTCCTCTTGGGGAGCATGATGTAGGTTCCTCCAAGCAGACTCCAACAGGCACTCCTTTGCCCGCCGCCGATAAAACCGAGAATTTCGATCCGATCCCCGTTTTGGAGCCGATGTTGACCAAACGCCGCCCGATCGAGGATTTCGAGGTTCAGTTCCACCGCTACCCGCTCCGTTTGTATATTCAGGTCGTGCAACAGATCGGCGACCGTAGCGCCATCGCGCCAGGTCCGTGCCTGCCCGTTCACGTGGATGTGGATGGCGTCCTGCACATCTGTCATCCTATGGGACCGGAATTCACCTTGTCAACAAAATGCCCCTTGCCTGAAAGACCGAGGAAATCGCACAATACACCTCCAAGGTCCTATGCATGAAGGAGAACAATCAACGACTGGCCGAGCTCCTCCGATCGATGGCGGATCTCCTGTCATCTCAACGGGCGAACCCTTATCGAGTGCGGGCTTACCGGCGGGCTGCGGATGCTCTGCTGGCCATCGATGAAGATGTGGCGACCCTGGCTGAACGACAGGCGCTTGAAGATATCGAAGGGATCGGAACCGATTTGGCGAAAAAAATCGAAGAGTTTCTTGAGACTGGAACCATCCGTGCCTACGAGGAGCTTCGGACTCCGCTCCCGACAGAGGTCAGAAGTTGGGCGACTCTTCCGGGTCTCTCCGAATCACTCGTGGCCTATTTGTACTTCCGACTCGGCATCAGGACGCTCCCCGATCTCGATCAGCTCGTTCAATCTCATCTGCTTCGAACCCTGCCAAGTTTCTCCGGATCAGAGGAGCATTTGTTGCAGGCTGTCCGACAACGGATCCAAAATCACGCACCTTAAGAATTCTTGAGTTCCTTGAATATCTTCCAACTCTTCAGCAATTCCACCGCCTTCTGCAGCTGGACATCTTGCTCAAGCGAGAGTTCACTTCCCGCTTCAGCCGGTGACGATGTGCCGTTCTTCGGACTGGCCTCATCGGGAGACTTTCCACTTGGGGGTGAGGCATCTTTTCCTGTCGGTGGTTTGACGGCCTTCCCCTCCTGTGTCCTTTTCAGTCGGCTTTCCGTCAGATGCTTTGGCGAGCACCGGCGTCGGCAGTTTTACTACAATATCAGGCGTAATCCCGGTCGACTGGATCGACCGACCTTTTGGCGTATAGTACTTCGCGGTCGTGAGGCGTAGCCCCGAACCATCACCGAGGGCCAAGATCGTCTGCACCGACCCTTTTCCGAACGAGGTCGCCCCAACCACGACGGCCCTTCCCCAATCTTGCAGCGCCCCGGCTACGATCTCGGACGCACTCGCCGATCCCTCGTTGACGAGAACGATGACCGGAAGGTCTTCCAGTTGATCCTTGGACTTCGCGAACCATTCGTCTTTTTTTCCTTCCCGGCTTTTGGTATACACCACCAACTTCCCGCTGGGAAGAAATTGCTCGGACACATCGACGGCCGCAGTCAGCAAGCCGCCGGGATTGTTTCGCAGGTCGAGAATGGTTCCTTGGACCTTCTGTTCCTTGAACTGTTTGATCGCTTTGGAAAGGTCGCGTCCGGTCGCTTCCTGAAATTGAGTCAGCCGAACATAGCCCAGATTGTCGATGACCTTCGACTTCACGCTTTCAATTTTGATGGTATCCCGGACGAGGGTGAACACCAAGGGGTCCGTGGTCCCATCCCGGACGATGGTGAGATTGACCTTGCTGCCTTTCGGCCCGCGCATCTTCTGGACGGCATCCATCAACGTCAAATCCTTCGTGGGGTCGTCGTTGACTTTCAGCGATGAAATCGCCGGCTTTGATCCCGGCTCGATGCGCAGGGGTGCCTTCGATCGGCGCGATCACGGCCAGTCGGTTGTCCTTCACACCGATTTGAATGCCGACTCCACCGAATTCTCCCCTGGTTTCGACCTGCATCTCCTTATACATTTCCGGAGTCATATACGCTGAGTGCGGATCGAGCGTCGACAGCATGCCGCGAATGGCCCCTTGAATAAGATCCTTCGGCTTTGTCTCATCGACATAGTGCTTTTGAACCTGATTCAAGACCTCGGAGAAGGTTTTGAGTTCCTCATAAGTCTCACCGGCATGACCGGTTCGCTCCCAGCCTTTCCCGATGACTACTCCACAGAGCAGGGCGAGTGCGATCATCGGTCCGACCACCCAAGACTTCCGCCGCGGCATCTGTTCCATAATCTTCACATCCCTTCTTTTCAGCGTTTTCGGACGCTTCGATCCGATCGACACCGACAACGCGCATCTTATCGTTTCGCCAACCAGTGGAGTGGATCGACCGGCTCGGCCCCTTCACGTAACTCGAAGTATAAAGTATTTTCTCCGATCATGCCCGTGTCTCCTGTCTCCCCGATAGGTTGACCTTCAGCAACGTGTTCACCCACTCTGGCCAGAATCTTGGACGCATGCGCATACAGGGAGAAAAACCCGTTGGCGTGATCTAAGATTATAACGAGTCCGTATCCTTTCAACCAGTCCGCATAGACGACGCTTCCGGCCATGACGGCATGGATCAAGCTTCCCTCTGCAGTCCGAATTTCGATGCCTTTGCGCTGGACATAGGTATTGAACGTGGGGTGTTTCTGACGCCCAAAGTACGACACGACTTTTCCATCGGCCGGCCAAGGCAGTGTTCCTCTCACGCCATGAATTAAGGGTGAAGACGTCGGAGGGTGGACGGACCAGCACGTCGGCGCGTTTCCAAATCATGCAACAAACCATCCACTCGCGAGGCGGAACGCTGCAGTTCTTCGACCGTGCGATTGTAGGCATCTTTTTCATGCGTGATCTTCGCCAGATAAACCTTCTTCTCCTTCTGAAGCACTCGAATATCGGTCAGCTTCTTCTCGATGTTCAGCTTGAACGCGACCAGTACGGCCCTGGCCTCGGCGCGCTGACGCTCGGCCTGTTCCATCCGCTCCATATCGGCTCGAAACGTCTCCAACAATTCGTAGTCCTTGTGCGAAACGGCAGAGAGGTATTGCCCACGACGCTGGAAATCGCCGTACGAGTCCGCCGTTAAGAGAACCTTCACACGCCCAAACCGTCCTTCCATATACTGTACGCGAAGCCGGGCAAGAATGGCTTCACGTCGCGCATCAATGCTGGTTCGCATCGTCCCCAGCCGGTCTGTCATCTCTTCGATCTTCTCGATCCTTCTGCCGCAGTTTCTTGCTGATCTCATGATGATCTTGCCGATGATGCACCAGTCGTTCATCCAGAGATTGGATACCTTGCAGAACTGATTCTCGTTTTTTTTCCGCTTCCTCGACCCGTTTTCGTTTCTCTTCGATCTTGTCCTTCAGTGTCTCAAGCGTCTTTCTCTCACGCTCAATTTTCTCGGAGATCGGATCATTCGCCGCACCCGCTACCGCCCCCCCCTCCTTCCACCAGAAAGCACCAGAGGAGGAGAATGAAAGAGATTCTCATGCCCGCCCTTGCCCCACGCGGAGAAGCGACACCACGCTACCGGCAAAGCCAAGCCCCATTCCCGCCATGACGAGCGCCAGACACACCGAAAGGGGAAAAAAGAAATCATGTCTCCGATCCCGCTGAAACGGCCTGTCAATTGAATCTGCTGTCGGAACAATTCAAATGCTACCTTGAGAATTCCCAACGACAGCGCGCTGCCGCAGGCTCCGAGCACGGCTCCTTCGAGGAAATATGGGATACGGATGAACGTGCGCGTGGCTCCAATCGAGCGAAGGATTTCGATCTCCTCCCGCCTGGCCAACAGTGCGAGCCTGATCGTATTCCCAATGATCGTCACCGCGGCCGCGGAGAGGAGGAGACCAACCCCGATCGCGGCCAGCTCGATGTATCCGATCAGTTCGGCCAGCAGACTGAGCCATTCTTGATTATAGTCGACCTTGGCGACGCCTTCCATTGTTTGCACTCGTTCAACCCAGCCTTTCATGGCGTCAGGAGACCGAAAGTTCGGCGCAAGCGTCACCACGAACGAGGCGGGGAGAGGGTTCTCGCCGAGCCCTTCCAGCAAGTGAGACTCACTGGGGAATTGAACTCGAAATTCTCCCAACGCCTGTTCTTTTGAAATAAAAAACACCTCGGCCACCATATGATCGATCTTGAGTGTTCGCTCAAGTTCTTGCACCCTTTCTCTGGGAAGTCGATCCTCCAAATAGACGATGACCTTGACGTCTTCCTGGAGCGACCCCGCTGCGTGCCGCAAATTCACATAGAGCAACAGAAAGATGCCGACACAGGCCAAGGTAAACGCCGTGGTCAGAACGGCCACGATCGTCGTCGTGCGATTGATCCGCATGTTGGCCCACGCTTCGCGAACGAGATAAAACAATCGTCTCATGCTCCGATCCCTTGCCGGATCCGTCTCTCCGACAACAACACCCCTTGCACCAGGGTAATCACCCGCCGATTCATGTGATTTAAAACATGGGGATCGTGCGTCGCGACAATCACGGTCGTCCCGCGGGCATTGATCAATTTGAACAACTCCATGATCTCTCTTGTGCGTTCCGGATCAAGATTGCCCGTTGGTTCGTCGGCCAGGAGCACCACCGGCCCATTGACGATCGCCCGTGCGATGCACACACGCTGCTGCTCTCCCGTGGAGAGACTGTTCGGCAACTGATCTTTTTTGTGATCGACATCGACCGCGCGCAATGCCTCCGTGACTTTACGACGGATATCTTTCTCGGAGACACCTTGAACGATCAATGGAAGCGCCACATTGTCGAAGACGGATTTCTTCGCCAAGAGGCGAAAGTCTTGAAACACCGCGCCGACTTTCCGCCGTAGAGAGGGAATCTCGGCCGGTCTGAGCTTCGTCACATTCCTGCCATGAACGAAAATCTGTCCTTCATCCGGCTGCTCCTCACCGATCAACATGCGCAGCAGCGTAGACTTCCCGGCCCCGCTCGATCCCATGAGAAGGACAAACTCGCCCTTTTCGATCTCGAGCGTGACATCGGACAGCGCCGCTTTTCGATCATGCCATTTGGACACGTGGATGAGTTGAATGATGGCATCCATGGAAATCTAGAACCTTCCCCGTTCGTCGAACGTGCAAACGCGTTCTGGAGATGTTCGATCTGTCCCTGCTCGAAAGGTCTCCCCTGGACCAACACCACATCGAATCGGCAGGCCTTATCGGACCAATGCCGTTGGGCTAAATACTGCGCGGCCAGCTTCGTCAGCTTTATGCGCTTGCGATGATTCACCGCCAGCAGAGCACCGCCGAAGGCTTCCGTGGTCCTGCTCTTGACTTCGACAAAGACCACAACACCCTGGTCTTCTGCCACCAGGTCCAATTCGCCGAGAGGAGTCCGTACGTTGCGATCGAGAATTCGGTAGCCCTTGGCCAACAGGAACTGTTCGGCCTGCATTTCGCTGGCCTGGCCGAACTGATGGCGCGGGTCGGAAGTGGCCATGCGCTTACTGTTCGAACAATGTAGAGAGCATCCGTCCGGCCGATTCCCTCTTCGCGGCGAGGATCACTTCATGCACTGGCATGAATGTTCGACGATGAATGGGGCACGGGCCATGACGCGCCAATCGCTGCAGATGTCCTGTCGTACCATACCCCTTATGCGAGAGAAAATCGTATTCAGGAAACATGTCATGGTACTTCGCCATAAGACGATCTCTCGTGACTTTGGCGATGATGGAGGCAGCCGCAATCGAGAGGGAAAGGGAGTCTCCCTTAATGATGGGCCGTACGGAAATTCTGATTCCAGGAAGAGTCACGGCATCAATGAGTAGATAATCAGGAGGAGGAGCCAGCTGATCGATGGCTCGCCGCATCGCTAGCCGGGTCGCTTCGAGAATATTGAGCCGATCGATCTCACCGACGTCCGCCGATCCAACTCCCATTCCCACGGCTTGCTCAAGAACCAAGGCATATAATCGGGCTCGCTGCCCTTCAGAAAGCTGTTTGGAATCATCGACCCCTGAGAGTCGACATCGGGTCGGTAAGACGACAGCGGCAGCGACGACCGGACCGGCTAACGGTCCGCGTCCGGCCTCATCGATACCGGCAATACGACGATACCCACACAGTCGGGCCGCCCGCTCGAACTCTTCGGTGGGTCCCATTGAACATCCCTTCACCGATCGCGCCATCGCATTGCCGTGAGGGAACACATACGCGGAAGCGGTCTAGGTCGTCACAGCCTCCTTCTCAGAAGCCGTCGGTTGTGCCGGCGGTTTGCTCTCTCCGACAAACTCGCGCTCTTCAACTTTCGCGAACCTCCCCTTTTTACCGCGCAGATAGTAGTAGCTTCGCGCGCCGAACGCGCCCCTGCCGAACCACATCAACTTTGGAGACGATCGGAGAATGTACCGGGAAAATCCGTTCAACCCCGACCCCGTACGAAAGTTTTCGAACCGTAAACGTTTCAGTATTCAAACTCCCCTTGCGCGCGATCACGGTTCCTTCATAGACCTGAATACGCTCCTTCTCACCTTCGACGACTTTGACGTGGACCCTGACGGTATCCCCGATCTCAAAGCTTGGCATTGATTTCTTCGTCAACGACCGCTGAATTCGCTCTAATTGATTCATGGACTTAACCCTCCTCCCGGCGTGATGTCGGGGTCGTCAAAAGACCTTCGCTCATCAATTCATCCAACAACTGTTGATCCTCCTTCGTAAACATTCGATCTTTCAGAAGATCGGGGCGTCGCAAATACGTGCTGCGCAACGCTTGTTTTCGGCGCCACAACCGAATGGCCTCGTGATGACCCGAGAGCAAGACATCAGGCACACCGATTCCTCCAATTTCTGCCGGCCTCGTGTACTGCGGGTACTCCAACAACGTGTCGGCAAACGACTCTTCCAAGACAGAACTGGGGTCGCCCAAGACGCCGGGAACAAGTCTGGCTGCTGCATCGATCAATACAAGCGCCGGCAATTCGCCTCCGGTCAACACATAATCTCCGAGGGAGACTTCCTCCGGAGCTAATGTCAGACGGACACGCTCATCCACTCCCTCATAATGCCCGCATAGAATGACGATTCGGCGACGCTCACCCGCCAACTGCTGTGCATGGTCTTGTGTAAAAGGCCGCCCGTGAGGAGTTGGAAACATCACCCGAATGTCTTCACCGTTTGCCTGCGCTTCATTCCGAAGCGCTGCAACCGCAAGAAGGATCGGCTCAGCCTTCATGACCATGCCCGCTCCACCTCCATACGGCATATCATCGACTACTTTGTGGCGATCCGCCGTGAAGTCCCGCAAATTGTGCACCTTCACGGTGAGAAGCCCCTTTTCTTGGCCTCGTTTGAGCATGCTGTGAGCCAAGACCGGAACGAACATGCCGGGGAACAGTGTCAGAACCTCAAACCGCAACATGCTACTCACCCAATCCGTCGATCAACCGGACGGTCATTTTTCGAGCTATCAGGTCGACGGTACCAACCAGTTCTTTCGCTGCGGGGATCAAGATCTCTTTGGCCCCCTGGCGAACAACGAACAGGGGATTTCCCGGCAAGTCCCAAATCTCCTCCAGCACACCAATCGGCCGCCCATCCTCGGTGGAGACGGCAAGACCGACCAGATCACACTCATAGTACTGCCCATCCGGCAACTTGGGCACGGACCCGCGAATTGTCTGAATGAACCCGCCCCGCCAGAGACTCGCGTCCTCCGGGGTGGTCAAACCGGTCAATCCAAGAATAAATCCAGCTCCCACCCGCCTCACGTGGGTGACGCTGGTCTCAAGAGTCTGTCCGTTCCTTGCGAGGAGACTCACCGCCCTCAACCCTTCAAATCGGCCCGGGACATCGGACAGTGGTCGGACCTTCACTTCCCCCTTGACGCCAAAGGGCCGCTCGATCCGTCCCACTGTCACGGTTTCCAACGGACTCACCATCACACGAGTCAGGATTTTGCAGGCGCTTGTTTCTGCGCAGCTTTTTCAGCCTCAAACTGCTTCCAGACCCCTGCCCTGCGCAACAACGTTCGCACGGTCACCGTAGGTTGAGCGCCGTGCCTCAGCCAAGTCAGCACACGCTCCTGCTTCAACTCCGGCACACCGGCTTCTTTCAACGGATCAAAAATTCCAAGGATCTCCAGGAACCGTCCGTCGCGCGCTTTTCGTGAATCAGCAGCCACCACCCGATACATCGGTCGTTTGTGTCTTCCCGTTCGAGCCAGTCTCAAATGTACAGCCACAACTGTCCTCCTTTTACGCTGAATTCTCACCATCGATGATCGCTTATCGAGATCGCATGAGTTGGGCGAGCTGTCGACGCCCTCCCGCACCGGTCATCGCCTTTGCCAACTTCTTAGCCGACAAGAACTGTTTGATGAGGCGATTCACATCCTGCACCGTCGCGCCGCTGCCACGGGCGATCCGTTTCTTTCGGCTTCCATTGATGATCGTATGATCGCGGCGTTCCCGCAGGGTCATCGAATCGATCACCGCAACCACACGGCCGATCTCTCGCTCCGGCTTGTCGCCTTCGATCGCTTGCTTGAGTTTTTGCCCACCCGGGAGCATGCCAAGAATCTGCTCCAACGAGCCCATGCGGTTCATCTGGCCGAGCTGAGTCCGAAAATCTTCCAGGGTGAAGGTATTGCTGGTGAACCGCTTCTGAGCTTCCTCAGCCTGCTCACGAGTGATGCTTTCTTGGGCTTTCTCAATGAGCGACAGCACGTCGCCCATCCCCAGAATACGGGAAGCCATCCGGTCCGGATGAAACGGCTCCAGTGCATCCAGCTTTTCTCCGACACCAAGAAACTTGATGGGTTTGCCGGTTGCAGCCCGAATCGACAAGACCGCGCCCCCGCGTGCGTCCCCTTCGACCTTGGTCAGGATAATACCGGTCAACCCGACCTTTTGATCGAACTGCCCGGCCATAGTGACCGCATCCTGTCCGGTCATCGCATCGGCCACCAACAACACCTCATGAGGAGACACGGCCGTTTTCACGGCGACAAGTTCGTTCATTAACTCGTCGTCGATATGCAATCGGCCACCGGTATCCAGGATGATAAGATCAAAACCCTGATCGCGCCCTCGCTCTACCCCCGCGCGGCAGATACGTACCACATCCGCTTGAGAAGCCTGAGCGTGATCCGCACGATGAACCTCCACTCCAATGTCCAGACCAAGGGCGCTCAGTTGCTCACCGGCCGCCGGACGACGCGGGTCGGCAGCCACCAAAAGCACTCGCTTGCCTTGATTCTTAAACAGACGCGCAAGCTTGCCGCTGGCCGTGGTCTTTCCGGCTCCTTGTAATCCAACCATCATCAGAATCGTTGGTGGCTTTGAGCTCAGGGCAATTCCCGCTCGCTCATGCCCCATCATCGCACGGAGTTCATCCCAGACGACTTTGACGACCTGATGACCGGGGGTCAGACTCTGCAGAACTTCCTGGCCGACGGCCTTTTGACGGACACGATCGATGAACTCTTTGACGATTTTAAAGTTGACGTTCTGCTTCAAGAAGCGCAAACCGCACATCTTTCAGTGCTTCCGTGATATTCTGCTCCGTGAGCACACCCTGCCCTCGGAGTTTCTTCAGAATTTTCTCAAACTTGTCGCTCAGCGCATCGAGCATGATACCGTATCACCACAAAGAAAGAGGCCATCGAAGCCTTGCACAAGACCTCCGATCGCCTCGAAAAACCTTGAAAAAGAGCATCGGGGAGTGTATCGAACCAGCCAAGGCAAGTCAAGGTCATCGCATGTCAGTAGTTTTATTGACATGCCGAAAACCTTCGGATATGGTGCCTTCCAGCCACAAAGAACCTCTGTACGGAAACTCATAAAGAAAGAAGAGTGACCGCGTGAGAAAATCGCCCTGGGTTTTGCTCATCTTCGTGCTGATTGGAGGGCTCCTTGGCGGGATACTCGGAGAGGTTCTCCACGCCATGGCACCTCAAGGCACCATTCAAAGCATCTTCGCAACGAATTATAGCCCTGGTATCGACCCACCGCTCACCATTAACCTTGTCCTGATCAAACTTGTCTTTGGATTCAACATTAAAGTGAACATTCTGAGCATCCTCGGGATGTTCATCGGGATCTACCTTTACAAACACGTTTAGGACTTCCCGTTCAACGCTTGAAGCCGGAGCGATCGAATTTGATTGCGCAGCTCTGCGGCCCGCTCAAAGGCCAGCTCTTTGGCGGCGGCTTTCATTTCCGACTCCAGTCGTTCGACAAGCTGATCCGTTGATTCCGAACTCCCGTATGGCTCGATCGATTCGGCTGCGAGATCCAACCGGACATAATCCATGTCACCCACCGCATACTCAAGAGAAGGAATGCTCTTCGTAATACCGACCGGAGTAATCCCATGGACGTGGTTATACTCGGCTTGGATCCCGCGGCGGCGGTTCGTTTCTTCGATCGCCTGTTTCATCGAATCCGTCACAACATCACCGTAAAAAATGACCCGCCCTTCGAGATTTCGCGCGGCTCGCCCGGCCGTTTGAATCAACGCGCGGTACGAACGCAGATAGCCTTCCTTATCGGCATCGAGAATGGCCACCAGACTCACTTCGGGGAGATCGAGCCCTTCGCGTAATAAATTGATTCCGACCAGCACGTCAAACGTCCCGCGCCGGAGGTCGCGGACGATCTCGGCTCGCTCAAGGGTTTTGATGTCGGAATGCAGATACCGCACTTTAATTCCCAGGTCGTGATAATACTCGGTCAAATCTTCCGCCATACGTTTCGTTAACGTCGTAACCAGGACTCGCCCTCTCTTGCCCACTTCTGCACGCACCTGGCCAAGCAGGTGGTCCACCTGCCCCTTGGCCGGCACGACATCGATTCGCGGGTCCATCAGACCAGTCGGGCGCACGATCTGCTCAACTACATCACGGCCGGCATGCTCCAGCTCGTAGCGACCGGGTGTTGCGGACACATACACCGCTTGATTGAGACAGCTCTCGAATTCTGAAAACTTCAATGGACGGTTGTCGACCGCCGACGGAAGTCGAAATCCGTACTCCACCAACGTCCGTTTCCTGGAGTAATCTCCCTCATACATCCCGCCGACTTGTGGAACAGACGCGTGAGACTCATCGACGATCAGCAGAAAATCATTCGGAAAGTAATCCAACAATGTGGGAGGCGGCTCACCCGACCTTCGCCCACTGAGATGACGCGAGTAATTTTCAATCCCATGACAATACCCCATGGCCCGAATCATCTCCAGATCGAACTTGGTGCGCTGCTCAAGCCGTTGGGCCTCCAGCAGCCGACCTGTCTTCCTGAACAAGGCCAAGCGTTCCTCCAATTCCTCCTCAATGCCGGTAATGGCCCGCTCATAGCGATCTGGAGCAATGAGGTAATGGGTATTCGGATAGATCGCGATCTTGGGAAGCTTGGCCAGTGATTTTCCGGTGAGTGGATCGATCTCATGAATGGCATCCACCACGTCTCCGAACAACTCGATGCGCACCGACTTGGCCTCAGACGAGGCAGGAAAAATCTCGATCACGTCCCCACGTGCTCGGAACGTTCCCCGATGAAAATCCACATCATTGCGCTCGTATTGAATCTCAATCAGTTTCGATAAGATCTTTTCTCGCCTCGTTTCGACGCCTTCCTCCAAATAAATGAGCATGTCGTGGTAGACCTCCGGTGAACCCAGCCCATAGATACAGGACACCGAGGAGACGATCAGCACGTCGTTTCGCTGCAACAGCTCGGTCGTGGCGGAGTGGCGCATCTGATCAATGACATCGTTGATCGAGGCATCCTTCGCGATATACGTGTCACTCTGCGGGATATAGGCCTCCGGTTGATAATAGTCGTAATAGCTCACGAAGTATTCGACGGCGTTGTGGGGGAAGAACTGCTTGAACTCTTGATAGAGTTGGCCTGCCAACGTCTTGTTGTGAACCAGCACGAGCGTCGGTTTCTGGACACGTTCGATGAGATTTGCCATCGTGAAAGTCTTGCCGGATCCCGTCACTCCGAGCAGGACTTGATGTTTCTTCCCGGATTGCACCCCGGCGGTCAACCTTGCAATGGCTTCCGGCTGATCTCCGCAGGCTTTAAAGGGAGCCTCTAACTTAAAGGGTGGCACAATCCTCTCCCGGTGAAACAAGATGAACGGAAATCCGGATGGACATCGATGACTCCTGGCGTCGCGATCCAAAAAGAAAAAAGGGCCGCCGGAAATTCCGGCAGCCCTCATCGCAGCGGAACAGATCTGAGGTTACCCGCGACCGCCTCCGAATCCTCCATGCCCTCCTCCACCAGAACGGGGCTCCTGAGGACGAGCTTCGTTCACCGTTAACGTACGCCCACCGAGTGGTGTACCGTTCAGGGCGGTAATCGCCGCTTGCGCTTCGGCATCGGACGACATCTCGACAAATCCAAACCCTGTGAGACTGCCCCGTGAACTTGTCCGTAATAATCCGCGCTGAGGCCACGGCCCCATGCGCCGCAAACAGATCGCTTAGCTGTTGCTCAGTCGTTGAATAAGGCAATCCTCCGACATAGATCTTCGCACCCATCTGATTCCTCCTTTGACACAATGATGTTGTCTTGGACTCGAGAAAACAACGGGGAAGGAATGGGCCGAAGACGTTAACACAGCGGCGGCTTAGCTCTGGCTTCCGATCAGATTCCCGGGCTGGCCCAACACAACATCCATCTCAGGCCTTGTCACTTTCAGCACCGGTCTTGCCAGGCCTTTCGCATACCGGTCCATCTATGCTACTCCAGATCGGCGAGAAAAGGCAAGTTTGAGGTCAAATCGCCTCGCTGGTGAGCCCACCATTAATAGGCCGGCGGCGAGGAAAGCGGTCGGTGGGAAAAGAGAGGAACGGCATGGAAGCTATCGAATAACACGGTGGATGTTCCTCGAACGACCAGCCCAATCTGCCCCAATCCCAAGGCTTGATCTTCAACGGAAATGACAAGCACTCCGTCCGCAAACACTTCAATAAAATCTTTGCTGATGATGGTGTTTCGTTGCACCCTGAGCGAATGCCAGTCAACCTTTTTCAGACTAATCGACGCCTGCGCGAGGAGTAATTCGTTTCCATTCGAGATGCGAACAAGCTGCACCTTTTGACCGATCGGATCGATGACCGCCGCGTAAAAATTGCTCGTATCTCGCACGCCAAACACCATGCCTCCGAGCCCGGTCGTTCCTTCCTGCGCATGAAAGCGAACGCTGAGATCCGGATACTCATACTCCAATCCTTTGACCAGTAACATCTGGTAACAGAGTTGCGTACAAGTGGATGAGCCCGCGATGACGTTTGGTGGAGAAGGCGCCGTGGCATGATCCTGTACGGCCCAATCTGCAAGCGGCTCGTCGGTAGATATACCCTTGACGAAGCTGCTGGGCTGAGTGTTGTACTGATCCAGGTCGAAGGTCCACCTTTGGAAAAGTCCACCCGTCGCTTGCTTCTGCAGATTGACAGCCTTTTCTTCCTGTGTTTCCTTCTGAACTCCGTAACTAGGACTGTACCCCATTACGAGACCCAGGCAGGCCAGCAAGAAAGCGACGAACCCGGTCCGGGATCGCCTGATGACGAAACCGGTCCGATATTTCACAGACAGTGCGCGCACGACTATGAGTTTCCTGATTTCTTCATTTGAAGGATCTCTCGCTGCAGACGATCTCGATCGGCGAGGATTTTCTTCCGTCGTTGCCATCGATCCCAAGTCCACCAACGCAGTTTCTCGCCGAACGTCACCACAGGCGTTCGGGGCACTGCCGCCGGGAGCCTGCTGAAACGAATAGCCGTCATGGCTGTCACGTTGCTCGAAAAATCGCCGGTACAAATGATCGTACAGTCCTTTTCCCGATTCACCACCAGCCATACTCACTCCGCTACTCCAGAAAGAGCGTCAATCGCTCCTCACATTGTCCGAACATGCCACCGCCACCTACCGCCCGCCGAATAGTACCTGGGCTCAATGCAGCTCTGCAACCTGCTTTTCCCCATGCTATGATCCCGCATCTGAATGCAAACTTGATGTGATCAGGTATCACGATGAGCTTTATCTGTTTCCCCCGCAATTCCATGGCCCGTTGCATCATGGCCCTCGCTGCCGCCGTCCTTCTTCCCCCACCTACACTAAGTCTGGCTCAACCGCCTGAGACAGCCCTTCAGACAGCCATCGATTCGCTCTCCACAGAACGAATGCTTGCCGATATCCGAACGCTCAGCAGTCCCGCATTCAATGGACGGCAAAGCGGCACGAAAGCGGATCTCGAATCAGCGCGATGGGTGGCGCAAGAATTTTTCTCAGCCGAATTACGTTTGCCGAGGATTCGCAATGGCTCACGAATAATACCTTCCTTGACGGGAAAGGATGGCGCTTCATTGGGTATGATGGCCACCCTGATACCCACTCCTTTGATAGCGCCGGATCCAGGCTTACGAGTCGGTCCGATAGATCACTTGGCCACCAAAACTCTTGGCTCAGACTATTTTCCCGTCTTCGATTCGCCCTCCGCAGATCTCCAAGCCCAAATCGTCTTCGTCGGATACGGCGTCGTTGATCCTGCCCAAGGCATTGATGACTATGCCGGTGTCGACGTGAACAATTGCATCGTGTTGCTTCTACGCGGCAAGCCGGAACATTACCGAGGTTCCATTAGCCATGCAGACAAAGTTCGATTCGCGCGAGATCACGGCGCGATAGGCTATCTCACGGCGACCGGACCGATTCTCCACCCATATGAGGTTCGGAGGGGCGTCACGGGGAACCCCACCGCTTTCTATGGGCAATTACCTCTTGATCAGGCTATTCCAGGCGCATGGATCAGCACAACGCTCGCTCGAGATCTTCTCATGGAGCCGGATGGAAAGAGTTCCGATCGCCTGCGTGTCCTTCAAGAGCGCCTGAACCAAGCATCGTCATCACAAGCAACACAGACGGATCGGTTTGCATCGCTCCACTGGAAGACGACCACGGAGGACGGAATTTTAGTCAATGTGGTAGGGATGGTTCCCGGAACCGGAGCAGAGACAGTAATCATCGGAGCCCATCGAGACCACTTCGGTCAACCAGGCGGAATACTCTTTCCCGGCGCAGATGACAATGCCTCCGGAACTGCAGTGATCTTGGAAGTGGCTCGTGCTCTCAGCAAAGCTGAGCCACGTCCCTCCCGGACCATCCTCTTCGTCTCCTTTAGCGGTGAGGAGCGCGATCTGCTTGGTTCGCATCTTTATACGTCGCGGCCTGTTGTTCCACTCAATTCGACGAAAGCCATGATTAACATCGACCATGCTGGGGTTGGAAACGGGCGGCTCACCGTTGGCGTGACAGGATTAGAGAAGGAGGTCCTACAAGAGGTAGGGAAAACCGCCGGCATTCATGAGAAACTGGATCTCTATGGATTCTTCCCGGGAGGAGATCATGTACCGTTCAAGGAGGCCGGTGTGCCGACAGTCACGGTGGTGAGCGGGGGGGTACATCCGCACTTTCATCAACCAAGCGACACCGCCGAGACAATCGATCCCGAAATCTTACAAACCGTGGCCCGGTACGTGTTAGCCGTGGCGTGGCACCTTGCCTATCAACCGTGACGTATTGCGAGTGAATGAAAGGAGTAGACTGCTCCAGGACATCGAGTCTCTACATATCTACGAGGATTCAAGCGAAGAGCCGTTTCGCTCAGTGATTTAGGGAATCTCGTTGAGGATGCCCGACTCGATCGGAGGCAAGGGAGACGTTTGAGGTGGTGGCCCCGGAAGAACAGTTGAGTTTCCTACCTGATTTGCCCCCTGGATAAGCCCAATGGTCAGTTGCGGACCGAACGTCATCACGGCGCCGCTCCAAGCTTGACCCGTCGTCGGATTGCGAAAGTTATAGGATTCAAAGTTCCGTCCCGGTGTGTAGAGAAATCCTTGCGTTCCCTGGTTGTCGATGTACAAACTGCCCCCAGGAAACGTGAACAGCGGAGCAACCCCGCCGGCAAACGATCGGACGCTCGATGCTACCCGATGCCGCCGACGCATTCTGCGCAAAGGCACATGGGCTGGTGCTGAGCGTCGCAAATGCCAGCGTATGCAGGAGAACAGCGACGATACTCACACGTTGAGAATCAGTGACGACTTTATCGATAAGATAACCACTCATTTTAATGTTCATGACACGATTCACCAGACAGACTATAGTATTAGTATGCACTCGCTCGAATTGTGGATCAAGGAGGAAATTATGAATCGCAGTTCCTCAACTTATCACCGTCTTGCAACCATCGTGATCGCAGGCTTGTGGACCATCTTGTCTCCACCCGTTAGTTGGGGCCTCGATGTGACCCAACGGATCTCTTCGGAGCGGCGTGAAACCGTGTCGCTCGCCGATGCGGCGGTTCGCGCCTTGCAGAACAATCTCGACATCAGTATCAGCCGTCACAATAAGGAAAGCCGGTTGGCAGACATCATCATCGAATACTCCAAGTTCGATCCCAACGTGAGCCTCAACGGGCAATATGCCCGGACGGTGAACCCGCTCAATCGACCCGTGTTCGGGGGAACGGGAAATTTGCTGAATCAGATCACGCCCTTTGATCAACGCAGTGAATCGTTTACGTTCGATGCCCAGACCAACCTCATCACGGGCGGAAATTTCGATATGAATTATAGCCCGGCTCGAACCAACGTGAACGCGAATGTCGCCAGAGGATTTTTGTTCAATCCGTCCTGGACCGGCGGCCTCGCATTGACGTTGACCCAGCCATTGCTGAAGAACGCCGGGATCGAAATCAACCGGACCTTCATCAAGGTCGCGCAGAATAATGCCGAGGTCGAACAGCATGTCTTTCGAGACCGCGTACTGACCGTCATCGCCACGGTGGAACAAACCTACTGGGAACTGGTATTCGCGAATGAGAATTTGAAAGTGGCGCAAGCCGCCATGAAGGCCGCCGAAGAACTGTTGGCGTAATCGCGCCAAGGCGAAAGGCCGGCGTCATGTCGATCGTCGACGTCCTGCAAGCCGAGGCGGCGGTCGCATCCCGGGTGGAGCAGACTTTAGTTGCGGAAAAGGCGATTCGACGACCAGGAAGATCAACTGCGCCGTCTCTTGAATCCGGCCGAAGAAGACCTGCGCCAAGACCTCCGCCTCACCCCAGCCGATGCCCCCGTCACGGTCCTCGAACCCCATCAGCCTGCAGGAAGCCATCGATACGGCGATCGAACAACGGCCGGAAATCGTCCAGGCGAAGAAAAATGTCGAGTCGGGCGAACTGAATAAGCAATTCGCCCGCAATCAGTTGCTGCCGACCCTTTCGTTTCAAGGCACGATCGGGCTCGCCGGACTAGGGAGCGACTACGGTCAGGCCTTCAGCAGAAATTTCAGCGGTGACTTTTACAACTATGGCGCGGGGCTGGTGCTCAGTTATCCGCTCGGCAACCGCTCGGCCGTCAGTACGTACAACAAACGACAACTGGATGTCCAAAATGCCGAAGCCTCGCTCACCAGCGTGCGCCAGCAAATCATCGTCGGCGTGCGCGAAGCGGTACGCCGGGTGCAGACCGACTTTAAACGAATCGAGACCACCCGATCGGCCCGCATCATGGCGGAGAAACAGTTGCAGGCCGAGCAGGAACGGTTGAAGGTTGGGCTCAGCACGACTCGTTTCGTCCTGGATTTCCAACGCGACCTGGCGACTGCACAAGGCAACGAGCTGCGCGCCACCCTCGATTACAACAAGTCGCTGTCCAATCTCGCGCGGCATAAGGCCACCACGCTGGACCGCTATCATCTCGAACTTTCATGACGTGTCCTCATGGTTTCCGGGCCCGGATCGCATGCGGTCCGACTCGGACACGGTCAGATACGGGGGCAACGCTGCCGCTGCTTCCCATTGCCACGACGTTCGGTTCTATGCGCTTCCCGCTCCACTCCGAGAACAGCTTCTCGTTCAATTCGCACCGCAGACCTTCTTGCCTATATGGCGTTGGCTTTTGGGCTTCGCGTACGACTCGAGGTCCCCGTTCAATTGGGCTGCGGCCAAGCGGAAGGTCCGTACGGGCCTAAATGGGGGATGATCACAGGACTGTTGCTGGCGTGTCTGAACACCTTCGTTATCCTGCTCGGGTAGTCCCATCTCTCGGCTATGATATTACCTTCCTGAATGCAAACACCTCACGCCCAGCTTCCGGTCTTCTCATGATTCCGTGGTTCATCTGCGGCATTGCACTCTTCGTCGAGGTCAATTTTCGCGGCTTTATCTGGGGCGATTGCCGAATCGAATCGCAGTTGGTGTCGGACAGCTATTCGAGCCGACGCTGGTCACCACTGCCGTTGGGATTAGCACGCTCACGTTTGCGTTCGATCCATTCATGGTGAATACGTTCCGGCATCTTCACTGGATCGCTCTGTGGGATGGTCTCATCTGGGGAGGTATCTGGTTCCGAAGACCAGAAACCTGTATGGATTACGATCGTCGCTCACGCGGTCGAAGTGATGGTGATGTATTGTGCCGTAAAAGCGGCGATTGGCCGACCCGTGATTCGTTGTTGTCGGTATGGAGCGATTCCATGAACCCATCCTTCTCCGGTTATCTGGTGAATGACGTGTCTTCGGGGATCCCGGCAGTCTATGTGGAGGTCCGCTGGTCCAAGCGGGCACTGCTTTTGATCTTGGTCACAATGAAGGGCTCGGACCGACGAGACTGCTGCAGGGCCGACGAGATTTTCATTTCCCATACGCACGTGGACCACTTCATCGGATTCGATGCCGTCCTTCGCGTCGCGTTGGGGGGGGCAAGACGCTCAGACTGTTGGCCCTCCGGGATTAATTGACAATGTCCATGGCAAATTGCAGGGCTATACATGGAATTTGGTTGATGGCTATCCACTGACAACCTCGACGTCCGAGGAGTTTCACCCTAAGGGAGATGCCGACGGACAGTTTTCCGCGCAAGTGATGGTTTCCGCCATCCGGAGGAGCAACGTTTTCGCCCCACTCGTCCGGAACCGGTCACGGGCCAATTCACGGTGCTGGAACGATCCGATGTTTACTGTCGAGCGCGGTCGCCTTGAATCATCGCATTCCCTCGTTTGCCTATTCGCTTGGAGGAGCGATTCCTACATCAACGTGAATAAACAGAAACTCCACGAGGCGGGGCTGACGGTCGGCTCGTGGCTCAAGGACGTGAAACAGCATATTTGGCAAGGCAAACCGAACGATTTCCGTTCACAGGGGCGCTCTATGACGAGCATCGGCGCGAAGAGCAGGAATTTATACTGGGAGAAGTGAAAGAACGGTTCTTGACGATCTTCGAGGACAGAAGATCGCCTACGTCGTCGACGCGCGCTATGACGAGGAGAACGAAGCCAAGATTGTCGCCCTTGCCCAAAGCGCAGATGTCTTTTATTGTGAGTCGCCTTATCTGGATTGTGATGCAGAGAAGGCCCACGACCGCTATCATTTGACAGCCAGGCAAGCCGGGCTCATGGCGCGCAAGGCTCGGGTTCGCGACCTCGTGGTGTTTCATTTTTCACCGCGCTACACCGGTCAGGGCGAGACGCTGGAGCGAGAAGCGATGGAGGTGTTTCACGGAAACGAGGAAGGAGGTAATGGATGAACGATCTCAGTAAGTATGTGCTCTATTTTCTGTTAGGCGGTTCGATCGTGAGCTTCTCCACCTATCTTGGCTCACAAGGTAAATCGTTCCTGGCCGCCATGGCCAGTACTTTCCCCGCCATCACCGGCGTGACCTTTATCCTGCTCTATGCAAACGGTGGTGGGACAACAACGGTTGACTATGCCAAGAGTTTGTTGTGGTTTGTCCCGCCCTGGACCATCTATGTTGTCGCCATGATTATGGGCATCCCCCGCCTCGGCTTCTGGCCGGCGATGGCCGGGGCGCTTGCCCTCTATATGGGATGCATCGGGCTGCTGAAACTAGTGTTGCGATAGGGTGAGGCTTCCTGCCTTACTCAATCACCACCGCCGTTCCATTGGCGCTGACCATCAACATGCTGCTGTTGGTGCCGATGGTTTCATAATCAATGTCGATGCCGACGATTGCATTGGCACCCAAGTTCTTCGCTTGCTCCTGCATTTCTTCGAGCGCGATATGCTTGGCCTTCCGGAGTTCCTTTCGTAGGCCGCCGAGCGACCACCGACGATATCCCTGATCGACGCGAAAAAATCCCGAATACGTTCGCGCCTAGAATCGCGTCACCGGATACCAATCCGAGATACTTCACCGCTTTCTTCCCTTCGAGACCGTTGGTCGTCGTAAGAATCATGCGCCCTCCTGGTTCAGTGCCATCATCCTCTCATCGATTGACCTGCCTCGCGAAGCCTTTTGCTGAGTCACAGTATAAGTAGAATCACTCATCCTACCGTGAGCGATGACGACGCCGCAGGACGGGTCATTGTGCATTCTTCCTCCTAATTGCCCTCGTGCTGTGACCGACTCATGCACGAAATCGCCTGGATTGATCGTTCGCTGTGGATCTTTTATTGGATCGAAGCTCTTAGAAACTACGGCATCCGGATCACACAAGAGCTCATGTTGTTTCAACTTGTCCTCGACGACAGGAAGACCCGCTTCCTTGGCCCGCCGGAGCATCCAACAGAGGGCAATGTTTCCGAGACCAGGACATTGTCCACCACCAATATCTGAATGAACCCCACGGAACCACACTTCCTGGAGGCGATCTCCGATCATTCCCCCCTTCCGAGGTTTCACTCGGGTCGGACAAAAGTTCCCGCGCCGCTCATCAAGCGCCATCGCGTGGTAACATTTTCTCACATTGTCAGGCAGGGTGAGGTCCCATCCAATATTCAGATCATTTCCTGGAAGGCCGAAGCATCCAACGACGTCCCAAAGACCGATGAAGCGGATTTCAGCCCCTGACTTCTCCTCCTGCACTTGGTTGGCAAAGTGCAGGGCAAGGGCCGCCCCTCGACTAAATCCAATAATGTCGATCGTTCGGTCCCCTTCGGCAAAGAACTGATTCAGTTGCTCCATCGCTCTGCTGATCCGAAACCGCCCGCCCACTCCGGTCATCCCACCGAGGAGTTTTCCAATAAACCCCAGCCGACTCCCAACTCCCTCCAGGTAAAACACTCTCATATCAAGTGGGAGACATTTGCAGAATGCCAGGACGTTTGTCTCCTTGATTTCATCGGCTTCATCGACATTCCACGTTCCATCAAACGCATAGAGCGCCATGCTGAGTGCCTCCTTTTCTTGATATTCAGTGGTTTCAATGAGCAATCGTGCGTCACCCTGATGTTGATCTCCCGAGTCATCTCCATGAGGACCTAATGTAATGTCCCGGAAGTTATTGTCAGACCTCGTTCGTCCTGGTCCTTCGATTGGCTCAGGACAGGCCTGTCGAAGCCTGCGGTGAGTTTATCGAACCGGACGCCCTCCTTTCGCCAATCGAGCCACTTCTACCCAGTCCCCGCGCATCATTGCTTCCTTCTTCTGTCGGCTCCAACCTTTTATCCGGCGCTCGCAGGCCAATGCCTCTTCTCGATTCGTAAATGCCTCGGTATACACCACGGTTACCGGGCGCCTTGAGAAGGTATAACCATGCAGTTCTCCTTCTTGGTGTTCCGCGATTCGTCTTTCGAGGTTGTCAGTGTGGCCAGTGTAATAAGACCCGTCCGCACAGCGAAGAATATAGATCCAGAAATTCATGAAACTTGTCTTGCCAGGAACGAAAAAGCCCGTGCTTCGACAGGCTCAGCACGAACGGAAAACCCCCAGTAGTTTCAATGACCGCTCCGTTCGTCCTGAGGGGCTCTCGAAGGATGAACGGAGAATTTCCCGCAGCCGCTCGATCGCATTTCGATGCGCTCGCCCAATGTGAAGCGGCGCACGCGCGGGAACTTATCGAGCTGCGGAATCAGTCACAGCAGCAGCAGTTCGGGGCACGATTGCACCGCTTGGGGCACGGTGAAGGTAGCCATCTACAACCTCTTATTTTCTTGCGTTGCTTTCGCCCGAGCCTTGAGCCAATTCAGACAACAGGGTCACGAAGGGTCAAAGAGCAAAGGGCACAGGATTACGGAATGTACTGAACGAGCCGGA
>CAWKJK010000078.1:0-53419 GCA_963849655.1 uncultured Nitrospiraceae bacterium
GGGGCTGTATCGCTCTCGCGCGGGGGTGCCGTGGCGGGATTTGCCGGAACGTTTTGGCGATTGGAAGAGTACGCATCGCCGCTGGAGCCGATGGGCTGAAACCGGCGTTTGGGAGAAGATTTTTAAACACTTGGCCGGAGCTGCCGCCAACGAGTACGCCATGATCGACAGCACGATTGTGCGTGCTCACCAGCACCGCGCAGGCGCTCAAAAAAAGACGGCGAAGACCACGCCATCGGACGAAGCAAGGGCGGATTGAGCACAAAGCTCAATGCGACCGTCGATGCCTTGGGCAATCCCACGGGATTTGCTTTGACGCCAGGGCCGGCATGTGATTTAGACGGGGCTGAGATTCTCTTGCCTCTTATCGAGGCCCAAACAGTTCTTGCCGACAAAGGCTATGATGCCGATGAACGCGTCATTCTGCCTCTTGCAGCAGCAGGCAAGACGCCCGTCATTCCCCCGAAGCGCAATCGCAAGATCCAGCGGGATTACGACCGAGAGCTGTATCAATCACGACATTTGATCGAGAATTTCTTCTGTAAACTCAAGCAATATCGGGCGATCGCCACACGCTACGACACAACGGCACGTAACTTTCTCTCTGCTATGTATCTTGCCGCCGCCGTCATGTGGCTTAACTGACGACACGCCCTAGGCCCGCACTCCTTATTCAATTGCTTTTATGGTCGCGGCAAATGTGTGCAGCTCTAGGAGCTTTTAGGCCGGAGAGTGAAGAGCCAAGGGCGCATCAACCCAGGATCGAAAAGTTGATCGGCTTGAACTGACCGTTGTTTGACCCTTCGGCAGAGCAGGCTGTTAGTCCACATACCATATCAATTTCTGCGCGCAGATCGATATGGTCACCAGCCTTTGACATTGGCACACCGACGGTCAATTTCCCCTGGGAATCGATTTTAACATTCATGAATATATTGAATGTCGTAGAGATATCGGCTCCTGAGATGCCATATTCCCTCAGGCAAAGAAGGAGATTTTCAAAACAGCTCGGATGATGGCCTTTATGTTTGTACAGAATCTCAAACATCTCCTGACTGCATGGCGTCAGCAGAAAATCGTGTAGGCCGACGGTGTCCTCAACGATAGTGAACATGGGCTTGCTGTTATTCGTATAAAGAATGTCGTCCGTTGTCAGATAGATTCGGCTCGCATAGTCCAGCGAACGACCTGAAGAAAGTCGGCAATCATGATCGTGCTCATCGAAGGCAAAGAGGTCAGATACCTGCTCGCCAAGAGGGTCGATAACCCGTAATACTTGACCCTGCTTGATCTTGAAAGACCGACCACTCTGTGGCGGGATGCGGATGATGTTAGAAGTCATGTTGGGTCATTTTTATGAGTATGGAAAGGGCAAGACCAATCAGCTGGAACGGCTCGGCCAGAATATTGTCGTGCCTCGGAGTTCTCTCCAAAGCTTTCGAGCATCGGGTTGACCGAGCCCTGGAATGTCATGTCGCGCGTCCGAATCGCCTGTTTCATTGTTTCAAACTTTCCGCGTGCGCGTAGGCGAGTAAACTGTTCATGCAGATTGAATACCATGGTCGGATACAGGGTCGTTCGGGCTAGACGCGAGGATTTAGGGTGCATGCCGATGACATACATGGCTCGTCCGCCGATGCTGAATGAAAATTGGTGGCTCTGGGGGTCAGAGTCGACACTCTTATCCCAGGTAAAAAAATTGGAATCAAGAGAGTGCATGGCCTGTAGTTGATTCCACAGCAGATCTTCGAAATGCGGCTCTGATTGGATTGTCGGTCCATGGAACATCGCGATGAAGGTGATGAAATGGTCATCCACGATGGGGAATTCATGACAGAAATCGTACAGGTCATGACAAACGGCGCTTACGGCGCTCTCGCAAGCTAATTCCGGATATAACCCAAATCGATAACTATTTCGGCTGAACGCCGAAATCGCACCGACACAAGGGTAGAATTGACCTAGGATCTTTTGTTGTAGCTGGATATGCGCATCGATCAGCTCGGCGTGGACCGGTATGTCAGGAGCGAATGGCCTTATAACAGTCTTGCCATGGAATGCCGCGTAGCTCGCAAACCGGCTTGCCACTGGATTTTCCGACAGGGGATTCCATAGACGCTTGTCGCTGCTGGCAATGACGTCATTCCCGCTAAGCGGCAGGTGATGAGGATCTGGTTGCATGATAAACCTCCGCAAATGTTTAAAATCGAGAACAAGCATTCATTGTTTTCATAGCTCCAACTTTGGTCTGAAGATCTTCAGTTCTGCCATCACAGTCCTTACCCCATCCTATGAAGGGGAGGACTCTCTCTTCAGATCAAGCAGATCAAGTTCTGGCTCTCACATCTAATGACAGATCCCATTTTTCACCATGCGTCAGATCCCAACTTTCTGGAGTATATTTGATGATTCCTGCTGCGGGAGTCAAGGTGAGCTCGCCAAAATAGACTTGTTCCTTGACATTATAGAAATCGACGCGGACGAACCCGAACCCGGTCGATAGTTTCGCGGCGAGGGCAAGCATCTCTTCCAGATTGGCCGGCTTCGGCACCCACGGACGTACTGTGCAGTTTGAAACGACGAGGTCGAGTAGATTCCATGAGGTATCGAAGATTGGGTGAATGTCGTGCGTATGATTGCGCACGATAATCTGATCGGGCACGCCATTGAAACAATAGAACTTATAGTCGAGCGGCGGACTCCCATCCTCATTGGTCAGGTATTCCTCGATCACAATCCGAGGTGGAATCCCATAATATTGATACTCGCGTCCGTGCCAATAATAATTGCCGGCCAACCAGCCTGAGACTGTTCGGATGATCTCGTCTCGATCAGCATGTCCTTTGACAAGGATCACTTGCCCGGCGGCGTGGCTCGGCTTGATCACGTACTTGGCCGGTAGCCGGTCGAAGGGGATCGCATGCGGGTCGTTTCCCTCCCATAAGAGCTTGATCAAATACTCCTTGCCCACCGTTCTGGCGACATGTGCACGAACCGCATACTTATCCGCCAGCTGCGTGAACCGCGAAGGCATATCTCCTCGATTCCAGGTAATCATGCGCCAGAACAGCTTTTCCGTAAAGGTCTGAGGATTCGCCACATTGAGCGGTTTGCCATGGATCCGAAAATACCTTCGTAACAAGAAGGCCTCGCCTTCCGACCGACGCATCACCCGACGCTTGACGCTGCGGCATTGGTCAACGAGCCATGTATCCCGCAGGTTGTGTCGAAAGGCTCTGATCCCTTTTAGTTTAGACAACGTGTTCCATTGGGTTACCATGAACTTCCACTCAGGTTTGATATTGGACACAGCGACAAGCTTGGGATTGATCCAGAATCTCTCTCAAAATGAACAACCGACGTTCCGAACGAGCACGAGTCCAGGAGACGGAGAGATCGACACACATATGCTCAGCAAATTCGATCTTTTACAATGCGGATAGCTGCGTTGCGCGAGATCAGTCTCTCCCTCCAAAAATCGATTTGGCTATACCATCTAGGTATGTGTAACTGCATAGTTTTCTAAGGTATCGTAACCGTTAATGTCCATCCCCCAAAAGAAGGGCGTATATTTCTGCTGCGCGTTCCGCCTGAGGACAATCTGTTACCCATAAGGACTTCATGACTTGATGGTCAAGTCCGTGGCTGCATTGGACAACTTCGGCATCCGCAACTGGAGGAGAACAGTCCGTGGAAGGGGCTCGTGGGAGATCGATCGCTGGATAAACGCATACACGCGGAGGGCTCAGCGGGTCTCATTACAAAGGGCGAGGTTAAGCTTGCGAGGAATAGTATGGTTGCGGGGAGAGGATTTGAACCTCTGACCTTTGGGTTATGAGCCCAACGAGCTACCAGGCTGCTCCACCCCGCGGGGGGAATGCTAACAAAGGGCTGAATGGCAAGTCAAGTTGAGCTTTGCATGATTGCATTCTGGCCGGCACGATGCTAAAGCGAATGCATGCGTATTGTCTTCATGGGCACACCGGAATTCGCCGTGCCGTCGCTCGAAGCGCTCCTTCGATCTGAGGATCAGGTAGTCGGAGTGGTTTCACAGCCGGATCGACCGAAGGGGCGGGGGCATCAGCTCATCGCTCCGCCCGTGAGGCTTGTAGCGGAGCGCGCCGGTATTCCTGTCCTACAGCCGCTGAAGATCCGCACACCAGAATTCTTGCAGGCTCTTTCTGTGTGGCAGCCGGACCTGATTGCCGTCGCAGCCTACGGGCGCATTCTGCATACACCGATTCTTCGACTTCCCCCGATGGGTTGCGTGAATGTGCATGGCTCACTGCTGCCGAAATATCGCGGCGCCGCTCCGGTGCAGTGGGCCGTCATCAATGGTGAGACCAAAACAGGTATTACCACGATGTTAATGGATGAAGGAATGGATACGGGGCCGATGCTGCTCCAGGAGAAGTTGGAAATTTCGCCTGACGATACGGCGGGGACGTTGGCGCCTCGTCTAGCGGAGCTGGGTGGACAGCTGCTTGTCGGCACGATCGCACAATTGAAAGCTGGGACGTTGATGCCGAAGAAGCAAGACGATGGGCAGGCGACCTTGGCGCCGATCTTGAAAAAAGAAGACGGCCTGATCAATTGGACAATGAATGCAACGGCGCTTGCCAATCGAGTGCGAGGGCTTTCTCCATGGCCAGGGGCCTATACGTTTTTCGGTGGGGAGCGTTGGAACCTATGGAAGGCGGTTTCGAATGTTGGTGCTAGGACCGATAAGCCTGGAACAATCGTCGCGGTGAATAAGCAAGCGATCGTGGTGGCGACAGGCGATGGTCTCCTCGACATCCGTGAAATTCAGACTGCCAATTCGAAACGCATGTCGGTCGGCCAATTCCTGGCTGGTCACCGAGTCATCACTGGTGGGCAACTGGGCTCACCGGTTGAATGATTCTTTTTCCCCGCATTCGCTTCTTTGTCAGATGAGGGGCCATGAACGAAATGTGAACAGTGATGTGCCGAGACTGTCATCGCGAGCGGTTGCCCTCTCCATCCTGCTATTGAGTCGGCGAACTGACGACGCACTTGATGAATTGCTCGAACAACAAGCCGCGTCAGTGCTGCAACCACGTGACCGTTCGTTGGCGATGGAACTGGTCTACGGGGTCTTACGCCAGCAAGAGACGATCGATTGGAGACTTGACGCGGTACTTTCTAAACCTCTCCAAAGATTGCCAGCTGTCGTTCAAATGCTGTTGCGGCTTGGGGCCTACCAACTGTTGTTTTTAGATCGCATCCCTGCCTCAGCAGCGGTGAACGAAACCGTCCGACTAGCCAAATCCTATGCCAAACAACTGAGACGTGATTGGAGCGGGTTGGTGAACGGAGTCCTGCGTAACCTCATTCGTGTAGCGGCGCCGCCTTTCCCAGATCCAGCAATACACCCGGCTCGATCTCTGTCCGTCCGGTATGGAATCCCCGAATGGCTGACGGAACGGTGGCACGATCGGATGGGGTTTGAACAAGCAGAATCGGTTTGTCGCGCTAGCAACAAGGTCCCGAACGTCACGCTTCGGGTGAACTCTAATCGACTCACCAGGGAAGAGTTTCTGGAGCGGTTGCGGCAAGGAGGGGTTGCTGCTCGCCCTACCGTTCTCAGCCCGGTAGGAATCGTGCTGGAAAAGGGCCAAGATATCACGTCATTACCGGGGTTCCAGGCAGGCGAGTTCTATGTGGAAGATGAGGCGGCTCAACTCATTCCTCCGATCCTAGATCCGCACCCAGGCGAAACCGTGCTGGATGCCTGTGCCGCTCCAGGTGGCAAGACGACGCACCTTGCCGAGCTCATGGGCGATCGCGGAACGATCTACGCGGTTGATCGGAAGACTTCCCGGATGGATCTGCTGCGACAAAATTGTCGAAAGATTGTGCTTTCAGAGCGTCGTGCCGATCGTCGGCGATGTGAGAAAACCATCCGAATGGTCTGGAATGGTTGCACGCGAGTTGAACCTTCATGACGGATCGCCGCTGTTCGATCGTATACTCGTGGATGCCCCTTGCAGTGGCATGGGCGTGTTGCGCCGACATCCTGAAGCGAAATGGCGGAAGGACAGTTCGGCATTCGCCAGGCATCAGAGACTTCAAGCCGAAATTCTTACTTCGGTGGCTTCCTGCTTGCGACCCGGTGGGGTGCTGGTCTATAGTACTTGTTCGACAGAAACGGAAGAGACGGAAGGGGTCGTAAGCCGTTTTTGCGAAGCCTATCCAGGATGGATGCGTGAATCTGTGGCTCCGTGGCTCCCCATCGCTGCTCTCCCCTTTGTGACCATCTGCGGCGCACTCTCCACGATGGGTAACGAATGCGGGATGGATGGCTTTTATGCCGCCCGTCTACGGAAGAAGGGGTAATGGGTCATCCGATTCATATTGCACCCTCGATTCTTTCCGCGGATTTCGCGCGCTTGGCCGACGAAGTCTCCGCAGTGGAGCGAGCGGGTGCCGACCTCCTGCATGTCGATGTGATGGACGGCCATTTCGTACCGAATCTGACGGTGGGGCCACCCATCGTTGAAAGCTTGAAAAAAGTCACGAAGCTGCCGCTCGACGTTCATTTGATGATCACCAATGCAGATGCGTTCATCTCGGCGTTTGCAGCAGCTGGAGCCGACTATCTCACCGTCCACGTTGAAGCCTGTCCCCATCTTCACCGGACGGTCCAATCGATTAAGGAACGAGGCGTCAAGGCAGGAGTAACCTTAAATCCTGCTACGCCCCTCTCGTTACTTCAGGAGATCCTGGGGGATGTTGATCTCCTGTTGATCATGTCAGTGAATCCAGGATTCGGTGGGCAGACATTCATCCCATCGGTGCTCAAGAAAATCGCCGAAGCGCGGATCATGTTGGATGCAGATCAACAGCCATGCCTTGCTCGAAGTGGATGGCGGTGTGAAGGTGGAGAATGCCCGGGACATTGTGGCTGCCGGTGCGACGGCGCTCGTTGCAGGATCTGCCATTTTTTCTCATCACAACTACGCGGCCACAATCGCCGCCATGCGAGCGGCTGGAGAAACGGTCGTTTCACCGGCGTCACGCGCTGCGGTCCATCAATAGGCGGCTCGGGTGGACATCTCCGCACTTATCGACAGTCTACACCCTCTTGAAATTAAAGTGCTCACGATCTTGGGGCTTCGTCCGCCTGAAACCGCTTTGGACAGCGAACAGTTAGCGCGCGCAGCCGAGCTGGAGCCTTCCCAACTCAGCATGGCAGTCGAATGGTTATTGGCCAAGTCTCTCATCACGGTGCAGACGGAAACTGTGACTCCAATAGTATCGTTGACAAAAATCGGAGTGGAGTATTACCAAACCGCCTCGCCCATCGAACGAGTCTTGGCGGCTGCGCGGGACGCCACCGGCACCGGGAAAAGGCTGACCATCCCCGACCTTCAGGCCCAAGGAGGACTAGATCCTTCCGATGTCAGCAAAACCGTCGGGCGACTCAAGAAGGAAGGGGTGGTCCTGATCATCCAAGGAGGTTGTGTCGAAACGACCGGACGCCAGAGTCCAACGGCTGAGGCACTCCGAATGCTCCTGGGAAAAATGCATGACTCGCCGAAAGAACTGAAGAGCTTCACGGAAGCCCATCGGCAGATCATTGAAGACTTTGCCGTGAAACGTGGCAATGCCAAAGAACCGTTTCGGGTGGACGATCGAGTGGCCCGCTCATTCACGTTGTCGCCTGACGGTGTCAGTGCGGCGGCGCAGCTGCTGAGGCAAGGGGTTGTCGAAGAAGTATCGCAGTTGACTCCCGATCTGTTGAAGGATGGGAGTTGGCGTCAGAAGCGATTTAGAAAGTACACGATCAGTCTGCGCCCGCCTCGCATTGGAGCCGGGAAGAAACATGCCTATCGCGAATTTCTCGATACGGTCAAAACCAAACTCGTGAGCATGGGATTCCAAGAGATGCGGGGAGCGCTGGTCGAAACGGAGTTCTGGGACATGGATGCCCTGTTCATGCCGCAATTCCATCCGGCCCGGGACATTCATGACGTCTATTTCGTCAAGGAGCCGAGCCATACCACCGCTCTCGATGAGCCGTTCTTGTCGCGCGTGGCCAAAGTGCATGAGAACGGCGCGGAGACCGGTTCCACAGGCTGGGGCTATTCATTCGATGTTCACCGGGCCAAACGGTTGGTATTGCGGAGCCAGGGCACGGCGGTTTCGGCTCGAACGCTTGCCGCCTCGCCGAACATTCCCGGGAAGTATTTCTCGATTGCCCGGTGTTTTCGCTATGACCAGGTCGATGCCACTCACGCAACGGATTTCTTCCAGGTGGAGGGGATCGTGCTGGGAGAAGACATCAACTTCAGGACGCTGTTGGGGCTCCTGAATTTGTTTGCCCGGGAAGTGGCACAAGCGAAGGAAGTGAAGTTCTTACCAGCATATTTTCCGTTTACCGAACCGTCGGTCGAGTTGCATGTGCGGCATCCACGCTTGGGATGGATGGAACTCGGCGGCGCGGGTCTCTTTCGTCCCGAAGTGACGTTGCCACTCGGTGTCACCGTGCCCGTCATTGCCTGGGGGTTGGGGCTCGATCGCATGGCGATGGTGGCGTTGGGCATCCATGACATACGCGAACTCTTCACCGACAACCTGGAATTGATCCGTACGACCAGAGGTACTGTTCTAACTGCGCTCATGCCGACGATCACTATTTTCCAAGACGATTTAGAGTCGCTTCTCATGGGTGATCGCGGCGCCAACCGTGGTATCACGGTGGCTCAGTTGGAGGAGTGGCTCATGCTCGTGAAAGGCGAGCTGAAGGGGCACAACCCTGAAACCGGAGAGCTACGTATCGAACTCCAAGATAGCAATCGGCCGGATCTCTGGTGCTGCGAAGGGATTGCCAGACAAATTCGCATCAAGCAACAGGGCCGGCTGAAGCCCTATTCCTTCTTCGCCAAAAAACCGAAGTCACCGCATCATCTGATCGTGAAGCCCGGTATGGAGCAGGTGCGTCCGTATGTGGCGGCCTGTACGGCCAGGGGGTATCGGGTGACCGAGAAGGGTTTGGCGCAGCTGATTCAAACGCAGGAGAAGTTGGCCGACATCTTTGGGCGTAAGCGAAAGACCGTTTCCATCGGAATCTATCAGCTGCGGAATATTACCTTTCCGGTGACCTATGAGTTGGTGAAACCGGACGACGTGCGGTTTACCCCATTGGGCATGGAAACGACGATGACCCTGTCGGAGATGCTCATGGTGCACCCGAAGGGATTGGAGTATGGCCACATTCTGGCCGTCAAAGAGCCTGCTGCCTGTCCTCCGAGATGCGAAGAATCAGCCATTGTCGTTTCCGCCGATTATCAATAGCCGGGAAATCGGAGAAGTACGGGTGGGTGATGATGAATTCTTCGTCGAAGTGACCGGGACAGACCTGCCCATGGTGATCCTTTCGCTGAATATCTTCGCGGCGAATTTGGCCGACCGCGGCGCCTCCATCGAGCCGGTGGAAATACAGTATCCGACGAGCACAATGTTGGGCAAACGGGTCAACACGCCGCAGGATCTCGGGAAGCCAAAAACGATCCAGATAAAAACGATTGAACAGGCGCTGGGGCAGGAACTCGGCGAGACGGTTGTGAAGCAAGCGCTTGAAGCATATGGGTACGGCGTGTCGGCAGAAAAGGGATCGGTGAAGGCAAAACTTCCGCCGTACCGGCATGATCTGATGCATACGATGGATGTGGTTGAAGACGTCGCCATGAGTCGTGGCTATGCAGAATTTACCCCGGTCATGCCGGCGCAATTTACGGTGGGAGGATTATCCGTCATTGAGCAGACTGTCCGATCGATCCCGAGAATTGATGGTGGGGCTCGGCTTTCAGGAAATCATTTCGAACATTCTCGGTTCACCGGATCAGTATGCCCGTTTTATGCGTCTGGAAGGAACCGAATGGGGACGTATGGTCGACGTCGACAACGTCATGTCGTTGAGCTTCTCTTGCCTCCGACAATGGATGCTGCCCTCATTGCTGCGCATCGAAGCCGCCTCGAGTCGGGCGTTCTATCCCCATCGCCTCTTCGAAGCCGGCGATGTGGCGATTCCAGACGGGAGCTCACGAATTAGGGTCTCGAACGGAAACCGTCTTGGGTGCATTGATCGCTCATGCCACCACCCATTTCTCAGAAATCCATTCGTGCCTCGATGTCCTGTTTTACTACCTCGGTAAGGAGTACAGTCTGGAGCCAGTGCAGCATCCATCATTTCTAGACGGCCGAGCCGGCCGCATTCTCGTGTCGGGCAAGCCCGTCGGCGTGATCGGCGAAGTCCATCCGGAAGTCCTCGAACGTTGGCAGATCACCATGCCGGTCGTCGCCTTCGACGTGAACCTGTCACAGCTGGCGATGCTGGTGTAGGGATTGTTCCTTCGTCATGAAACAACGGAAGGGGAAACGACAGTTTGTCGTTTCCCCTTCCGTTGACAATCTATTGGACCCTTGAATGTTATGCCGTGGCAGGAGTCAGATGTTGCTTGGCGAGGCCGATGAGTTGTTCAAAGCCTGCGGCGTCTTTAATTGCCATGTCCGAGAGGACCTTGCGATCGAGAGCTACATTGGCCTTTTTGAGGGCATTGATGAATCGACCGTAGGTCATCCCTTGCGCTCGGACGGCCGCGCTGATGCGAGCAATCCACAGTTGCCGGAAGTCCCGCTTTCGGTTCTTGCGACCCGTATAAGCATACGTCAAGCCCTTATCAACACTTTCCGTCGCAGAACGGAAGAGACGGCTTTTCCCGCCGTACTGACCTGACGCCAGCTTGATCCGCTTCTTTCTCCGCTGCCTGGTTTTGGGTCCACCCTTTGCGCGAGGCATAATTCAGTACTCCTTTATGCGCCTGATATTTCGAATCCGTGGAACTGTTGTCTTATGGTACGGAAGCAGCCGATTCAACGACGAGGCAAACGCCTGTATCGACGATCTCGGTCCCACTCAGACGGCGCTTATGGTCATGCCGCTTATGAGTGAGGAGATGCCGTTTGCCTGCCTTGCGGCGGACGATTTTTCCACTTCCGGTCTTTGTAAAACGCTTACTCGTCCCTTTATGCGTCTTCATTTTCATGAGGAGATTCCTTTTGGTTGAGCAATCACCGTGTTGCGCGTCAATGTTTCGGAGCGACGATCATAATCAAACTGCGTCCTTCCATGCGAGGAGCATACTCGATGGTGCCGGCTTGGGCCAACTGTTCAATGACGGACTTCATCACCTCGCGACCCATCTCTTGGTTGGCCATTTCTCGTCCGCGATAGGTGAGGGTAACCTTGGTCTTGTTGCCCTCCTCTAAAAAACTTTTCATTTGGCGAACCTTGATCTCAAGGTCATGTTTATCGGTCCGTGGGCGCAACTTGATTTCCTTCACTTGGGTGGACTTTTGATGACGCCGGCTTTGATGATCTTTTTTGCTCAACTCATACTTATACTTCCCAAAGTCCATAATCCTACAGACCGGGGGAACCGAGTTGGGAGCGACCTCCACTAGGTCATGGCCGCCTTCTTGAGCCTGACGAAAGGCATCCGGAGTCTGAAGGATACCGAGCTGTTCTCCCTCCGGGCCGATCACACGAACTTCTCGGACTCGGATCTCACGATTCACACGCAATTTGGGAACGATAGGCCACCTCTTTTTTAATGTGTGGGTTGAAGTTCTCGCTGTGTGTGTGTGACCTCAGCTTGCAGGAGATCCAACACCTCAGTCACTGTCTTATTCCCTAAATTTGACCCGCTTCGGCCTCGTACCGAGAGAGTCCTATCCTGCATTTCGCGATTCCCCGCCACCAACATGAACGGAATTTTCGCCTTTTCCGCTTCACGAATCTTGAACCCGATCTTTTCATTTCGAAGATCCGCCTCGACACGGAAGCCGGCTGCCTTCAATTGCGCGACGACGGCCGCGACGTAGTCTTGCTGATGATCGGTGATATTCATGACCACCGCCTGCACCGGCGCCAGCCAGGTCGGGAACGCGCCCCCGTAGTGCTCGATCAGAATGCCGAAAAAACGTTCAATGGATCCCATCAAGGCGCGATGGATCATGATCGGACGATGGGCCTTGCCGTCCTCTCCGATATAACTTAACTCAAACCGCTCTGGATTGTTGAAATCCACCTGGACCGTGGAGCATTGCCATGAACGGCCCAACGCATCTTTGATCTTGATGTCGATCTTCGGGCCGTAAAATGCTCCCCCTCCCGGATCAAGATGAAAGGAAATATTGCGGCTTTTCAGCGCCGCTTCCAATGCGCTGGTGGCCAAGATCCAATGTTCATCACCACCCACAGACTCTTTGGGCCGTGTAGACAAAAACACTTCAAATTGCTGGAACCCAAATGTCTGTAACACGAAAAATGTAAAGTCCAGTACCCGACTGACTTCGTGTTCCATCTGATCCGGGCGGCAGAAGAGATGGGCATCATCCTGTGTGAATCCACGCACTCGCATGAGCCCATGCAGGACGCCGGTCCGTTCGTAACGGTAGACCGTTCCGAGTTCCCCATAGCGAATGGGGAGGTCTCGATAGCTTCGCAAGTGCGACTGATAGATCATGATATGGTACGGACAATTCATCGGTTTCAGCTGGTACTCGCTGCCTTCCAGCTTCATCGATGGGAACATGTTTTCGCGGTAGTAATCGAGATGCCCGCTGGTTTTCCAGAGATCAAGACGTGCGGTATGAGGCGAATAGACGAGCTGGTACCCATCCCGAATATGTTGTTCTCGCCAGAAATTTTCGATCAACAAGCGGACTGCCGCGCCTTTCGGATGCCAGAGTACCAGCCCGGGTCCGATCTCATCCTGAATGCTGATCAAATCCAGCTCTTTTCCGACCTTTCTGTGGTCGCGCCGCTTAATTTCCTCCAGCCGGGCCAGATAGGCATCCACTTCCGCCCTCGTCGGAAAGGATGTCCCGTAGATCCGTTGTAACATCGGATTACGTTCATCGCCACGCCAATAGGCTCCGGCCGTGGTGAGCAATTTTATGGCCCCAACGGAGCCGGTGGTCGGGAGATGGGGGCCGCGACAGAGATCGACGAAGTCGCCTTGTGTGTAGGCGGTGATCGGCTCTCCATCGGGGAAACTTTTGATCAGCTCGACCTTATAGTGCTCTCCACGGGACCGGAAAAAATCGATCGCGTCCTGTTTCGAAAATTCCCGCCTTGTGATGGTGAGATTACGCTTGATGATTTCTGCGGCGCGTTCTTCGATTCTCTCCAAGTCTTCGGGAGTAAAGGGACGTTCGAAAGCAAAGTCATAATAAAAACTATCTTCTAAGGCTGGGCCGATGGTCAGTTGTGCAGACGGGAAGAGCTCTTTTACTGCTTGAGCCATGATGTGGGTACTGCTGTGGCGGTAGACCTCGCGTCCCTCTGCACTGTCGAACCGTAATGGTTCAAGTACCGAACTCTCAGACAGCGGACGCGATAGATCAACAACCGCTCCGTCTACTTTGACTGCCAGAATATCTTGGCTTGCGATTCCTAATTCAGATAAAGCATCGCCTGCCGTCCCCCCGGTCTGAATGTCACTGTTTGGACCGTCCTTAACTGATATCTTCATGTCTTCTGGATTGTATTCACAGTACAAAAACAACAAAGGCACCGAGCCTCCGAGAGGCAAGCTCGTGCCTCAGCCTGAATGGTAGGCGCGGACGGTCTTGAACCGTCGACCTCTACCGTGTCAAGGTAGCGCTCTCCCCCTGAGCTACGCGCCTATCGACAAAGGAAGCATGCTAATATAGCCTCATTGACAGTGTCAAGAAAGCGAAAGAGAAGGTCGCATCTCCGTCAGCCAAAGAAGTACGACCTTCTTCTTTTATCTCTTTATCTCTGGGTCAGACACCCTTCAGTCTAGGATCCTCACCTGACAGCCGAGCGGAGCTCTTTTCCGGCTGAGAACTTCGGGACCTTCGCCGCTGGGATTCGGAGTGATTCACCTGTCCGTGGATTTCTTCCCATTCGCGCTTTTCGCTTCGAAATCGTAAAGGTGCCGAAATTGACGAGAGAGACGCGTTGTCCTTTTTTCAACGAGGAAGTCACCGCACCGGTGAATGCGTCAAGGGCCGTGCCGGCTGCAACCTTGGTGATTCCTGCTGAAGCGGCCATCTTTGCGATCAGCTCTTCTTTTGTCATGATGTCCCTCCTTCATGAGTTTTGAGAGGTGGTATGGGAAGTAAGCCCTGCAGCGCATCTGTGGAAGTCTTATTCAGGCCCCCTATGACTAGCTCTCACTTTCGTTTGTTTCAAGGGAATGTGAAGATTCACGATTTTTTTTCGCAGCGTGTTACGGTTGAGTCCGAGAAGCTCGGCTGCTTGTATTTGATTGCCTCCTGTCTCCCGCAGTGCTGAAGTGATAAGAGGGCGTTCCACGGCGGAAATCAGGATTGGATGAAGGTTTTTAGCCGATCCGTTTCTCATCCCCTTCACGAATTCTCCCATCTTCACCTCTAAATAACTCTCTAGGGAGGCGTCGCGGGCTTTGTTCTGCTGAGGGATGCTGGGCTGATTCATCAGCTGGATTGTTTTCAGCGTCTTTTTCAAGACAGCCTTAGACCCCTTGATACAAAGAGTGCGAGCGGGGTCGAGGTGGTCGTTCAGCGCGCTCATCTGTTCCTGTCCGCCCTGCGACTCCATCACGACGGCGTCAAATCGATGTTTCGGCAACTCCTTATGAAAGGTCGAAACGTCACGAGCGATCGTAACGGAAGCGTCCTTGAATATTTGCCTCACCAGGGCTTGCACGGCCGTATCGTTCGTGAGTAACAGAATAGTAAATGAGGATGACGGCACAGACATGAAGCACCATCCGAAGAAGAGGGCGGATTATTGCCTAGGGCGTAAACGATGTCAATTGGATTTTAATGGACATCACGGCCTTCCGACCTGCTTTCTGCGTGGTTTTGCGGGCATGAAATACATGGCAAAACTATTGGTTTCTGGTTCGATCACGATCTTCAATTTCACCGCAAAAATATAGCTTTGGCAAACTAAGTAGTACAAGTATCGATCTTAACCGACAAAGTTTCTGGCCCCCTTGACAGATATCGAGAAGAGAATGTATAGATTTATAATTCCTACCGGAATAATAAAGAATGAAAGTGTCCAAGCGTGCCACATACGGAATAATGGTAGCCGTTGATCTTGCGATACATGCAAACGAAGCCCCGATTCAAGCGCGAGCTATTGCGAGGCGCCATGGGATTCCCGTCCGTTTTCTCGAACAGGTTCTTCACGCGATGAAGAAGGCCGGGTTAGTAGATAGCCAGCGGGGTGCTCAAGGAGGGTATCTCCTCATGCATCAACCAGCGGCGATGTCGATCGCCGACATATTCGAAGCGTTGGAAGGAGCCCTCTTTCATCGGTCATTTGTTGGGCAACGAACCCGCGATCGTCATGCGACCAAGCCGGAGCTTCTGTTAGGTGACGTTCGGGAGCAGGTTCAGCAGGCGGAGCGGAAAGTTCTCGAAAACATTACTATCGAACACCTGGCAATGCGTCTACGGACGATCGACGCTCAGCGCACTCCGATGTACCACATCTGATTTAGCAGGCTCCTCTCCTGAGGAGGCAAGGAGATCGGTATATGAACTCAGTTGAATCCCTCACTATCCCCAAAATTGTCACCAATCTGATTCCGCCGGCCATTCTAGAAGAGATAGAAACCTTCGAGGTTGAAGCCCTGCGAACATTGGCCGGAGAGCTCCCTACCGATATTTTCAAGCCTTTCCGCCTGCAATACGGCATTTACGGCCAGCGTCAGCCTGGTGTGCAGATGGTCCGTATCAAGATCCCGTTCGGCGGCATCACCGCGAATCAGCTGCGACGTGTGGCGGAGCTTGCCGACCGCCATGCAACCGGAGTCGGCCACGTCACGACGAGACAAGATATTCAGCTGCACTTTGTGGAGCTCAAGGATGTGCCGAGCATCATGCGAGGACTAGCCGAGGTCGGGCTGACCACCAGGGAGGCTTGTGCCAATACCGTGCGGAATGTGACGGCGTGCCACCTGGCGGGTGTGTGCCAAGGGGAAGTGTTCGATGTGACTCCGTACGCGAAGACCGTGGCCTATCATTTGTTGCGAAACCCCTTGAATCAAAGTCTGCCACGAAAGTTCAAAATTGCGTTTTCCGGCTGCAAGCATGACTGTGCTCTGACTCCTATCCACGACATCGGTCTATTGGCCGTCAAACGAGCCGATGGAGAAATCGGCTTTCGAATGGTGGCAGGTGGAGGGTTGGGTTCTGCTCCGCGGATCGCTCAACTTCTTCGTGACTTCACACCGATGGAGGAGCTGATTCCCAGCATCGAGGCTGTTATTAAAGTCTTCGATACCCTCGGCAATCGAAAAAATCGAAACAAGGCTCGGATGAAGTTCGTGATCGACAAACTGGGATTTACCGAATTCAAACGGCGCTGGGAAACAGCCTACGTCGCGATGGGACACACGCTTCCCCAAAACGGACCTTTGGCCTTGCTTCAGCACCAGGATGCCCCCCCCCGGCTCATTATGCCGACGAGAAACGGTGTGGCAAATGGAAAAGGAAATGGCAACGGGACTCACATGATTGGCCACGAGATGCCGTTCGAAATGTGGAAGCGAACCAACGTCGTCAAGCAGAAACAAGATGGGTATGTCACAGCGGCTCTTAAGTTGTTCATGGGGGACATTACGGCTGAACAAATGCTGTTCGTGGCTGACCTGGCCGAGCGCTATTCCAACGGCAATCTTCGCACCACGATCAATCAGAACCTGGTCATCCGATGGGTTCCTGCCGATCAAATCCCGCACTTCTACGAGGATCTGGCGTCCCGTGGGTTGGCTGATCCCGGCGCTGAACTGGTCGAAGACATTATCGCCTGTCCCGGCACTGATACGTGCGGACTCGGTATCACGTCGTCCAAAGGTCTCGCGCGGGCTTTGGCTGAGGTGTTTCCAGCCGGCCTGGTTCCAGAAGATCTTCAGGATGTGAGCGTGAAGATCAGCGGGTGTCATAACTCCTGCGCACAGCATCACATTTCAACGATCGGGCTGCATGGCGTCGGAAAACGCCTCGGTGACCACGTCGCGCCGCACTATGAATTGCATCTCGGCGGTTCGGTGAACGGTACGGCCAAGATCGGCCAGATGACCGTGAAGTTGCCGGCGAAAGCCGTACCGGCGGCGATCTCTCATTTGATCGACGTGTACCGGCGTGACCGGCAAGCGAACGAGAATTTGTCGAAATTCATCGCACGCGTTGGGAAGAACAAGCTGAAAGACGAGCTGATCCCCTACACCATCGTACCGTCGTATGAGGTGGATCCCACGTTCTATTATGATTGGGAGGGTGAAGAAGAGTTTATCCTTGAGGATCTCGGTCCCGGCGAATGTGCCGGCGGTGCGCTGGACATGATCGAAAACGGCATCCTGGAGGCTGATCAGGAGCTCTACCAAGCGAAGTTGCTCATAGAGAAGCATCAATATTCCGTATCGGTGAACAAATCCTATCGAGCCGTACTGGCTGCCGCTAAGGCAATGCTGGTGACAGAAGGATTAGAGCCCTCGACGGACTCCGAAACGTTCATCGAGTTCGACAGCAGGATTGCACAGAACGGTGTTGTGCCGTCCGTCTATCGAGACCTGAGCAAAAAGGTCGGCGATCTGGGCCCAAAAGAGACGGCGACCGAATCAGCCCAGGAGAAAATGGCATTTGCCAAGGGTTTTGTTGATGCCTGTCGCGCCGCAACGGATCAGATGGGGAAAGACCTCAAACTGTCGGCTGGAAAAGAAGAGAAGTCCCCGGTTGTGCCGGCGCCGGCCGAGACCAAGCCTGCTGCTCCTGCTCAGACGGGTGCGTCTGTTTATGACTTGCGTGGCGTGGCGTGCCCAATGAACTACGTGAAGACCAAGCTCAAGCTCGAAATGATGGATGCTGGTGAACGGTTGGAAGTGTGGCTCGACGCGGGCGAACCGATCAAGAACGTGCCGATGAGCATTAAGAATGATGGACATAAGGTGCTGATACAGGAAGCGTTGGAACCGGAAGCATCGCATTATCGGATTCTGGTGGAGAAGGTCGAAGGGTAAGGGATCTGATTCGCATGGCAGCAAGCGACCAATCCAAACTCACCGGAGAGCTTAGAGAATGGGGTGCCTCATTCGAGACGAAGCAGCCTCAAGACGTGTTGGCGGCTGCTCTCGAGCGATACGGCGGAAAGATTGTTGTGGCTTGTAGCTTCGGAGCGGAAGACGTGGTCCTCGTCGATATGGTGCATCGCATCAATCCCACGGTGCCGTTGTTCTATCTCGATACCGATTTTTTATTTCCTGAAACCTATGCCACGCGGGACCGAGTGATTGAACGATACGGTCTTCAGGCGACGCAGGTTATCCAGGTGAAGTCCTTGCTCACACCAGAGGTACAGGCGGAATCGTACGGCGAGGCGCTGTGGGCGCGCGATCCGGACCAGTGTTGCCAGCTGCGGAAAGTCGAACCGCTGACTCGCGTTCTGCGGGGATACGACGCATGGATTACCGGAATCAGGCGTGATCAAGCCCCGTCCCGTGCGAATGCCGGGTTGATCGAGTGGGATCAGAAATTTGAATTGATCAAGGTGAACCCACTGGTCCGATGGACGTGGACCGATGTGTGGACCTACATCAAGGTCTACGAAGTTCCGTACAACCCTCTGCACGATCAGCATTATCCCAGCATCGGCTGCACCTACTGCACCACCCAAGTGGCATCCGGCGATGATCCTAGGGCCGGTCGCTGGAAGAGTTTTGCCAAGACCGAGTGCGGGCTACACAAGTCGTAACATGCCGATTCAAGATCTCCTCGCCAAGATTGCCAAGGGTCCGAAGGCTTCCAAGGACCTCACATGGGATGAGTGCAAACAGGCGATGAAGGCTTTGATTGAAGGTGAGGCCTCGCCGGCGCAAGTGGGGGCCTTTCTCATTGCCATGCGATTCAAGATGGAGTCGGTTACGGAGTTGGCGGCGCTGACGGCTGCTGCTCGACAGTACGTGCCGCCTCTCGCTGTCTCACGGGACGTGGCCTTGGTGGATGTCCCGACCTATGCCGGAAAGCAAGACACGTTTCACGCGACTATTGCCGCGTCCATCGTTGCAGTTGCAGCGGGCGCCGTAGTCTTGATGCACGGCTATGACGGCATTCCCGGCCGACCGGGCAGTGCCGGAGTGCTGAGAGCCATGGGCATTCCAGTTGATGCCGATCCCAAACTGGTTTCCGAAAACGTGAGCAGAAAAGGCTTTGCCTACCTGGATATCGGACTGTACCATCCGCCCCTCTATCGATTTCTGGAGATGCGTCAAGAGCTCGGAGTCAGGAATGTGTTCCATCCAATCGCCAGGCTTCTGAACCCGGCTCGGGCGGCGGTGCAAGTCGTGGGGTTGACGCATCCGCCGCATTTTGAAAAAACAGCCGAGGTCTTGCGAATCCTCGGGTGTCGACGAGCATTGGTGATCCGTGGAGTTGAAGGTGATCCGGAGTTGTCCGCTTCGATGGCGACGAGGGTCTTGGAATTGAGAGACGAGCGCATTGCCCCGCTCAGTGTGGCGGCGAAAGACTTTGGATTGGCATTCGTCTCATCGCGCGAGATGGCGGGGTTTCCTCCCGATCAGCGGGAAAGGGAGGCCGATCTGATCCGGCGAATTCTTCGGAACCAGGTTCAGGGCGGGCCTCGAAGATTGGGTGCTGATGAATGCGGCCATGTTGCTCTATGCGGCGGGCAAAGGCGTGTCCCTGTCGGCCTGCTTTCCGGCTGTACGCGCGGCGCTTGATGGAGGAGCCGCAGGGCGCAAGCTCGATGAATTGGCGCGACAGCCGGTCGCAGTGTAGGACGAAAGGTGGAAGGATTCGGGGTATGAAACACCTGCGGCAACTTGAAGATCAAAGCGTCTACATCCTTCGAGAAGCCTATAAACACTTCGACAATCTCGCCATGCTCTGGTCCATGGGCAAGGATTCGACGGTATTGCTGTGGTTGGCGCGCAAAGCCTTCTTCGGACATGTGCCGTTTCCACTGCTCCATGTCGATACCAGCTATAAAATTCCAGCGATGATCGAGTACCGCGACCGTCTTGCGCGGGAATGGCGGTTGAATTTGGTCGTGGGCCAGAACAAAGAAGCCTTGGCGGCGGGGATGAATCACACGATGGGTCGGGTAGTTTGTTGCACGGCGCTGAAGACGAACGGCCTCAAGCAGCTGTTGGAGCACAAAGGCTACACCGGCGTTATTCTCGGCGTCCGCGCGGATGAGGAGGGAACGAGAGCCAAAGAACGCTATTTCTCTCCACGGGATAAACATGGAGATTGGGATTTCCGAGATCAACCGCCGGAGCTGTGGGATCAATACAAGACGACATTCCCGCCGGGCACGCACATCCGCATTCATCCGCTGCTGGATTGGACCGAGATCAATATTTGGGAGTACATCAGGCTCGAGAATATTCCCTTCATCGATTTGTATCTCGACAAGGGTGATGGCACGCGCTATCGCAGCCTCGGCTGCGCGCCCTGTACCTCGCCGATCAAATCTACCGCCAAGACCGTGGACGACATCATCGAAGAACTTCGGCATACCACCGTGGCCGAGCGGTCAGGACGGGCACAGGACGAAGGGCGAGGGATGGAGTTATTGCGGAAAGATGGGTACATGTGAGCAGAACGCTGAAACGTTCATCCAGCTTCGTTCTCGGATCGAAACAATCCTCAACGTACCCCAGGGGGTACGCCTCCGGTTGTTTCTCACCTGCGGCCTCGCTGGTCTGCCCGTTTGAACATTCTGCGGGATGAAAGAATATGACAACGATCGATGCTAAGCCTTCTGAAAACCTCAATATCGTTATCGTCGGCCATGTGGATCACGGCAAGTCCACCTTGCTCGGTCGGCTCTATGCCGACACAGGCTCTCTGCCCGACGGCAAGTTGGAAAAGGTACAGGCTATTTGCAAGCAGCAGGGGAAGGAATTCGAATATGCCTTCCTCTTCGACGCCTTTCTCGAAGAGCAGGAGCAGGGGATTACGATCGATACGGCTCGCACCTTTTTCATGTGGAAGGGCCGGCAATACATCATCATCGATGCGCCCGGACATAAAGAGTTCCTGAAGAACATGATATCCGGCGCAGCGCGTGCCGAGGCGGCGCTGCTGCTCATCGACGCGTTGGAAGGAGTGAAGGAACAGTCGAAGAAGCATGGTTATCTCTTGTCGCTGCTGGGCGTCCGGCAGTTTGCGGTGGTCGTCAACAAGATGGATTTGGTCGGTTACCGGCAGGATGTGTTCGACGGGATCGAAAAAGAGTACCGAGAATTTCTGGGGCAGTTTAAAGCCGTGCCTTCGCAGTTTATTCCCGTGAGTGCCAAGCTCGGTGACAACATCGCCAATCGCAGCAAGCAGATGTCGTGGTACAGCGGACCCACCGTCCTGGAAACTCTCAGCGCTTTCCAGAAAGAACCGGCACGGTCGGAGCAGCCTCTTCGACTGCCGGTGCAGGACGTCTATAAGTTCGATGCGCGCCGCATCATCACCGGCCGCATCACCGCCGGGCGTCTCAAAGTCGGCGATCACCTGGTCTTCTCGCCGTCCAATAAGCGGGTTAATATCAGAACGGTGGAGGCCTTCAACATCGAGCCGCAGCCGACTGAAGGGCAGGTGGGCCAATCGATCGGCGTGACACTCGATGAGCAGATCTTTGTGGAACGCGGCGAAGTTGCCTCGCATCAAGAACATCTACCCCTCGTCTCCACGGCCTTCCGGGCCAATCTGTTCTGGCTAGGGAAGCGGCCTCTTGAAAAAGGACGTAAATATCTGCTCCGCGTAGCGACTAAAGAAGTGGACTGCGAGGTCGCAACCATCCATCGGATCATCGACACCATGGACCTCGCCCAGCAACAGGGCAGCCATACTATCAGCAAGAACCAAGTGGCTGAACTAACCTTGCGCACGAAAGTCCCGGTTGCGTTTGACCTATCGGCCTCGTTCGAGGCGACGGGCCGCTTCGTCCTGGTGGACGAATACGATATCGCAGGCGGGGGCATCATCACCGAACTGGTCCACGACGACCAGGAGTTTCTCCGAGAAGAAGCCAGGCGGCGTGACTTTGCCTGGGTGAAGGGTGAAGTGACTGTTGAAGACCGCGCTCAACAGTATGGCCATCGGGCGGCAGTCGTTCTGATTACCGGCGGACGGCACACCGGCAAATCGTTCCTAGCCAGAAAGCTCGAAGGACGCCTCGTAGCGGACGGGCGCCATGCGTATTTATTGGATGGAGAAAATCTGCGCCGCGGTTTGGATGCCGATCTCAGCGAAGAAGAGCGGGGGCAAACAACGGAAATGGCCAGGCGCTATGGCGAAGTGGCACGCCTTCTCACCGACACCGGCCTCATCGTCGTCTCCACCACCAATCCCTTCGGCCTGGCCTATCGCGAGGCCTCACAAACGATCAGGACTCTCGTGCATCCCGCGCCTGTCATCGCCGTCCACATGAGCAAGTCCGAAGAAGAGGCGCCGCCGAACACGGATGTGGTTCTCTCAGGTCCTACCGATTTCGACGCGGCGACTGCTCGAATCCTGGACGAATTAAAACGCCGAGGCGTCTTAGCCCAAGCCATCGGGGCAAAGCCGATCTTCCAGTACTCGATCTAGCCCGCGATCAGACCGGCGTCATCTGAGCCACGGGCGGCGCTTCTCTCTGAATTGTTGATCCTTATAGCAACACCTGAACTCATCAGCGGTCAGACCAGCATCACGAAGGATGCCGCCCATTGTGATGGCGTTGACAGGATTGTGCCGAGGGATAGTGACGATTCGCTGGCCATTGCTCATCACAATGTGCTTGCTCTGACGGACGACCCGAAAGCCAGCTTTTTCGAGAGCGCGCTTGGCATCAAGGTGATTAACTCACGGGATTTTAGGCAACGCTACACCGCAACTTCTATCTCCCGCACATCTTGTCCCTTGATTTCGTCGTCAACAGCCGCCAAGTATTCGCGGATGGCGTCCTGGATATTTTGGATGGCTTCTTGCTCGGTCGCGCCTTGCGACCAATCAACCGGGGAGGCCAGGAACAGAGACGGCGTAGTCTTCTTCTGATTCGTACAAGGCGATTCGATATTTCATGGGTAACCTCTTGAACGTGCCTGGTCAACCGTAGACCAATTTGAAACAGTGTAGTAGATATCCAAGCATTGAAAGTCCAGGCTGGAACTTTTCTTGGCCACTGTCATGCTTGAGCTGGACCGGTTTTCGTGGACAATCGGTTAAAACCTACTGATCGATATTCGAACTCCAACGAGCTCAGTTAGCCGAGGCGCGCTGAGTTCTTTCAATAATCGTGAGAATCTCTCGACCCGCTTCGTTCCTGTTATAAAGTTGGAATATCTCTACACGTCATTCCGCGGTTTGACTCACCGAAAATCCTTGTGATAGCGTAGCCTTGAAGCAAGTTTTTTGGGGATCGCTGAAACAGGAGTCTTTATGAAATTTGTATGCCTCAATTGCGAAACCTATATGAGCCTCGAAAAGGTGGAGAAGCCGGAAGAGGGTTCGCTCGGGGTCTTTTTTGCCTGCCCTTCGTGCAATGCCAAGTTTTCGATGGTGACCAACGCCGGCGAAACGAACATGATGAATGCGCTAGGATTGAAGCTGGGAGCGCGGGCTGAGCCGGCAGCCTCCATGGAGGGGTTACGAGCGCTTGCAGAAAGCGGTCAATCATCTCCCGCTATGAATAAGCCAACTCAGACTGATGAGCCGACCGTATCCGCTACGACTCCGTCGCCCGCTAAGGCTGGGGAAAAGACGAGTGGTTGTCCGTTCTCGGCGATGGTAGCTGAGATGGGGATGACGGCCGGCGGCAAGCCAGGAAACGGTACAAGTCCAGGTTCATCCGAATTTACCTGGACGGCCGATGCCAAGGAGAAGCTTGAGCGGCTTCCCGTCTTTGTGAAGCCGATGGTTCAAGCGAGCGTCGAGACCTATGCGGGCAAGCAAGGTTTTAAGACCATCACGCTGCAAGTGATGGACGATTCGAAGAATGATTCGCCTAATGGGATGACGTGGTCACGTGAGGCTGAACAGCGGCTCGAAAATATTCCGGACTTCATCCGTCCCATGGCTCGAAAAGAAGTTGAACGTCTGGCCAAGGAACGTGGAGTGTCGACCATCACAGCTCAGGTGATGGATGAGGCGAAAGACAAGTTCATGAAGTTCATGTAGTCGAGAGCTACATGAATCAGGTGTCGTGAAGGCCCATCCGGCCTCTGGATGGGCCTTCCGATTGTTAGTGCTCATTCGGGCGACAGTTCTCGCATGAAGCAGTGGGCCTTGCTACTGTCTGTTCTGGTGTTCATGGTTGCGCAGTCTCCCTGGTGGGCAGATGTGCGCGCCCAACTATCCTCAGAGGAGCATCAAGTCTCCGTCGCCCCAGGTACAACGAACAATCCGCACGGCGAACATGCTGATGGAGGATGGGAAGGGTCCGCCCAAGGGAGTCGCCTATTCTGAGTTCAATCATCGCTTCGCCGGGCTATTCGTGCTGCTGTTTGGTCTTGCTGAGTTAGGGCATGCGTTGCGGTACCAGCTGCCTTTCTGGACTCGTCTTGTTCTCCCGAGTGCGCTCGCGGTCATCGGGGCTTATCTGCTGATTTGGAGTGATCATGAAGCCTGGCCGATCGGTTCACTCAGCTTTGCCCAGACCTTCTTTGGACAAGACCAAGAAATCATCCAGCATAAATTCTATGGAGTGTTCGGGGCCACTGCCGCTGTGAGCGAGACGCTTCGCCGAATCGGTTGGGCTCAGCATCCGGCCTGGACGGCTCCATTGGTGTTTCTCGGCCTGGTCGGCGCATTGCTGCTGTTTGTTCACTCGCATGGGATTCATCCGGCGAATCACACGATCGAGCTGCACCATGCGCTTCTCGGAAGCCTTGGGATTGGAGCTGCCATATCGAACGCAATGATCTCGTGGACATATGGTACCTCACCTCATCTTGGGAAAAAGTGGGAGCTTGCATGGGCTGGACTCGTGATCCTTATAGGCCTTCAGCTTCTCGTGTATTTCGAATAAACGAGCGTAACCAGCATGCGACACCAGCATTCGACATAATTGACTCCTTTCTGAAGCCTGTGCTACCTCTAGCCTTTAAAGTCATCGCAGCCTCATGGCACATCTCTAGCCGGCTCACCAAGTTCTGGCCGGGGTAGAGGAGGATCACATGGGTGGACATAGTCACTGGGCCACGATCAAACGGCACAAGGGAGCTCAGGACGCGAAGCGTGGAAAGATCTTCACGCGAATTATCCGGGAGCTTACTATTGCGGCTCGGTCCGGCGGTGACCCCGACGGAAATCCCCGGCTGCGTCTGGCGATTGCCAAGGCCAAGGAAGCCAATATGCCTGGCGACACCATGAAGAAAGCCGTCCAGCGGGGCACTGGTGAGCTACCTGGTGTGACCTATGAGGAATTTCCGTTAGAGGGCTATGGGCCTGGCGGGACGGCACTCCTGCTGGAAATCACCAGCGACAATCGGAACCGGACAGTCGCGGAAATTCGCAGTCTCCTGACGAAAAATCACGGTAATATGTCGGAAGCGGGCGCCGTCGCCTGGCAGTTCCATAAGAAGGGGCTCGTCGCGATTGAGAAGGGGAAGGTTGATGAGGATACACTTCTTTCGTTGGCTCTCGACGCCGGGGCGGAAGACGTGAAGGTCGGTGAAAAGAGTTATGAGGTGCTCACCAGTCCTCACGATTTTGAAGCGGTGAAGAAAGCGTTGGTCGATGCCAAGATCGAAACGACGCTTGCGGAAGTTACGTATTTTCCTCAGAATACCATCAGGCTGGAAGAGAAATCTGCGGAGCAAATGCTGAAGTTGATGGAAGTCTTGGACGAGCATGATGACGTCCAGAAGGTCCATGCAAACTTCGATATTCCGGATGAGGTAATGGAGAAAGTCGCAGCGACCGCAGCGGGATAATCATCAGCTTACCACCATGGTTCTTGCCCTCGGATAACGAAACGACATGATCGCCTTTCTCACGGGGCGGTTGGCATTCAAGGCGCCTACCCATCTCACGCTCGATGTGCAGGGGGTCGGGTACGAAGTGCATATTCCACTCAGCACCTATTACGCCCTGCCGAATCTTGACGAAGTTACCGCGCTAAATATCCATACGCATCTCCGGGAAGATGCCATTCAGCTGTTCGGCTTTCTCTCGCAACGTGAGAAGGAGTCGTTCTTGCTGTTGACGAGCGTGTCGGGCATCGGCCCGAAGCTGGCCCTCAGTGTGCTTTCGAGCCTGTCGGTTGCGGATCTCATTCATGCGATTCAGTCTGAGGATGTCGAAAAGCTTGCAACCGTTCCAGGCATTGGAAAGAAGTCGGCAGGCCGCATTACGCTTGAACTGAAGGACAAGGTTGATAAAATTCAGGGTGTCCGCACCCACGCTATCCCTCCCGAAGCCCCCGAGTCAGATGGTCCCTATGAGGATGCTTTTTCCGCTCTGATAAACTTGGGCTATCGTGCTCAAGACGCCAGAGAAGCCTTGAAGCGAGTGATGAAAGCGACGACAGGTTCGCCGGCGCTGAAGGAGCTCATTCGCGAGGGCCTCAAGGAACTTGCAAGGGGGGTAAAATAATGCCATTCACTGTGAGGAATGCCGCCAAACGATTCGTCTGCACTGTGTCTGTCGGAGCTGTGGTGGCGGTTATCTTTCCATTCGTGAGCCTCGCGGAAGATGCCACAGAACCCAAGAGCATCAGAATGACCTGCGGAACGTGCCCGGAGGGGTATGCGACGACCGGCGTCACCCAATCTCCCGAAATCTGCAAAGACGGCGACCCGACCCTCGTGCAATGTGTGCCGCTGGGGACAAACATGCTTGGCGCGTGCGGATCCTGTCCCGACGGCTATGCCGAAATTGGAAGTTCCTCGGTTCCTGCTCGATGCGGCAGCAAAGACGGTGGCCGGCTGACACAATGCCAGTTGAAAAAAATGGAGCAGAATTTTCCCGACTCGACCCAGGGATTTAGAAGATGTCCTCCTGATTGCGGCAGTACGGCCCAGCCTGGCCAAGGAACCCTGCCCCCTCCCCCGAAGTATCAACAGATGCAGGAGAGCAAGTAGACATGGGCATCGCACCATGACTGAACGGTTCGTAACCAATCGCGCTACGGACGAAGAGCGGGGTCAGGAGAATGTGCTTCGACCGCAGACACTTGATGAGTACGTCGGCCAAGACAAAATGAAGGAGTCGCTTCGAATTTGTATCGAAGCGGCTAAGCAGCGGGAAGAGGCACTCGACCATGCCATCTTTTACGGACCGCCCGGTCTCGGAAAGACGACGATTGCCCACATTATTGCCAGAGAGATGGGCGCGGCATTGCGGTCGACGTCAGGGTTGGTCTTAGCCCATGCCGGCGATGTGGCGGCGATTCTGACCAATCTTCAAGAACATGATGTGCTCTTTATCGATGAGATTCACCGCCTGCCCGCGTCCGTTGAGGAAGCGCTGTATCCAGCCATGGAGGATTTTCAGCTGGACCTGGTGATTGGGCAGGGGCCCGCCGCGAGAACCGTCAAGCTTGATTTGCCTCCTTTCACGCTTGTGGGGGCGACGACCAGGGCCGGTTCTCTGACGTCCCCGCTGCGGGACCGATTCGGCTTAGTCTATCGGCTGGAGTTCTATGGATCATCCGAACTAGAGGCGATTGTGACGCGCTCGGCCGGAGTCTTAGGTATTGGGATTGACCGGGCCGGTGCTGCGGAAATCTCGCGTCGAGCGCGTGGAACCCCGCGGATAGTCAACAGGCTGATTAGGCGGATCAGGGACTATGCCCAAATCAAGGCGGATGGGCATATCACTGAACAGGTGGCTAAGGAAGGATTAGCCTGGATAGGGATCGATGAAGCAGGCTTCGACGAGATGGACCGCAAAATTCTGATCACCATTATCGAGAAGTTCAATGGGGGCCCGGTCGGGGTGGAGTCCTTGGCTGCCGCGGTTCAGGAAGACAAGGGCACAATCGAGGATGTGTATGAGCCCTATCTGATCCAGGCAGGCTTCCTGGATCGTACCGGCCGTGGCCGGCAGGTGACTCGTTTGGCGTACGATCACTTTAAACGACCCTCTCCCTTACTGATGTAACCCGTGATGTTCTAATTCTTCAAAACTCCTGATATCCCAGCGCTATCCTTGCAATAGATTCAATCGTTCCTGTAGAATTCCCCACTTGCCTCTATGATCCCCTTTCCCCTACGGGGATGAGGAAGCCCTCCCGCAATCGGGTGCCCGAGGGGAGATTCAGCATGCCCAAAGATATGTCAGAATATCGTAAGGAAATCGATAGGATCGATGACGAAATTATTCGACTGCTCAATGAGCGCTCGAAAAGCGTCATCGCAATCGGAAAACTCAAAAAAGAAAAAGATGCTGATGCCAACCTCCATACCGCAGGTCGGGAGGCTGAGATCATCGAACGGCTCACGAAACTTAACACAGGCCCTTTCCCTAGCGAGGCCGTCCGATCGGTGTATCGAGAAATCATGTCGGCTTCCTTGTCGCTCGAATCTCCTCAGAAGGTAGCGTATCTTGGGCCGCGAGCCACCTTTACCCACATGGCCTGCATGCAGAAATTCGGGTCGTCCGTCCAGTATGTGCCTGTTCACAGTATCAAAGAGGTATTCAGCGAAGTTGAACGAGGCCGAGCCAATTTCGGGGTGGTACCGATTGAAAACACCACGGAGGGTGTCGTGAATCACACTCTCGATATGTTTATCGATTCCAACTTGCTGATCTACGGAGAGATTCTTCAAGAGGTCTCACACCATCTTCTGTCGAAATCGGGACTTATCGAGGACGTGAAGAAAATTTACTCCCATCCTCATGCTCTTGCGCAATGCCGAAACTGGCTAGAGACCAATCTTCCACATGTCCCCGCAGTTGAGGTGGCCAGCACTGCTCGTGCCGCCGAACTGTGCATCGATGAACCACCCTCGGCTGCGATTGCGTCGGAATTGGCCGGACAACTGTACGGACTGAAAGTAATTAAGGCCCGCATCGAAGATAACCTCAACAACTTTACTCGTTTCCTGATTCTGTCGCAGAAGCCGTCGGAACGAACAGGGAAAGATAAAACGTCGTTGATGTTGTCGGTGAAGGATAAAGTCGGCGCGCTGTATGACCTCCTTCGTCCCTTTGCCTCTCATGGGATCAACATGACCAAGATCGAATCTCGCCCTTCCCAGCGAAAGGCGTGGGAATACATTTTTTTCGTGGATGTCGAGGGCCATATCCATGAGGAGCGGGTCAATAGAGCAGTGGAAGAAGTGAAGGGACGCTGCCTCTTCATGAAGATTTTGGGCTCCTACCCAATTCATAGCTGACCATGGCACTACAGGTTCACCCAGATATTCTGTCACTCAGCCCATACGTCCCCGGTAAACCGATCGACGAGCTACAGCGAGAACTTGGGCTCACCCGCGTGATCAAGCTTGCCTCCAATGAAAATCCGCTTGGGCCTTCACCGAAAGCGTTGGCAGCATTGAGCGGCGCACAGAATATGCTGCATCGATACCCGGACGGAAGTGCGTATCAGCTCAGACAGGCGATTGCTGATCGTTGGAAAGTGGCGGAGGGGCAGGTCATTCTGGGAAATGGATCAGACGAGATCCTTGGCCTACTGGCCAGGACGTTCTTGATTCCTGGTGATGAAGCCATCATGGCCGATCACACGTTCGTCATCTATAAGATGGAGGTCACCGCCGTCCACGGCAAGCCGGTGGTCGTCCCGCTCGTCAACTGGACACACGACCTCGAGTCAATGGTACGTGCCGTGACACCTCGAACCAGATTGCTCTTTCTCTGCAATCCAAATAATCCGACAGGGACCATCGTATCAGCGGAAGCCGTCGATCGCCTCATGGCAAAAGTGCCGGACGATGTCATCGTCGTGTTTGACGAAGCGTACTTTGAGTATGTCCGCAATCCCCGATTTCCCGATGCGATGGCATACGTAAAACAGGGTCGGAATGCCATCGTTTTAAGGACATTCTCAAAGATCTACGGGCTGGCAGGATTGCGAATCGGGTACGGCATCAGCACAGTGGAGATCATCGACTACTTAAATAGAGTTCGGCCTCCGTTCAATGCCAACAGTCTTGCCCAGAAAGCCGCGCTGGCCGCATTGGGAGATGACGAACATGTGGCCAAGAGTCGGACGGTCAATGCGGCTGGAATGGAACAGATAGAACGAGGGCTGCGCGCACTGGGCGTGACGTCCATTCCGAGCGAGACGAATTTTCTCTATTGTGATGCGAAACGGAATGGGAGACTGGTGTTCGAAGCGTTGCTGCGAGAGGGGATTATTGTGCGGCATATCGACGGGACCATGCTTCGTGTCACCATCGGTCAGCCTGATGAAAATGCTGCCTTTCTCCAGGCTCTCGAGAAAGTCTTGGATGGAAGCCGGTAAGATATAGCGAGGGAATTATGATCATCGTGTTGAAGCCAGAAGCCTCGGAAAGCGAAGTGGACCACATTATCGACCGCTTGCGAGATCTGGGCTTGAAATCGCAAATCTCCACCGGTCAGGAACGCACGATTATCGGCGTTATCGGAGACGACCGGATCTTGCACAATCAGCCCTTGACGGCGCTTCCTGGTGTGGAAAGTGTCCTGCCGATCCTTGCGCCCTGGAAACTGGTCAGTCGTGAGTTTAAGAAGGAAGCGACCATCATCGACGTCGGTGGCGTGAAAATCGGTGCCAAAAAGTTGACTATCATGGCGGGGCCCTGCGCGGTCGAACGGCTCGAACTCACGGTCGGCATCGCCCACGAAGTCAAGGCAGCCGGAGCGACGATTCTTCGTGGCGGAGCCTATAAGCCGAGAACGTCGCCGTATTCCTTTCAAGGGTTGGGTCGTGAAGGACTCGACTATTTGGTTGAAGCAAAAAAGCAAACCGGGCTGCCGGTCGTCAGTGAGATCTTGGACACCAGGGATATCGAACTCTTTCTCGAGAAGGCGGACATCATTCAGATCGGTGCTCGGAACATGCAGAATTTCGAGCTCCTCAAAGAGGTCGGCGCGTACGACAAACCGGTGCTCTTGAAACGAGGCTTGTCGGCGACGATCAAGGAATTTCTCCTGTCGGCTGAGTACATCATGTCACGCGGAAATCAGAACGTCATGCTGTGCGAACGGGGCATTCGCACGTTCGAAACGCAATATCGCAATACGCTGGATCTTGCGGCCATTCCCACGTTGAAAGAGCTTTCGCATCTGCCGGTCATTGTCGACCCCAGCCATGCCACCGGGAAGTGGGATCTTGTCGCTCCGATGTCAAAAGCCGCAGTCGCAGCCGGTGCCGACGGCCTGCTCATCGAAGTCCATTCGAACCCAGAATGTGCGCTGTGTGACGGTGAAGAGTCCATTAAGCCCTCCAAGTTCAAAGCGTCTGATGAGCGACCTCAGGAATATTGCGAAGGCCGTTGGGCGAGAGCTGTGAGGCACGATGGCGGTTCATTTCAGGCAAGTTGCGATTATCGGGGTGGGGCTGATCGGCGGATCGCTCGGCATGATTCTTCGGCGAAAGGCCTTGGCCGATCAGGTGGTCGGCATCGGTCGTCGTGTCGAGAACCTCAAGACGGCGGTTGCTTTGGGTGCGATCGATCGATACGTGGCCGATCCTCAAGAGGGTGTGCGGGGGGCGGATTTGGTGGTCCTTGCGACACCTGTCGATACTTATGATCGGCACCTCCATGAATGGGCCCATTGTCTGGATCCAGGCGCGATCGTCAGTGATGTCGGCAGTGTGAAAGGACCCTTGGTCGAACGGTCAGAAGCGACTATGCCGGCAGGTGTGCATTTTGTGGGGGCCCATCCCATCGCGGGGAAAGAAAAGACGGGAGTCGCGGCCGGATCGGATCAATTGTTTAGGGGCGCACGCTGTATTCTGACGCCGACAAAACGAACGGATCCGACGGCGCTTGATCAGGTTAGGCACCTGTGGGAAGAGGCCGGTTCGATTGTCTTAACGATGGATCCTCATCTGCACGACCAAATCCTAGGGGCAGTCAGTCATTTGCCCCATGTGGCGGCGTTTGCGCTGATGAATGCCTTGGCCGAGCTTCGCGATCAGCAGGTGCCCTCATTGGATCTTGCCGGCCACTCTGGGGGAGGATTGCGGGATACGACCAGGATTGCCGCGAGTTCTCCGGAAATGTGGCGGGACATTTTCTTGTGGAATCGGGATAATGTGGTGTCTTATATCGACAGATATGCACGGGCACTGGAAGAATTGAAGCAACTGATTAAGACTGGAGATGCAGCCGGAATCGAGAAGGTGCTCGAGCGGGCCAAAGGCGAGCGTGAAAAGTTGAATAGTTCCTCTCCGAGCCACTCATGACATCGTTGACGATTACCCCGGGTCGGCCACTCAGGGGAACGATCACGGTTCCCGGCGACAAGTCTCTCACCCATCGGGCGATCATCCTCACCGCACTGGCCGAAGGAACGAGCACGATAGTGGGCTACTGTCGGGGAGAGGATTGCCTGAATACGATGAGGGCCTTTCAGGGGCTGGGTATTCCCATTACGCAGACTCCAACCGAATTAACCGTCTGCGGGAAAGGGTTTTGGGGATTATCCGAACCAAGCGCTCCGATCGATTGCGGCAATTCAGGAACAGGCATCCGTCTTCTCACCGGCCTCTTGGCCGGGCAAGATTTTTTTTCGGTTCTCACGGGCGACGAATCGATCAGACGGCGTCCTATGGGGCGGGTCGTCAAGCCGCTGCGCGAAATGGGAGCGGTCATCGGAGGCCGTAGGGGCGGAGAATTGGCTCCTCTGGCGATTACAGGGGCCGGTCTGCATGGTATTGAGTACACTTCGTCCGTGGCCAGCGCGCAGATTAAGTCGTCTCTCCTGCTTGCCGGTCTCTTTGCTCAAGGGAGGACTCGTTATAAGGAGCCGAGCCTGTCGCGAGATCATACCGAGCGGATGTTTCAGTTCTTTGGAATCCCTCTCACGAAAGAAGATGGTGCCCTGGTCTTACAAGGGCGACCTTCGGTTGGCTGGCGAGGCATTCACGTGACCATTCCAGGCGATTTCTCGGCCGCCGCGTTTTTCGTCGTTGCGGCGACGATTGTCCAAGGATCCGACATCACCATTCACAATGTCGGCATGAACCCGACCAGAACGGGTCTCATCGAAGTCATGAGAAAGATGGGAGCCGACATTCAGGTTCTGGGTCTGCGAGAGGCGGCCGGCGAACCGGTCGGGGATCTTCGTGTGAAGTCAGCTGCACTGAAGGGTGTGACGATAGGTCATGACCTCATTCCGAAAACGATCGACGAATTTCCCGTGCTGTGCGTGGCTGCGGCTGTGGCGGATGGGGACACTGTGATTTCCGGAGCAGAGGAACTTCGGGTTAAAGAGAGTGATCGTATCGCCACCATGAGTCGCGAGTTGAACGTCGATGGGCGCGCTCATCGAGGAACGGCCGGACGGGATGATCATCCGCGGATTAGGCCGAAGGGGAGAGAATGGCCGACTGAAAGCTGCAGGCAAGGCCGAGAGCCATGGAGATCATCGTGTGGCCATGTCTCTTGCCATCGGTGGGCTTACGGCGGAAGAGAGTATGACGATTACCGACGCGAGTTGCGTGGATACGTCATTTCCGAATTTTGAGAAGGCACTCGCCGATCTGTTGGCGTAGCCTGCGTGAAAGCAGGTGTGTCGGAGGGGACAGTTCGAAATTGAGAGGCGCTGAGTGGTTATTGCGATTGATGGACCGGCCGGAGTCGGTAAGAGTACAGTAGCCAAATTGCTGGCGGCTCGTCTTGGCTACCTGTATCTTGATACAGGGGCACTGTACCGAGCTATCGCATGGAAAACCTTGCAATCAAGGATACGTCCGACGGATCATGAGACGGTGACGACATTATTGCCGACTACCTCTATTCACATGCAGTTTCGCCATGGCGCGATGCAGGTCTTGGTCGATGGCATCGATGCCAGTGGGGAGCTTCGTGCATCCGAAGTGACCGCAGCAGCCTCCGTCGTGTCCGCTATTCCGGCAGTCCGCGAATGGTTGCTGCCGCTCCAACGTCAGATCGGCCAGAGAGGCTCGGTCGTCGCAGAGGGACGAGACATCGGCACCAAGGTCTTTCCCGAGGCACCATTCAAATTCTTTTTGGAGGCGGACGCAGACGTACGAGTTGCGCGACGGCATCACGAGCTGGTCGCTGCGGGTCGTAGTGGGACGGTTGAAACGACGTCTCGGGATCTGTCGGATCGAGATCGGCGGGATCGAACCCGTTCGGTCGACCCCTTGGTTCCGGCAGGTGACGCACGACTCATCGATACCTCTGCTCTCAGTCCTGACCAAGTGGTGGAGCAGATGATCGCGGCTGTGTCGACCGGATCGTGAGCGGGGTAGTCTATGGAATTTTGTGGGTTTTGGTACGAATCGTTGGATGGGTTTGCTTTCGGTATCGTGTCGAAGGTCAGGTTCCTCAGACCGGAGGGGTGCTGATCGCCGCAAATCATGCCAGCTACCTCGATATTCCGCTGCTCGGCTGCGGGATGCGTCGAAGGGCCTGGTACTTGGGACGGAATGATTTGTTTCCGATCCCGGTATTGAACGGAATTTTTCAGGCGTTGGGCTGGATACCGGTGAGGTTGGGACGCCTCGACCGAGAGGCGTTTGGAAAGGCGATCAACCTGATTCGAGCAGGTACGTGGTGGTCATTTTTCCCGGAAGGCGGACGCAGCCACGATGGCCACCTTCGGCCTCCGAAGGCGGGTATTGGAGTGATTGTGTCGCAGACGGGATGTCCGGTCGTTCCAGCATATCTGAAGGGAACCTTCGATGTACTCCCCATGGGGGCACGCTGGCCTCGGTTGCGTCAGATCACGGTACGATTCGGGGATCCTATTCAGTTCGAAACGGGGAAACAAAAAGAGAGGGCGGAAACGAAACACTTCTATCAACAGGTCAGCCGCACGGTGATTGAGCACATTGCAGCTTTAGGTCAAGTTCCCGTTCCAAAGGGAAGAGTTGACCTGACCCCCGAAACACCGAACAGGACGACCGTCGATGCTCACAATGCTGAGTGAGCCCGGCGACTTCACCATCAGCACCCGACGAGAGTCGGAAGAGTAGGACGTTCATATGGGTACGGTATCCAACAGCAGTGACGCTCAGTTAGACCGCAATGCATTGGCGGCATTGTACGAAGAAACCTTCCGTAACCTGGAAGAGGGCACGATTACGGAAGGCCGTGTGGTGGCTCTGACCAAGGACAAGGTCGTCGTCGATATCGGTTACAAGTCAGAGGGCATGATCCCGAGCGATCAGTTCTCCTCCGAGGAACTTCACAACCTCAAGGTCGGCGACCGGCTCCAAGTGTATATCGAAGAATGTGAAGACGCCGACGGCAATCTCGTTCTTTCCAAGGAAAAAGCGGACAAGATGAAGATTTGGGAAGAACTCGAAAAGCTCTACAAAGAAGAGAAAAGTATCGACGGCAAGATTGTTTCGCGCATCAAGGGCGGCATGATGGTCGATATCGGCGTCAAGGCGTTCTTGCCCGGCTCGCAGATCGATCTTCATCCGGTTCGTGATCTGGATGGGCTCGTCGGGAAGACCTTCCCCCTCAAGATCATCAAGATCAATCATCGGCGGGGCAACGTGGTCGTGTCGCGCCGAGTGCTGTTGGAAGAGACACGGGATAGAAAGCGGCAAACGACACTGGCCACGTCTCAAGGAAGGTCAGCTCATTCAGGGCATGGTCAAGAACATTACCGATTACGGGTCGTTCATCGACCTCGGCGGTATCGACGGGTTGCTGCACATTACCGACATGTCCTGGGGCCGAGTCGGACATCCATCGGAACTGTTTACAGTCGGAGACAAGGTTGAAGTGACGGTGCTGAAATATGATCGTGAAACCGGGTCGTATTTCTCTCGGCCTCAAGCAGAAGAGCGCGGATCCTTGGACGAATGTCGCCGGCAAGTATCCCATCGGTACCAGGGTCCGTGGTCGTGTGGTCAGCCTGACCGATTATGGAGCGTTCGTGGAACTTGAGCCGGGAGTTGAGGGATTGGTGCATGTTTCGGAGATGTCGTGGACGCATGAAGTCCGGCATCCGTCGACGAGTCGTGGCGGTCGGGGATCAGGTGGAAGCTGCGGTGCTCAACGTCGATCCCGCGAGCCGCAAGATCTCCTTGGGCATGAAACAGACGGCGCCAAACCCCTGGGACATGATCGAGGGCAAATATCCGATCGGCACCCGTATCGAAGGAAAGGTGAAGAGCCTGACCGATTTCGGTGCCTTTGTCGGACTTGAAGAAGGGATCGATGGACTCATCCATATTTCGGACATGTCCTGGACGAAGCATATCAAGCATCCCTCTGAGCTGTTCAAGAAAGGGCAAAAAGTCGAAGCTGTCGTCGTTGCGCATCGACAAAGAGAAAGAGCGGCTCTCGTTGGGGTACAAGCAGTTGGCTCGTGATCCCTGGGACGAGGCGATTCCAGCGCGGTATCACGTCGGTGATTCGGTGACCGGCAAGGTATCGAAAGTCGCTGATTTTGGAATCTTCATCGAATTGGAGGGTGGAGTGGAAGGTTTCATCCATGTCAGCGAATCCGGTCTTGAGCCTTCCGTGAAGCTGGAAGAAAAGTTTAAGTTGCAGGACGACGTAACGGCGAAGATAATCAAAGTCGATCGAGAGGAACGCAAGATCGCCCTCAGCCTTCGCGACCATCAATTGGATTGGGAGCGCAAGCAGGTTGATGACTATCACTCGGCACAAGGTGCGCTGGACCAGAGTCTGGGTCGGGCCGCTAAACAGAGCCGGAAACGGACTCAGTCGGAAGATCAAAGCTAAGTCGGTATCGTTTAAGAAGGAGTGCGGGATACGAGCAATGGCGGATGAAGTGACACAGACGGAACATCCTCGTAAGCGGCATCTGTTGCGGAAAATCATTTTGGCTTTTCGGCGATGGGGCTGGGCGGCTCTGATTCTGATCAATCTCTTTTTCCCCGATCTCGATTTGTCCAGCGACGACCGGATTGCTCTGGTTCGAGTCGAGGGAGTCATTTTGGATTCTCAGACGACCATTGGAGAGCTGAAGCGATTCAGCGAGAATCCTTCTGTCAAAGCCATCGTCATAAGAATTGATAGTCCCGGGGGTGGCGTCGTACCATCGCAAGAGATTTACGATGCCGTCAAGCGGATCAGAAGCAAGAACAACAAGGCGGTTATCGCCTCGATGGGAAGTGTGGCTGCATCGGGAGGGTATTATATCGCTGCTGCAACGGATCGGATCGTCGCCAACCCTGGGACTCTGACCGGTAGCATCGGAGTCATCATGGAAACGGCCAACGTGGAAGGGTTACTCCAGAAGATCGGTGTGGAAGGGGTCGTCATTAAGAGCGGGAAATATAAGGATGTGGGTTCTCCGCTCCGGAAGATGAGTGCGGACGAAAGGGGTTTGTTGCAAGCCGTGATGGATGACGTCCACAAGCAGTTTATCGAAGCAGTGGCGGAAGGCCGTTCGCTCGAACTTCGGGCTGCCCAAGCATTGGCCGACGGTCGAATCTTTACCGGACGCCAGGCCAAGGAAGCAAAGCTGGTCGACGAGCTCGGCGACTTGGAAGATGCCATTCAATTGGCTGCGGAGGTGGTAGGGATCGAGGGGGAACCAAAGGTCGTCGAGCCGCGCCGTCGCTTTTCCCTTCGTGAAATTCTGGACTCGAAACTCGGCATGATGTTTCCGAAGTTGGATATGCAACCTGGTGTGAGCTTGAAATACCTTATGGCTTTCTAGCTGTGTCAATGAAGGTGTGGTGGTTATCGCAGACGTAAGGGAGAGTGGATATGACCAAGGCGCAGATCATTGAAAAAGTTTCCGAGCAAGTTACCACGTTGACGAAGCGACAGGCAGAAGTGGTCGTCAATACCATTTTCGATTGTGTCAGGGATTCGCTGAAAAAAGGCGATAAAACTGAAATTCGAGGCTTCGGGAGCTTTCGGCTGCGTGCTCGTCGGATGAAGGAAGGGCGGAATCCAAAGACCGGAGAGACGGTTGCCGTACCGGCCAAGCGGGTGCCGTTTTTTAAAGCCGGCAAAGAGCTGAAGGAATTACTCAACCAATAACGATCGTCTGATTGAAAAAGGAACCGATGTCGGCATCAGATTCTTCGCAGGTGAATACAACGGAAATCCACTGGACCGACGGTGCGCTCAAACGAATGGAGCGCGCGCCGATATTTCTGCGTGGTATGGTCCGTCGTTTAGCTGAAAAGAAAGCTCGTGAATTGGGGTATGAGGAAATCACCGAGGAAATTCTCGAGCAGTTTAAGGGGCAGATGATGGGACGCATGGGCGGTGAAGCCGGCATGGCCTCTGCTGTTGAGGAGATGGCCAACGGCCGTCTTCCGTGGACCGCTGCCGCCAAAGAACGATTGAATACGGTGCCCGAATTTATGCGACCGATGACCAAGCAGATTGCGGAGGAGATCGCAAAGGAACGGGGGCATCTCGAAGTGAATGTCGAGTTGTTTGAAAAAGTGGAAGCGCTTGGTGACCTTCACGAGGAAGGTGGACCCCCGATGGAAGTGGACAGAGGACGCATTGGCGCTGCTTCAAGACAAGTTAAAGCAATCGCCGCCCATCGCCATGGAATTCGTGACTGATATGTTGAAACGAGATACAGAAGATCTCGCCAGGGTCAAAAAGCTGACCCGCATCGATGCATCGGTTCTGCAGGACGTATGGGGGGCACCCCAGGAACGAATTGCCTGGACCGACGAAGCCTGGAAACGGCTTCAAACGTCTCCGGATTTCGTGCGTAGTGGAATCAGAAAAGCAGCTGAACGGCGAGCCCGCAAGCTGGGATTGAAAGAAATCGGTTCCGACCAGTTGACGACGTTTCGGAATCAGGCGATGATGAAAGCCGTCAAGCGTATCCGCTCATTCGGTCATCATGAATTGACATTCGATGCCTTCGATACCGCCCTCCAGAAAACCAAACGCCTGCAGGGCAATGATCAGGCGGAAAAACGCCTCCAGGAGATACGGGGACACTTTGCCGACCCAATGACAAAGAAACCTGAAGGCGGGACCCTGGGAGCCGAGCTCATGGATCGTTTCCGCCGATATCTCAAAGGCGAAGGAACACTTTGACAGTCCGAAGCTTCTCTTCAGTGGGCGCTCACCTGTTGAGGCCAAAACTTGTGCCGGATTTGTGGGAGCGGTTCGTTGTCAAAATTGGGAATGTCGTATAGACAACGATCAATCGTCGCGACTTCGTCTTCGGTCAAGGGTAACGTCACTTTTTTCTTCCAGAACTGATCAAGCGTAAAATAGTCTGCCGACTGGGGCTTCTGCGCCAACAACTCCTGCATTTTTTTGAAGCCCGGCGTATCAACGCCTGGGACACGTCCTTTGTTCCGATCAAGACACCACATCAGAACTTCAGCTATCCCGTACATCGTGATATCAACATTCACAATTTTGCTCATGACCTTCCTCCTAAAAGCAGCACCGCATCATAACGCAAGCAGAAGGCAAAATTCAAAGGCTGATGAAACCCCGCCGCAGATTGCGAGGGGAAACACCGCCTCTGTATACTAGATCTTCTAATTCCACCCTCATAGACCCATTGGTTCAGCTGGTTGGAGTGTCGGAGACTGTGTGAACATTCGTATCGAGCGGACATCGTACGCAGCCAGGATGCCCTTCTTCCTGCTATGGCTGGCTCTTCTCATCGGTCACGGTTTGTGGGCCTGTTCCAAGAGCGAGCCCTATAACCCTCCTGACCCTTTTTATTATTTTGCCAGCTACAAGGTCGGCAAGAATCCTACTACTATTATCACCGAAGACCTTAATCATGACTCATTCACCGACCTCGTCACCACCAATATTGCGAGTAATACCCTCTCGATTCTGTTGGGGAATGGAGACGGTACATTCAGGGATCAGGTTCAGCTACATGTCTGCCAGGAACCGCGTTCCCTCGTGATGGGCAACTTCAATCAAGACCGACACGCTGATGTCGCCTTGGCATGCTCCGGTGGAGACGAGGTCATGGTCTTGCTCGGACATGGGGATGGAAAGTTTGAAGAAGGACCACGTTATCCGGTGCATCGTGCTCCGATTGCATTGGCCGCCGATGATATCAACGGCGACCATCATACGGATCTTGTCGTCGCTCTACGGAACGACAAGGTCAAAGTCTTTCTAGGGAACGGGACAGGCGAATTTCGACACGGGGCTCAGTACGAACATGGCGACACTCCCACGTCCGTTGCCCTGTCTGATCTCAATGCCGACGGGAAATTGGACTTGGTGGTGACGAATGGAGGACCTATGTCGAATGCCGTCTCCATTTGGGTCGGGAACGGCGACGGATCCTTTCGAGACCCCAAAGACTATTCGACGGGCCACCGACCTCTTGGCGTGAGTTTTGCCGACTTCAATAACGATCATTACAAGGATCTACTCGTCATCAACGGAGAGCAGGATAGCTTCACGACATTTCTTGGAAACGGCAATGGGACATTTCAACCAGGTAAAGATTCGGGTGCCGATGCCGGGCCTAATTTCGGGCTGGCGAAGGACTTTAATGGCGATCGTTTAGTGGATGTCGCGATCGTCAATCTTCAGTCAAGCGATCTATCCATCTTGTTCGGGAAAGGCGATGGCACCTTTCATTACCCGCCGAGAAATTACCGCACGAAGCACGGCCCGTTCGCTCTTTCGTCTTTTCGAGCCACGACCGTCGGTCTAGAAGAACCGGGACTGGCCATTGCCGACAACGGAAGTGGTAGCGTCTCGATCTTTCTTCACCGTGGACTCAAACCAGTTGCGAAGTCGGAGACAAGAGAGTAGGACACGAGCGATCACGGTCTATTCTTGACAGCCTAGAAGGCCTTCGCTAGAGTGGCCGTTGAGTAAAACAGCTCTAAATTCGAGCACTACGATGGCGCTTCGATCCTTTGCATGGTGGTTCATGATTGGGGCCTTGATGACCCTCTCTGTTCTGATGGTGCAGGGCGGGATTCGCGATTTGTGGGAAGGGACTCAACCGGCTGGAGGTACCAACGTGTTCGTGTATTTTGGTACGACGCTCTTCGGCGGGGGATTACTGGCTGGATGTGTTGCGTTAATTATGAATCGTCTTCGATAGTTGAGAGAACGGGAACATGTATGCAGTGTCTCAAGTGCAGAGGGTTCATGATGGTGGAACGCCACTATACCCTCATTAACAGGAGGATATACGCTCGTTGCCTCAATTGCGGGTTCTGGATTGATTTGGCCGACCTTCTCCGGTTTTTTTATAAAGTTCTTGATAGTGGGCGGAAAGGTGATAAAGTGCGGGAATCGTTCATTTTCTGAGAGAGGCGGTCGTTGTTGGCACAGAAGGACCACATCCGGCCTGATTCTCGTTTGCAGATTGGGGGCAAACCCTCTGTCGCTTTGGTCTCTTTGGGTCGTTATTTCTCCCAATGATCGGTTTGTCGATTCTTCCTGCCTCTGCAATGGAGGCTCACTTCAAGGACCACGCCGTTCACACCATCAGTTATGCTCCGCAACCACTCCCGTGGAAGCGAATCCCGGCCCACAGTATTCTCCTGAAAGAATTGCGATCAGGCCGTATCTTATTTGAGCACGAAGGTGGAGAAACGTTTGTCGCCGGCCAGTCTGACCAAGATTATGTCGGCGTTGATCATTCTTGAGAAAAGCCGCCTGGATGATCTGGCGACCGTGAGTCGGAATGCGGCAAAAGCTCCCGAAGACCCACCTACGACTGAAAGTCGGGGAAGTGTTTCGCCTTGGCGATTTACTCAAGGCGATGATGATGGTGTCAGCCAATGACGCTTGTCTGGCGGCTGTTGAACATGTCGGAGGCGATGAAGAGCAGTTTGTGAGGTTGATGAACGCCAAGACGCTAGCCCTTGGATTATCGGACACGCACTTTAGCAACGGATGTGGTTTTGACGGCCCTGACCATTATTCAACAGCTGAAGATCTGGCGAAACTCAGTGAAGTGGCGATGCGAAACGCGGTGTTCCGAGAACTCGTCAAAGAGGAACGCGAGATTATCACACCTGTCAGTGGATATCGCGCCTACGTCTTGCATAACACGAACCGTTTACTGGGTCGTATCCCCGGCGTGGAAGGAGTGAAGACCGGATTCACCTCCAAAGCAGGCCGATGTTTGATTGCTAAAGTCTCTCAAAATGGTAGCGATCTGCTCCTGGTGATTCTGAACTCTAACCGCCGGTGGAATACTGCGAAAAGCCTGATCGATTATGGGTTTCGTCTCACGACTACCGTCCACTAGCTGCCTCCACCTCTCATTCTGTCGGACAAATTCACTCTTGAGTACAGCTTCCGCTTGATGGCGTCACGTCCTGGCTAGACTACCGTGGGGCGACAAACTCGATGTTTGCAACGTCCTTGCCAAGGTAATTCACCTGGAAACCTTGCTTGTCGTAAGCCATGACGGCGCCCATGACGTTTTCGTCGCCATACTCCTCCTGGCCTAACAATTTTCGAATGTCCTCCGGACTCTCACTATTGAGCACATTACGAAAGATACCTCTGGTCTTATAGGCGAACCGGTTATTGATGAAAAGGAGGTCGACTTTACCGTCCTGAATACGTACCCCGGCCATTGGACCGGTCGGTTTTCGTTGATCAAGCAGGAAGATAAAAGTCGCTTCCTGCTCAGCCTTGACTCCGGAAATCTTTTCGTTCACAAGCGTTTCGACGGCTCTAGATTCCGAATCACCGAGTTTGACTCCGAACAGCGAAATCTCGGCGCTCGAAATGACCTTTGGTTCCATGACATCGCTCTTGCTTAATTCATACGACTCGGCATGAGCTGAGTCAACCGGCGCTAGGATGATCGCCAGTAGAATAATTGCCATCCACACTACACGCGCTTTCGTCATGGTATTCAGCGTTTCTTTCGTAAGGGTTCGGGAATTGATCAGGATAGGCCAATCGATAGAATCGAGATGACATGCAACAGATTGTATGCCAAGAGCCGTTAGACGTGCAAGGAACGGGATGCGCGAGCGGCCTCTGGATAAGGGACTCGTCAGGTGGACACGGTATCCTCGCATCATGGCTGTGGCTTATCGCCCAGCAACATCGCCCCGAGTTCCCGAAGTCTGTAGAAGTAGGCTTGGGGCTCGGTGTCCAATGTTTCCGCCAGTTCATCGAGATCTCCCAAACAGTCTTTCACGATGGCAACCCGTTGATGGTCGAGGCCTTCTGAACTATCGAGAAAATAGACCACACAGCCACTAATGACCGTGTCGATCGTCATCAATTGCCCTTGATGTGGACTCGAAAACTGAGGCCAACCGTCGGCACAATGCTGTTCCCAGGCTGTTGCAATCATGCTTCGATCCATGAGGTGCTCCTTTCCCTCTCCACCATGTGACAGGCCAGCCCCCAAGTGGATGTGGTCGCAGAGGGACAAGTATCCAGCCAGGATATTCTGATGATACGGCCTGGAGCAATCGCAGGATCAGGGATACAGTCCACGCTGGAGATGTGCTTGAGCAACTTGATCAATCCCACTCATGAGGGCTGCCATGCGCATCGACACTCGGCGTTCGGTCGAAAAATGAAGTGTCCGCTGAAAGGCGGACGCGATGATGCCTTGCAGCCGATTCTGGATGTCTGTTGCGCTCCAGAAAAATCGCTGAAGGTCCTGCACCCATTCGAAGTATGAGACAATGACGCCGCCGGAGTTGGCGAGAATATCGGGGATTACGAAGATGCCTTTCTCTGCAAGGATGCGGTCGGCCTCCAGCGTCGTCGGACCGTTCGCTCCTTCCGACAAAATCCGACACCTCAAATAATTGGCATTTTTACTTGTAATCTGTTCCGAGAGTGCGGCGGGTACGAGAACGGTACATTCTAGCTGCAGAAGTTCCTCATTTGTGACCGCATCCCCCAGTTTGGTGTCATGCAGCGGTTGGCTTGGATCACGACGAAGCAACTCCATGACATCCAACCCCTTGGGGTTGTAAATTCCACCATGGACATCGCTGACGGCAATGACGCGTGCACCTTGTTGCTGCATGATGCGTGCGGTGTGTGAACCGACATTGCCGAATCCTTGAATCGCCACGGTGGCATTTTCAATGGACAACTTGAGGTGACGAAGCACCTCTTGCGTCACATGGACGACTCCGCGTCCCGTCGCTTCTTCACGGCCCAAGCTCCCCCCGATCGAGAGCGGTTTGCCGGTCACCACTCCAGGAACGGCATAGCCGACTTGCTGGCTGTACGTGTCCATCATCCATGCCATGACCTGAGCATCGGTTCCCACGTCTGGGGCCGGTACATCCTTGTCCGGGCCAATCAGTGGGAAAATCTCTGCGGCGTATCGTCGAGTCAGCCGCTGTAACTCGGCGGAGGACAGTTGTTTCGGAGCTACCGCGACTCCGCCTTTTGCGCCTCCGTACGGCAAACCGGCCAACGCGCATTTCCACGTCATCCACATCGCAAGAGCGGCCACCTCACCCAGATTCACGTCGGGATGATACCGCACGCCTCCCTTGGACGGGCCTCGTGACGAATCATGTTGAATGCGGTAGCCGGTAAAAACTTCCACGTGTCCGTCGTCCATCCGAACTGGAAGGCTGACGACAAGAGACCGCTGTGGAAGCTTCAGCCGTTCACGGAGGTTTTGGTCAAGTCCCATCGCTTCCGCTGCCTGATCGAACTGCGCGACGGCCAAACGAAATGTCGGGGTATCAAGTTCCCGCATGGGACTCCTCTACGCCAGCATCAGGCAGTTTCTCGTACGCCGGCTGATCATGCAGCAGTCGACCAGTTGAGGGCAAACACCGTCGCGAAGGTTTGAGCAAGTTCCTGTTTGACGACACCAACTGGGACGGCTGTTTGGCGTACTGCCGCCATAGATGTCACTCGGCAATCTGGAAATCCACAGGGATGGATCCGTTGGAACGGCGTCAGAGTCAAATCAGCATTCAGGGCGAACCCGTGTAATGTCACGCCGTGCTCAATTCGTATGCCCAGGAATGCGATTTTCTGTGGCTCCGGAGTCATGATCCACACACCTGGCTTACCTACGACACGGGAGCCGGTAATATTCCAGAGATTGAGTACCTGAATGATCACTTCTTCCAGTAACCAGACCAATTGTCTGGGTCCTGCTGCATGTCGTTCAAGCTTGAGAACGGGGTAGACCACAATCTGTCCGGGGCCGTGAAAGGTCACAGAGCCTCCTCGATTCACGTGATGCAGTTCCACGCCATCCGCGCATAAGTCGGATTCACTACCCCCCCAATGCGACAGACTGGTCCTGCGTCCGAGCGTATAGACGGGTGGATGTTCAAGGATCAGAACAGTATCCGGTTGGAGATCGAGGAGACATTCCTTATGCAAGCGAACCTGTATTCCCCACGCAATGAGATAGGGAACCGGATCTGAAAAGATGCGAACCGCACCTTCATGAATGTGGGGAGAACCTCTATGTGGAAACGTCACGGTATTGGCATCGATCATGAGATTCCACGCCCAAAGGGATGGATCCATCCATGAAGATTGTGAAACACCCACCAGAGGTTAATTTCAAAGGATACGGTGATGGCAAGAAAGCACAAACTCCGCATGATGGGAATATTGTGGCATAACTTACCATGGAGAGGAAGGTCGGGTTGCAAGGATCACGGGGCTGCTGGCGCAACCCCGTGAATCAAAGCGTTACTTGATGGCGGCGAAGAGTCCCTTGATCACAGGGGTCTTGAGCTTCTTGAGCGCTTTGGCTTCGATTTGGCGGATGCGCTCGCGTGTCACCGACAAGCTTTGGCCGACTTGCTCCAAGGTGCTGGCCTCATCGTAGCCGATTCCAAAGCGAAGTCTGATGACGGTTTGTTCGCGAGGTGTGAGGATGCTCAAGATACGGTCCAGTTGTTCGGTCAGTTCACTTCGGTGGACATGAGCGTCCGGCGGAATTGCCTGCTGGTCTGGAATCATATCCCCAAACTGTGTATCTCCATCACCGATCGGAGTTTCCAAGGCCACTGGCTCCTGGAAGGCCAGCACGGTTTCGCGGAGCCGCTCCGGTCTCATGTGCAAGACATGAGCAATTTCTTCCAAGCGAGCGGGTCTTCCAAACTGTTGCCCAAGCCTCCGCATCACACGGAGGATTCGATGCGAGGCTTCGGTTTGGTGGACCGGAATGCGGATTGTTCTTGATTGATCCGCAAGTGCCCGAGTGATCCCCTGTCGAATCCACCACGTTGCGTAGGTGCTGAATTTGAATCCCTTTCGATACTGATATCGCTCGGCCGCTTTCATCAAGCCGATATTGCCTTCTTGTGCGAGATCCAGCAGACTTAATCCTCGCCCAGTGTAATGTTTGGCCACATCCACCACCAAACGAAGATTACACCGCACGAGCTCGTCTTTGCCTTGCTCCAAGATAACCCTCGCGGCGCGGATTTCATCGAGCAACGCCTTCAGTGTTTTTGCTGTGGCTTGCACAGGTTTCATATCTGGGTCCGACGGATTAAGGGCGGTGCTTAAGGCGTTCTCGGCCTTATCCAACGCAATAGCGGAAAGCCCACTCAATTGCCTGACCATTTGGAGTACCTTAGCGCTGTCTGCAAGAACGGATGTCCGTTTGGATTTGAACAAGGCTCTTACGGCTTGACGCAGAGCAGCCCGAATGCGTCGTGTCCCATGGTCCACCTGCTTGGCGATCGAAGTTTCTTCTTCTCGAGTTCAAAAGCCCCCGTTCGCCGAACGACCGGAAGTACAAGGCCTCCAAAAGAAACGGGCTGGCGCCGCGGCCTGTACGCACAACCGGCTGACTCTTCTCTTCCGATTCAGATCCCTCAGCCTCACGGCTGATCATTCCCAGCATGCCGCTAGCCTTGGCGTCATCGGCATCGACATCCGGGACGAATGTTTTCTGTATCCCCATCTCGTCAGAGACTCGCAGTCCTTCTTTCATCGTGTCACCTTTTACTCTGGTTGAACGTCGTCTACTCTCATTAGAGCCATATTCAGGGGAAAAGATTCAACCGAGTGTTTGCACTGCTTCTATGAAGCAAAAGGGATGCTGGACTAAAGATGAGAACGGTGCGGAGTGATCATCACGAAAAATCAGAAAGATTAGATCGGGCTAATGAGGAAACGAAGGGAAGAACTGTCACACTTATGCGGCATCTATGTAAGATTGGCATCAGCGATTAGGCTGAAATGCCACACTACTTCGGTAATAATCCTTTCATGAATGGGGCAATGGTGTCGATTGGAATCGGAAAGATGGTCGTTGAGTTCTTCTCAGCCGCGATCTCGACGAGTGTTTGGAGATAGCGCAGTTGAAGGGCGGCTGGATTCCGGCTGATGACATCGGCGGCTTCAGCGAGTTTCTGCGCCGCTTGAAATTCACCTTCAGCATGAATGATTTTGGCCCGTCGTTCCCGCTCGGCCTCAGCTTGCCGGGCGATCGCACGTTGCATGTCTTGAGGGATATCGACGTTCTTCACTTCCACGGCAGCCACTTTGACTCCCCATGGCTCGGTCTGCTGATCGATAATCCGCTGCAGTTCGGCATTGATTTCATCGCGCTTTGATAACAGGTCATCGAGCTGGCTCTGGCCAAGCACGCTGCGCAGGGTGGTTTGGGCGACTTGCGACGTGGAATACAGATAATCTTGGACTGCAAGCACGGCCCGTTGAGGGTCAACCACCCTGAGGAAGATCACGGCGTTCACTTTCACGGAAATATTGTCTCGCGTGATGACATCTTGGGAGGGGACTTCCATCGTCACAGTTTGGAGATTGACGCGCACCATCTGTTGGAGGACCGGGATGACCAGCCGAATGCCGGGTCCTTTCACAGTCTGAAACTTGCCCAGCATAAACACCACGAGCCGTTCGTATTCCATGACGCGCTTAAAACTGGCATAGAGCACGAGGCCCAGGAGGACTAACGGCATGAGCAATGACATAAAGGCTCCTTGTCTTCGATCGGTTTATCTGTGAGTGGGGGTCACCTTCACGGTCAGTCCCTCGACCGACATCACCTCCGCGGCCTCACCCTGCCGAATTGGGGTTTGGCTGACGGCCTCCCAGATCTCCCCCTGGACCATAATCTGACCGCGTGGATTGAGATCCGTCCTGGCGATTCCGATCGAACCAATCATCCCTTCAGCCCCGGTGATTGGTCTGCCATGAGTGCTCTTGACGGCCGTCCACGCAATGATTCCGATCAAGCCGCCGATCGTCATGACGGTCGGCAATAAAAAGGATAGGGATATTTGCAGAAAAGGCGCGTCACTCTTGATGAGGAACAGACCGCCCAGCGTCATCGCAACCAATCCACCGAGTGCAAGCAATCCATAGCTGGTGACCGAAATTTCGAGCAGGAGGAACACCGCACCGAGTATTACAAGAAATGCACCTGCATAGTTCACGGGGAGCGACTGAAGGGAATAGAAGGCCAAGATCAAGCTGATGGCGCCGATGATCCCGGGCAGGATGGCGCCGGGGCTGTAGAGCTCGGCCATAATTCCAATGGTTCCAATGGACATCAGGAGATAGGCGATGTTGGGATCGCTTAAGATTTTGAGCAATTCCAGCCGAGTTCCCATTGGGAATTCATGGAGAGTCGTCGTCTCGTTTGAGAACGTGATTGATCCATTAGCAGCGACAATCTTTCTCCCATGCAGGCGTTTCAACAGTGTGGGGATGTCTTCGGCGATCATATCGATGACTTTGAGCTTCAAGGCTTCCTGTTCTGTCGAGGAGATGCTCTTTCGAACTGCATCTTCCGCCCATGACACATTGCGTCCATGCCGTTCGGCGATGCTTTTGATGTAAGCGACCGCGTCGTTCTCCACCTTCTCTTTCATCGTATTATCCATCTCACCGCCACCCATTGCGACTGGATGTGCTGCTCCTATGTTGGTACCGGGTGCCATGACGGCAACATGGGCCGCCATTGTGATGAAGACTCCTGCTGAGGCAGCACGGCCTCCTGAGGGGGCAACGAACACGATTACTGGGATGGGCGAGCCGGTAATATCTTTGATCATCAGGCGCATAGAGGTATCCAATCCTCCGGGCGTATCTGAGTTTGAAGACGAGAGCCTGAGCACCTGATGACTGAGCAAACGCGAGGGCATCGTGAAGATATTCAGCTGCAACCGGGTTGATGACACCCTCATAGGTTGCGACGATGATGTCCTCGGCGAGAGCAGGATCAGTTGGGAGAATCAAACAGAAGTACTAATCCCGGTCCTACAATCGCTGCTGTGAGAAAACGGCCAAGCACAGTTCTCGTTTTTCGACCACCTCTAAGCATCGTAAGATATTGAATGATGAGAGGATCTTACAACCCACTGGTTACCCTATCAAGGAAGGGCGCTTGGTTGCAAACCATGAAGTGAACCTCCTAGAATGCGCGGCATGTCTCGCTTTTCCAATGGCGAACGCATCCATCTCGTCGATCAAAAACGACGACAATATGCGCTCACGTTGAAAGCAGGGGAGACGTACCAATTCAGTGGGCAGAAAATCGCACATGATGCGTTGATCGGCCGTCTCGACGGGTCCATCGTCACACTGTCCGGCGGCAAGAAGATGGTGGCGCTCCGACCGACCTTCGGTGACTATGTGCTCAAGATGCCCCGAGGGGCGCAGGTTCTGTATCCCAAGGATCTCGCAATCATACCCATGTGGGCCGATATCTACCCGGGCGCTCGAGTCTTCGAGGCCGGGACCGGTTCAGGCGCCTTGACCATGGCTCTATTGCGCGCAGTGGGGCCTGGTGGCTTGGTGGTGACGTATGAAATCCGGGAAGATTTTGCACAGACGGCAAAGACCAACATTACCCGTTCTCTGAATCCAATCAATCTGATCTGTTTCATGAAAAATGCCTATGAGGGCATCGATTTACTGGACGACCAGGTGCCTTTCGATCGGGTCGTGCTTGATTTGCCGGAACCATGGCAGGTCGTACCGCATGCCATGAAAGCCCTTCGATCCGGCGGGATCTATCTGAGCTTCGTTCCCACAATACCTCAAGTCATGCAAACGGTAGAGGCGCTTGAACGCACAGCCGTATTTGGAATGATCGAAACGTTTGAGACGTTGCTGAGAACCTGGTCCGTGCAGGGCAGGAGCGTGCGGCCTGATCATCGCATGGTGGCTCATTCTGGGTTCATCACAGTGGCTCGTAAGGTCGAACCCGGGCTCCTTGGACCAATGCCTGACATAGAAGCTCCTGCCGATCGGGACCAGGAAGACACACAGGATGAAGCAGAAGAGGAACCGAACTGATGAATAGGTTAGAAGGCAAGGTCGCGGTGGTGACGGGAGGCAATGCCGGCATCGGTGAAGCGATCGCGAAACGTTTCGTCGAGGAGGGAGCATCGGTTGTCATCACGGGACGTCGGCAACAGGAATTGGATCGTGTGACCAGTGTAATCCGACTCAACAAAGGAAAGGTACTCGGAATTGCCGGTTCAGTGACGGATGAAACTCATGTGCAGGATCGTCCGTCGAACCCTTGATAGTTTTGGGCGGATCGACGTTCTGGTCAACAATGCAGGAATCGGTGAATTTGGAAGAACGGCTCCATGAAACCGAGGATGCGATCTGGGCGCATGTGTTCGACATCAACGTGACCGGGGTATTCCGCACCACACGAGCCGTCATCCCCCACATGCTGAGGCAAGGCCGAGGCTCGATCATCAATATCTCGTCAATTGCCAGTTTAGTAGGTCTCTCCGGCTCAGCTGCCTATACGGCATCCAAAGGTGCGCTTGACGCCTTGACGCGTGCCCTGGCGGTCGAATATGCGAAGGAAGGAATTCGCTGCAATGTGGTGAATCCTGGCCTGATCGATACGCCTATGGCGGCTCCTCTGATGGCCAATCCCGACATGCTCCAGCCCATTCTTGCCCAGTATGCGATTCGTCGTCCCGGGACCCCGGAAGAAGTGGCGAATATGGTTCTGTATCTGGCCTCAGATGAGGCCGCCTGGGTTACTGGCGCGACCTTCCCTATCGACGGGGGCATGACCGTTTGTAAAGGGTAATGGTCGCCGCCAACGAGCAGGAACAGCTTCCGTTCGAGGTGAAGAATGGACATTGATGCACGGACACAGTTTTGTGGGGTGATCGGCAATCCGGTTGGACATTCCCTGTCACCGGCCATCCACAATGCGGCATTCCGCAAATTGGGGCTCAACTTTGTCTATCTCGCCTGGCAAGTCGAGACGATCGGCGATGCCGTCAAAGGGCTTCGCGCACTCGGAAATTTTCGTGGGACAAGCGTGACGATCCCGCACAAGGTGGCCGCCATACCGTTTCTTGATCATGTTGAAACGACGGCTCAACGGATCGGTGCGATCAATACGATCGTTGCTGAACAGGGTGCGCTCACTGGGCACAATACAGATGCGACAGGCGCTTTGAGGGCGTTGAGGGAAGGTGGAGCTGAGCTCAAGGGCAGACGCATCGTCGTCCTCGGTTCAGGAGGTGCTGCTCAAGCGATCGCCTTCGCACTGGCCGTTGAATCTGGTGCGGACAAATTGACATTGCTGGGGATTGATGACTCTGAACGGACCGGTTTAGCTCAGGATATTCGTTCCCAGGTAGCGTTGACGGTGGAGGGTTTTCATCTTGATGAAACCACTCTTCGTCGGGTTCTTCTCGACGCGCACGTGCTCATTCATTGCACCCCGGTCGGCATGTCTCCGAAGACCGACACCACTTGTATTCCTGCCTCGCTTCTTCACGCCGACCTCTCGGTCATGGATATCGTCTACAATCCACTCGAAACCAGATTGCTCAAAGATGCGAAACGTGCAGGGTGTAGGACGATTCCGGGGTTGGAGATGTTTCTCCATCAGGCCGTCGCCCAATTTGAGCTCTGGACCAATCAGCCTGCCCCGGTTGATGTGATGCGTCGGGTATTGGAGTCTCATTTCCAATGAATCTGGTGCTGATCGGCTATCGTGGTACAGGAAGAGTACTGTCGGCAAAATACTGGCGGCTCGACTTGGGCGCATTCTTGTGTCGACTGACGCGGAGATTGTGAAGTTGGTCGGTCAGAGCATTCCGGAGATCGTTGAAAAAAATGGGTGGGGGCACTTCCGTGATCTAGAAGCCAAGGTCTGCCAAGAACTGGCCGGTCGAACCGGGTTAGTCGTCGATACGGGCGGGGGAGCCATCCTTCGATCACGAAATGTCGAGATATTAAAAGAAACAGGAAGGTTGTTTTGGCTGACCGCCTCGGTCGAGACGATAGTCGAACGTATCGGTCAGGATTCACAACGCCCTTCCCTTACAGGAGTCAAGTCATTCCTGGATGAGATTCAAGATGTCCTTCGTGAACGCACACCGAAGTATCAAGCGGCCGCCGATCATGTCATTGCGACTGATGGAAAGTCTGTCACGCAAGTTGCCGATGAAATTCTGGCACGATTGTAGCTGTTCGATGCCTCCCTCAACCTTGACAAGCCTCGCCTGAACATGGTTCATGTATCCCGCTGCGCCCGTAGCTCAGTTGGATAGAGCGCCGGGCTTCGAACCCGTAGGTCGGGGGTTCAAATCCCTCCGGGCGCACCATAGATTCAACGAGTTACCGGAATTCCCCAAATCGACTTGCCTTCCCAGTTGCGCGGCGAGCGCAGATCCTCTTGGCGTGGAGTGACTCCAGCCGTCGAGCTGATCTACCGCCTGCCGATTACCACCAGGGATTGATGCTCAGCAAGTCTACCGCTATCACGATCGCGTGCATATCGCGGCATATTTTTTTATGGGGGTAAAATAATGACGAAGTGGCAAGCAGGGGCGCTGGTCACGTGCGTCTTCATCCTCATGACGAGTCTACCGAGTGCATGGGCGACATCGAACGACACATACGGCAATGACGGGCCGTCGCTGGAAGAGACGTTGGGATTCATCAAAGACACGTGGGAAGCATGTGCAACAATGCACAGTGGCTTGCAACGTATGATTGCCAAGGACGGATCCCTCTGGCATATGGATCGAATGGCGAAGGTCGACGTGATTGTTATGCCTCCATCAGCTCTCAAAGTTATCACACGTCTGAATGAATTGAGGAAGTTGAGCGGGATATTCGGAATCCAATCGCCGACAGAAAAGATTCAGGAGTTTGACTTGAACGCTCTATCTCCTAACGTGAGCTCGGAGCGGGAAGGTGAGAACATCAACCTCTATGGAATTCGGCTGCGCTGTGCGCGCGGGGCATGTGTGACTGAATGGCTTGCGTCTCTCGCGATACCGGGTAAACCCATGCACGAACTAAAAACCGGCAAAGTGGTCGTCACGAGTCTTGAGGAGCTTGTGTATGAGGATCAAGGCCCAAAAGACAAA
>CAWKJK010000079.1:0-12695 GCA_963849655.1 uncultured Nitrospiraceae bacterium
GTCTGCGTCGTTTGACCTTCGTGAAAAGAGAATGCTACGGTCGCCCTTCAGGTCAACGTCTTGCCAAGGAAGAAGAGCTTGTGTTCACCCTTCAATGGAGATGGATTCGGCTCATTGGTTTTCACATCCTATGGTGCACGTTCAGCCTGTCGTCCTCGGTCTCCATCGTCGCTGCCGACCTCGGTGACGGACCTCTGAATGTCGACACCATTATCAGCTCGCCGGGTCAAATCGAGCCACCGTCCTCGCTCGCAACACCCCCCGGGAAAGCCTACGACCTGCTCAAACAGCTCGAGGAGCGAAGCGGGAGACCCCTACCGGGCTACATCGGAGGGCGTGACTTCCAAAACCGAGAACGACGTCTTCCACGAGGCTACTATCGAGAGTATGATGTCAATCCAAAGATTCGAGGGCCGCGGGCGCGATGCCGAACGAATCGTCATCGAGCAGCGAACCGGAAAAGCCTACTATACCGGAGACCACTACCGGACCTTTGTCCCTCTTAACTGACGAACATCCAAACCGAGAACGTCTCTATGACAGGCAACCCCACCCTACAGACTCATCTTTGCAATGCCACTCCCCCCTGGTCGGCTCTTCTTGTCGTTCCTCGCGGGACCTCAGCCTCAGGGTTGGTGAAAACGCCGCCGGGATATGCCTTGCGCACCATCCAGGGAAAGAAATGCCGAACTCCCGCGGGTCTCTTCGGTGAATTCGCGCGGGCACTCGACTTTCCGGATTACTTCGGACACAACTGGGACGCACTCGAAGAATGCCTGGCCGATTTGGAGTGGCTTCCGGCCAAAGGGTATATCTTACTCATTACCGACACACAAACCGTGCTGCCGGAGGACGAAGAAGAGTACGACACACTGCTGGAAATCCTCGACGACGCCGGAGAAGCGTGGAGCACGGGACACACCGCCGACGGCCGGTGCGCCCCATTCCACGTTGTGTTCATAATTTCTGAGCAGGACAAATCGAAGCGGACGCACTGGGAGCTGGAGGAATTCTCCTCTACCGAGTCAAAAACACCCAAGGCGAAACCCCGCCCGAAACGTTCAGCCAAGCGGACAAGAAAATAAGACGTTCTACAGTGAGTTGGAACAGGTCGCACTGGGGACCTAGCCGCGAATCTTTAGGGCATCTTCCTTCAAGCTAACATAGAGCCGCACGACCGATCGCACCATCAGGCGAATACAGGAAGATTGATCTTTCAAGCTCTCGCAAGACGTTCGGCATGAACCTATCCTCCCTTGATACGTGGTCCATCGAGCTCGCACCGCCTTTTCATGCTCGATGCAGATACTATGCGTCTCTCGGCGGTCTTCGAGAGGAGCTTTTTCTCCGACGAGTCCGACGCGACCTTCTCCACGGCACCATGAACAGATGACTTGCATATTCGTCTCGCGGTTCTGATGAGCGATTTATCAGCAAGAAACGTCAGCAAGAATCGCGCCGTCCGGCAAAACAGCGACCAGGGCGAAAACCAAGAGAACTTTAACTTCCAGTCGAAGCTTAAACTCTGTCACCGTATCTGAATCGATAGAACTGTATCTGTTACGACATTTTTTGACCCACTATGGCGCTCTCGATCGGATCGCACAACAATGAGTTTCTTGACCGGCTCTTACCCAGCGTGTTAGGGTGCGCCCCCGTTATGAGAACATCCCGCTCTGCCAAGCTCTTCACTGACGCTCAGCAACTCATTCCTGGTGGCGTCAATAGTCCTGTTCGGGCCTTCCGCTCGGTCGGCGGGCAACCGCGCTTTATCGCACGGGCGAAAGGATCGCGGCTCTATGATGTGGACCGCAACATCTATATCGACTACGTGCTGTCGTGGGGGCCGATGATTTTGGGCCACGCTCCTTCCACGGTGATCACCGCGATCAAGAGCGCGGCTGGGCGAGGCACGAGTTACGGAGCGCCGACTGAGTGGGAAGTATCACTGGCCCGAGAAATACGGAACGCCTTCCCTTCCATGGAAAAGATCCGGCTGGTCAGCTCCGGCACCGAAGCCGTCATGAGCGCGATCCGTGTGGCGCGGGGATTCACCAAGCGGACCGGCGTCATGAAATTCGAAGGCTGTTATCATGGCCACGGCGACTATCTACTGGCAAAAGCCGGTTCGGGCCTGGCGACCTTGGGGATTCCGGATTCACCGGGCGTACCGGAAGACTTTGCCAAACATACTCTCACCGCTCCCTATAATGATATTCGTACGGTTCAGCAGCTCATCAAAGCCAATCGGGATCAGCTTGCCTGCATCATCGTCGAGCCGATCGCAGGGAATATGGGAGTCGTCCCTCCTGCTCCGGACTTCCTATCGGCATTGCGGCAGCTGACCAGCCGATCACAACATTCTATTGATTTTCGACGAGGTCATCTCGGGATTTCGTGTCGGTTATGGAGGGGCACAGGCACTCTATGGCATCACACCGGACCTCACGGTTCTCGGGAAGATCATCGGTGGCGGATTGCCGGTCGGTGCCTACGGCGGACGGAAAGAGATCATGGATCTCATCGCACCGGTTGGACCGGTGTATCAGGCCGGTACCCTCTCCGGTAATCCGCTGGCAGTGACAGCCGGATTAGCAACCCTCAAGCAGTTGCGGGCGAAGGGGGTTTACAAGCAACTCGAAGCGCGATCAGCAGCTCTAGCCAAGGGGATTGGTGAGGCTGCTAAAAAGGCTGGGATTCCCGTGACACAAACACGAATCGGATCGATGTTAACGACCTTCTTTACCCCTGGTCCTGTTGTGGATTGGAATACGGCCAAACAGTCCGATACGAAGCGGTACGGCCAGTTTTTTCACCACATGCTGGAGCAGGGCGTCTATCTCGCGCCTTCTCAGTTCGAGGCTGCCTTCCTCTCAACTGCCCACAGTACACAGGACATCGAGAAGACCATCCGCGCTGCGCACACCGCCTTTAGAAAACTCTAAAGATATCCTTTGGGACACGGGTATTCTGTATCTTGCAAGATACGAATGGTATCAGTTTAGATACAGAGGTTAAGGATATTGTTCGCGCTTGTAATCGCAGGCAGATCAAAACGGTTGTCCAGCGAGGCCGCAACGAACGAAAGGCTGAGGAGGTACACATCAAGCTTCGCTTGAACCGCTCGCTTCGATTAAATGCGAGCGGATAGATACCTCGCCTCCGACCGTTTTCATCTGCCTGCTATTCGTCGTCCTCGTCTTCTGCATCCATGGCCTCCTGCCGCTTCTGTTCCTCCATCGCGTTATGCAGCAACATGCGAATAAACATCGAATAGAGCGACCCTTTTTCCAACGTTCCACCAGGCGGAATGGCGATCTTGCCCTCTTTAATCATGCGATCCATCCAGGCCTTTTGATCGGGGGCAATCAAGACAGGGATCTCAATCAACCCCACACGTCCCATCATATCCATAGTCGTTAACCTCCGTTAATCGTGAACCGTCGCTCGACTCTCTGAAAGGACAACCGATTCGTCACCAAACGAGCCGGGAGCCATTCCAGCATGCCGTTTTGCACATTGTCAATTGATCGAATCTGGCACGACACCTGCGTATGCGACATGCCATGAGCTCGGCAGCTAAGAACCATCACGGCCTGGTTGCTCGTCGGCTGGATGTGGCTTGTTTCGCCACCACCCGACGCTTCGGCAGAAGGTCTGCAGAACTCTACCCTCGGCTCCACTCTCAACCAGCAATGTGACCTCTGCTGGTATCCGTCGCCCAATGACCAAGATTCGGATCGCCTTCCCACATACAGACAACCACGACACAAACGTCCACCGGACAGCCGACCACAGCGCTATCCCAAAGGACGGTACAAACTAGGGCCTGCGCACAAACAGTCTCGGCTTTCAACCCTTCGAGCCCGGTCGAGGCACGAGATGAACGTACTCAGCACGTTACACGTGCGCGCAGTCGATGGCGATACCATTCGTGTCGGAGGCGAGCGCATCAGACTCCGTGGGATCGATACGCCTGAAATGAGTGAATTCGACGGCCCGGCAGCCAAGCGGCGGTTGGAAGAGTTGCTGCGCACCGGCCCGATTCGCATCGTGCCGCATGGCCGGGATGTCTACAATCGTCTCCTGGCCGATGTATTCGTGAACGAACAGAATGTGGCAGAGACATTGATCATGGAGGGATACGAGAAGCAGCGGTCATAGAGACTCTGAACTCACGACGTTGAAAGGTGAGGTGCTAACGATCTATCGTAAGCCCCGTGAATTCTAATCTTAAGTGCAACAAGGGGTGGAAACAAAGGTAGCCGACTCCCAATAGTGCTCTTGAGCACGAGGATAATTTACACGCCTGTCTTAAACAGGGGCGATCAGGGAGTCCAGAGCCTCGCGGATCGCCTTGAATGTGGACCGGAGAGCCGTGCCGGTACGCGGGGATAGCTGACCAGACGTGCGGTGTTTGCTAGGCTCCGGAGGGCAGAGACATTCTTGCTAAGTACGGAAAAAGCTTATTAAGATCGGCGGTAAATACGAAACCGGTTGGTGGGGATAGGCTGACCAATTTACTCAATACTTATGCATATGAAAAAGACAGCTGGAGACCATGTACTTGCGGTTGTGAAGGCGGGCATCAATGCGGTACCGTTTGTCGGTGGCGTTGTTGCTAGTCTCATCAGTGACTACATGCCTACGGCGACTCAGCGTACGGTTGAGAAGACGCTAAACGATGTGGGTGAGCGTTTAAGAGCCCTCGGAGATCGCGTTGACGCAAATGCTGTGAATAAGGACGAATTTGCAGAACTTTTCAAGAGTGCTTATTTGGTGGTCATGCGAACTCACAATGAGGCGAAACTCAAGGGCGCAGCAAACCTCATCGTAAATATCCTGCTCCGGCTAGGTGACGCGGAAAAGCTCTCTTACACCGAACTCGACCACTACGCGCGATGTCTGGATCAACTGTCCGCTGGCGCCATCCAAGTTCTTGCTCATGCTGTGGCGTTGGCAGAACAAAGAGAGCCGGATCGGCTATCTGAACGCTCCGTGCGGATCAACTTCGAGAACCTACAAGCGAAGGCAGTCGAGGCATCGCCATCGCTGCTTATGGGCTTAGTTGGAGAGCTAGATGCGTGCAACTTTATTCATCGAGCCGGCGTGCCTTCTATTCGAACTCCTGACTACGGTAACTACGCGTTGGAGGTCACACCGCTTGGCGCAAGGTTTGCTCGGCGACTATTAGAGATTGCCTGACAAGGCCATGCTAGGTAGTAAGTAGGGGTCACATCTTGTCTCATGCATATCAGTCTTTCACCTGATTTTGAAGGTCGCGAGAATGAACTTGAGAGGCCGTTGTGGCCGCACCGCCCCCACGGTGCCCGTTAAGACCACACCGCACTTCATAGATCTGCTTCCTGGCATTGTGAGCATTGACCAAAGAATAGTTGAGCTGGCACATGGATGAAGTCAAGTGCTACACTCCTCTTCATGAGTCACGAACAATCGACGACGCTCCCTCCGGACCCCGTCATCGAACGCTACAAGCGCGATGTCGATCGCACGCTGGTACGGGAAAGTTTAAAGTTATCCGTCGAACAACGATTTCGTCAGCTTCACAAGCTCCAGCAGTTCGCCTCCGCGCTGAAGCGAGCAGCTCGCTCGTCCAAGAATGACCGACTTTGAAACGCTCATCCGATTATTGGCAAGAGCTCAGGTAGAGTTCATCCTCGTCTGAGGCGCCGCAGCGACCGCCCATGGGTCTTCGCGACTGACGGTTGATTTGGATATCGTCTACGGCCGATCGTCACAGAATCTCGACCGTCTTGTCTCATGTCTGGCGCCACACCACCCCTACCTGCGCGGTGCTCCCGAAGGCTTGCCGTTTCAGTTCGATGTCGAAATCCTGCAGCGGGGGCTCAACGTCACCCTGATCACTGACTGGCGCCTTGGATCTGCTGGGAGAAATTATCGGAGGTGGGCGCTATGAAGACCTCATGCCTCATTACGATTGACATCGACCTATTCGACGTTTCCTGCCGATGCATAACCTTGTCCAGATTAATTGAGGTCAAGCGTGCAGCTGGTCGCCCCAAAGACCTCGATGCGCTTGCCGAGTTGGAAACGATCCGTGAGGAACAAGCATCCGGCGAGTAGCATCAACCATCCTGAAGGGTCCTGGCAAATGCGGTCGACCATCTCCAAGACACCGGTCACGTGGGGAGAGAGCTTTTTCCATATCTCACCCACCACCAGAATATTCAAGACACTTGGGTCAGGCGAGATACCAACCACAGTCGCCATAGGCTTATCACAGTGAAAAGCATCTCTTGCCAGACGTAAACAGAATCGTCGCTCTTCCAGCGTCAATCTACGCTCTCTTACCCTCTGCCACTGTATCGAATGAGATTCAATCCGTATCAGTCTGGATGCAACCCCAGGTAACCGGAAGTTAGCGAAACTCTGTAAATCCATGAAAAGGGAACACATGTTCGTAGAGGTCCACTCATTGTCTAGCAATCTCGATACAACCTGCGGAGAAAGGAAAACGATCCGGGGGTCTTTTCTGAAGTCGACGCATCAAACTTCGCGGGATCGATACGCCTGAAATGAGTGAATTCGACGGCCCGGCAGCCAAGCGGCGGTTGGAAGAGTTGCTGCGCACCGGCCCGATTCGCATCGTGCCGCATGGCCGGGATGTCTACAATCGTCTCCTGGCCGATGTGTTCGTGAATGAACAGAACGTGGCGGAGATTCTCAAGATGGAAGGCTTTGCGAAATCGGGATAGAGCGGCCTCCTCTTCTGCCTTACCGTAGGGACAAGGAATCGGTATGTGTGCTACAGTCGGAGCTGGCGGATGAACCTGAGATTTGAATGGGACGCACGCAAGGCAATCACGAACCGGATCAAACACGGAGTATCGTTCCAGGAAGCCGTGAACGTTTTCGCCGACCCGCTTGCCCGCATCTTCGACGACCACGATCATTCAGTTTCCGAATTCCGCGAAATCATCATTGGCTCCTCACAGAAACAGCGACTTCTCATCGTCTGCTTCACGGATCGTGGAGAGACCGTCCGCATATTCAGCGCCCGGAAGGCCACCAAACTGGAACGGCAGGATTATGAAGAAACCCATTCCTCATAAACGCCAACGCAGAACCACGGACGAGATGCGGGTCGAATACCGCTTCGACTATGCGAAGGCGAAACCGAACCGGTTTATGTCTCGCGTGAAGCAAGGCGCCATCGCGGTCATCCTCGATCCGGATGTCGCCTCGGTTTTTCGTTCTTCAGATGCCGTCAATACGTTCCTTCGCTCAGTCATCGCGACGTTACCTGAGCGGGAACATAAGCGAGCGAAAGCCGGCTGACAGCTTGTGCGGTGATTCGAGTAAGGAAGAGGTCCATCCGGGCATCGGCAAAAATCGCACTCGACTGTCGGTTCCTCCGATTAATATTTTTCGGCACTCAGCCTACCATTTAGAACCTGTCTCAAAACCGTCGGCGGGTGGGCGCACGTACGGATACGCCTCCACATGCTGCAGATCACCCGCTCGATCCTCCAATATCCTCTGAATCCGATCCGATCCACCTGGAATCCATTTAGATACAGCTGCACGATGTCCAACGTCGAAATAGCTCGCTCAGGTTATTGGAATACTGGGCTTTTTGTTGGAACCACGTGTGGCCCAAGAAATGCTTTTGTGTGAAGCAAAGCTGGGGTCAGAAGCACATCTTGTTCTGTGCATGCCAGTCTTTCACTGGACCCTTGAGAGACCATTGTGGTCGGACTGCCCTCATGATGCACGTTTGGCCTCCTCGCACTTCATAACCTGCTTCTGGTCATTGTGAGCTTTGATCAAAGAATAGCTGAGCTGGCATCTAGATGGGACCAAGTGCTACACCCTTCTTTATGGCTCACAAACAATCGACGACGCTGCCTCCGGACTCCGTCATCGAACGCTACAAGCGCGATGTCGATCGAACGCTGCTGCGGGAAAACTTAACGTGATCCATCGAACAACGATTTCTCAGCTTCACAAGCTCCAGCAGTTCGCGCCATGTTGAAACCCTCATCTGGTTATTGGCATCAGCTCAGGTGGAGTCATCCTCGTCGGAGGCGCCGCTTACCTTCCGTCACTGTATCGAATAAGTTTCAATCCGTATCGGCTTAGATACAACTCCAAGTACACAAACCTCGGCCTAACTCCTTCAATCCACTGAAGACAAAGGATTATTCCGAGAGGTCCGTTTATTGCGTAACAATCGCAATATAGGAGATGTAAGGGATCAGCCCTCTTGGTGAGGTCGAACTCTTTCATCCAGGAGTATCCAGATGAAATTCATGCGTCGTGGCAAGGACAGCGCCGCAGTGATCGTCACCAACATCTCCAGGCATTGGTGTCTGGCTGCTTACCAGAGACGAAGAACTTTTTGTTTCGTTCAACGAGTTCCCTCGGTTCCAACATGCATCTGTCTCACAGATCATGCATGTTGAGTGGCCTAACCCTGACCATCTGTACTGGGCAGACCTCCATCTGAATCTCGCTCTGCAATCCATCAGGCGCTTCCCGCTTGTCTCAAAAGAATTACGCCTGGCAAAGCACATCCACCAACCAGTCAAGGGAAAGCTCATGAGCTAAGGAACGCGACCGACCGGCTTCCGAATCATGAGCCAGTATATAGAGCGACTGCACGCGGTGGCGGCGGAGGACCCAATCGTCTGTCGTCAATTCATGATCGTTCTGAACCGGCCAGCATCACCGGTATGGCTATTTTCATCCTCTATCGCTTGGCGCGTTCTCACGCAGCGGATACATTCCGGCGGGCTCGTATCTCCACATTCGTTGTGGACCTCTCGAAGAAGGCTCGTGATTCTCGGACAATGTACCAAAGCTTGAACTCGTGTCGAGAGGTGAAATCGGTTACACTCGGACCTCGGGTAGCAGCAATACGACGATAGAAAGAACATTTATACCGTATACCCTGTCTTTTACTTGGGAGGGCCCATGTCGACTGCTCAAGACTACATCAACCATCCGGAGGTTCTGAAGGCACTGCAAACAGTGAAGAGCGACTGCAGAGGCAAGGAATATTCCGACATCATCGATGCGGGCGATCATCAGTATGTCGATCTTGTCATGGAAGGCGGAGGTGTGCTCGGCATCGCGCTGACAGGGTACACCTGATGTCCTCGAACAAGCAGGTATCCGATTTCTGGGCGTGGGTGGGACATCAGCGGGACCCATCAATGCTCTCATGATTGCCGCGTTGGGTCCTCCGGGGCAAGCCAAGAGCGAGCGCTTGTTGGATGTCCTTTCACGAATGCCGATGGAGACCTTTATCGACGGCGATAACGACGCCAGGGATTTTTCACAAGCGGTCCTGGAGAAGGCCGGCATGGTCAAACTAATCTGGAAGGCCTCGCAGATTATCGACAACCTGAAGGAAGATTTGGGCTTGAATCCAGGAGACGCGTTTTTGAATTGGCTGACCGCCGAGCTGCAAAGAGTCGGAATCAAGACGACGGCGGAGCTTCTTACCCAGTTGCGCACCGTTTCCCCAGGACTGAGACTGAGACCGACGCGCACCGATACGGAGCTGTCCGAGAAGGACAAGGGTGGGGATTTGGTTATGATCGCCGCAGATATCACCACCCAGACAAAGGTCGACTTCCCAGAATGGTCGGGTTGTATTGGTGCAATCCCGAGTCGGTAAACCCTGCCTGTTTCGCCCGCGCGTCGATGTCCATTCCGTTCTTCTTCTACCCCTTCACGGTCAATGAATGCTCTCCAAATCGTACGCTTTGGAAAGACCTGGCTGGTTATGAAGGCACACCGCCGCAACGCGTCATGTTTATGGACGGCGGCATCATGTCCAATTTCCCGATCAACGTGTTTTCACCAGCCCTATCGCGTTCCAACCGCTCCAACCTTCGGCGCAAAAATCGGCATTGAGGGGACTGGCCTGCTGAAATCACGAAGCCTTCCCCAACTCCTCGGCGCTGTCTTCGATGCCGCCCGCCACACGTTGGATTCCGATTTCATCAAAACCAACCCTGACTATAAGCATTTGGTCAAGATGATCGATACAGGTAACCATCACTGGCTGAATTTCACGATGAGCCAGCAGAGACAAGGTCGATCTGTTTGCTCGTGGCGCGAAAGCCGCAGCCGAATTCTTGTGTGCGTTTGATTGGTCCAAGTATAAGACGATCAGAAAGGGTCTGGTAGAGGCCTTTCAAGCGAGCGTTGGCCATGGACCGGCAGCGGATGAAACGCATCGTTAGTGGACGTAAAGCGCCGGCGAGACGAGTGGCAGGCAAGCCAACCGGCTAAGACACCACCAAGGAGGTGCACCATGAGCAACGAGAAAGTTTACAGAGGCAGCTGCTTTTGCGGCGCGGTTCAGTTCACGGTCAGCGGCGAGCCAGCCGCGATGGGATATTGCCATTGTGAGTCCTGTCGCAGTTGGTCGGCTGCGCCAGTCAACGCCTTCACGTTATGGAAACCCGAACGCGGTACAGCTCACGCGAGGGGCAGAGAACATCGGCACGTACAGCAAGACGCCGCTCAGTTATCGCAAATGGTGCAAGACCTGTGGAGGCCATGTCTTTACTGAACATCCCACGTGGGGACTCACCGACGTGTATGCGGCAGTCATTCCGGACTTTCCGTACCTCGCCGGCATCCATGTGAACTATGAGGAGACCAAACTGCGAATAAAGGACGGGCTGCCCAAAATGAAGGACCTGCCGAAGGAAATGGGAGGGTCAGGCGTCAGCGTACCCGAATAAAACTGCAACCACAACGGTGATCTCTTTTAGCAGGCCTTACGTAAAAGGAGACGCGATCCGATGAATGTCAAGGTCTATACAATGGAGACGATGTCTTCATCGCGTGGAAGCCGGAAGGTTTCATCCCAAACTGCCGCGGGTTCGCCCTGCTACGACGGCGAAACGGGCTTGGAGAGTCGTGAACACGTGGGTTGGATTTGAGGGTCAGTCACACCAAGAAGGCGAGCGTCGCGCCTCCACCAACTGGCCGATCCAAAAGTATCAGTGGACCGACTACATGGCCAACCCCGGCGACAAGGTGCAGTATCGCGTCCTGCCGATGGTCGGTCCTGACAAAGAAACCCTGCGTCCGGACCCGGCAACCACAAGCGACTGGACCAAAGAAATACCCTCTCTCACGAATTCGATCCAAAGATTGAGGCGTACTTTAATCGCGGCATTGTGGCCGCGCAATGGGTATCGAGGCGACTTGGCATCACGGCCGACGATCTGAAGAGCAAAAAGTTGCGCACGGTCATTGAAACCCCGAATGATCCGTTCCGCCGGTATCTGCACGGACCGCTCGGGAGCCGATTATTCGAGATCTTAGCCGACGCCGCCAAGCGCAAACGCCAGATCTACTCCGCATTGTACGAACTCGATGATGAACAACTGGAAGCCGCGCTTGAAACAATCGGTCAGCGGGCTCACGTCGTGTTAGCGAACGGAAGCGTGAAAAAACACGGCGAAGATCAGAATCGCGACGCCCGCGAGCGTCTTCGCGGCACAATCGACCTGCACGACCGATTTATCTCGCCCGGCGCGCTAGGGCGTGTCGTCAATTAAGCCAGATGACGGCGGCGGCGAGATACACAGCGCCAAGGAAGGTTTCGGCGCGTTTATCGTATCTGGTGGCGATGGCGCGGTATTGTTTCCAGTTTGGCGAAGAAATTCTCGATCAAATGTCTGGCTTTGTACAGTTCTTCATCGTATGCACGCGGCTCTTTCCGGTTTTTCTTTGGCGGGATGACGCCCTGGACGCCTGCCTTTTTCAACAGATCAAGAACGCGCTCCTGCGCGTCATAGGCTTTGTCGGCCAGGAAATGCCTGCATGCTTGTGAGAAGATCAGGCAGCAAGGCATCGGCTCCTTCCAGATCGTGCGCCTGCCCCGGTGTGAGATGAAAACCGGTAGCGATTGCGAAGGCGTCGCACGACGCATGAATTTTTGTGGTCAACCCGCCCTTGCTGCGCCCGATGCACTCTTGCGTGTTATCCCCCTTTGCCCCGGCGGCATGCTGATGGGCACGGACGATGGTGGAATCAATCATCGCATATTCGTTGTCGGCGTCTTCCGCCAGATGCTCGAAAACCCTTTTCCAGACGCCGCTTTCAGACCATCTCCGGTGACGGCGGTGAGTGTCTTCCAGTCGCCAAAACGCTCCGGCAGATCGCGCCACGGGATGCCCCGCCCGGTAGCGGTAAATCACCGCCTCCACGAACAGCCGGTTGTCTTTTGCTGTCACGCCGACCGTATCTTCACGGCCTGGAAGCGACTGCTCGATCCGCTCCATTGATCGTCCCGCAGCCCATACCGTCGCACCATTCATAAGCCCCTCCCATCGGCTTATGAACAGTGAAGCACAATACGATTCCTGTGTGAATCCGGAAAACGCTCAGGCCGCTAATTGACGACACGCCCTAGGACATGACCAATTCTTGGTGATCTGCGATGCCCGGAAGAAGCCGCGCTGGGTGTGGACCGGCAGTCAAAACTGGACGAAAACCGGCCTCTGCACGCAAGCCAACAATTCCGTGCTCATCAACGATGCTGATCTTGCCGAAGAATACTTCAAGCAGTGGGACTTACTGAATGAGGCGGGAGACGAGACTCCCAAGGACCTTAAGGAGAGCAACAGCGCGCCGCGTGATCCGGACGTCGGCAAAGCACCTGTTCGGCTATGGTTCACCCC